>JBIKNA010000691.1:0-2816 GCA_044358965.1 Polyangiaceae bacterium
TTGGGTCCCAAGCCCCAAAGGCTCGCGCCGCGAGTGCTTGCATCACCTTTCGTCAAATAGCGGGCCGCGGCTGCCCCGGCCAACAAAAGGGCGTGGCGGCGCTAAATGACCGAGCGCGGTTCGACTCCAGACGCCGGGCGCCATTTGGGTTGGGACCCAAATGCAGGAGATGCAGGAGGTAGGGCCCCAGCGGCAATGCCTCTGGGGCGGAGGACAGCGTCCTCCGACAACAAAGGAAGCTAAATCGCTGAGCTTGATCGAAGACCATGCTCGGTGATTTAGCGAACCCCCGACCGCACGAGCGCCACGAAGGCCTTGCTGATGCGCATCACGGGCTCGGCGCCCTCGACGCGGGCAAAGAAGGAATCGCCGCTCTCGGTGCCGATGATCAGCGTGTGCAGGGTGTTGCCGCCGTCGTGCGTGCCCCCGAACGACACACGGCATTTCGAGGTCCGGGTTCCGTAGGCGCCATCGTCTTGCGGCGCCACCCAGCGCTCGACGCGCAGTTGCAATGAGGCATCCAAGAGCGCGACCGCGCGGGCGCCGTCGACCCGGGCACCTTGGGGCAATACCGAAACGAAGCCTTGGGGGCCTCGCTGCACGCGCCAAGCAGTGGTGCCACAGTCCGCGCCCAGGGAACTCGGGTCTTCGCGGCTCACGTGCACGGGGAACACGCGGACGGATCGGGTCCAAAGCCGCGGCCAGCTGAGCGGCACCATGGCCTCGGGGTCCACGGCAAGCACAACGCCGTCGTCGTGTCGGCGGATCTGCCCCCCCGCAAAGACCTGGACGTGTTCGGTGCGCTCGCCGGCATGCAGCGTGATGTTGGCCAGCGGCGTGCGCGGGATCGACGCAGCAGGCGCCGAGGCCGCGGGCTCGATCCCCTTGATGCCCAGGGTGTATGCGAGCAGCCGTGTGACGTGTTCGGCCTCTTCGGCGGACAAGTCCCGGTCCTCGGGAGTGCGCAGATGAAAGCCAGACCCTCGCCGCGCCAGGTCTACGGTGACCCCCTGCGCCTCGATGGCAAACTCTGCGGTCTCGTCGGCGGCGCTGGCGAAGACCTTGGCGTCGTCGTACGCCGCGGGACGCGTGTGAAGCGCGCGCACGGGTGCACCGGGCACACACGACACGAGGGGGATCTCGCCCTTGCGCCGGGCCACGACGCCGCCGTCTCCGCAAGCGCCACCGAGATCGAGTTCCACCGGAGAGAGCCCCGGTGCTTCGAGTCGAAGGGACAACATGGGTGCGGCGTCTTGCTCTTTGGTGGCGCCAGACAGAAACGCATCGACCCGAAGCTGGCCGAGGGCCGAAAGCGTCTGGGTGATCTGCTCGCGAGAAGCCCTTCGGCCCGCACGAAAGTAGGCTTCGCCCTGCCGTTCGAGGGTGAGTTCAAAGGCAGGTGTCCGCAGGCGCAACACCGAAGGAGCGAGCAGCGACGAGGGCACAAGCGCCCTCTCGCGATACCCATCGAGCGGAGTCAGCAGCGCGAGTGCCAGATCTTTGGAGACCACATACGATTTGTCGCCGACGCGGGCGTAGGCCGACCCCTCAGGGCTCGGGGATTCGCCATGCAGCACAATCGTGTGCGTGACGGCGCCCATCTGCACCGTGACCTTGGCGCGCGCAGGCCCGAGGGCGTCAGGCTGCGCTGGCCGCAGGGGGCGGGCGCGCTCCAGCTCCAAAGTGAGCGCATCGACCTTGGCCGGGTCCGCCGGCACAGTCCAGGGTGACTTCCAGCCCCAGGGACTCGATGCCCCCGGGCGCCGCTCGACGGTGCCGCGCTCGCCGGCAACCTCGAAGGATACCTCTCGGATGTCCTCGCGCCGCCAAGAAGCAAACAGGTTTCCCTCGCGGGTGGCGAGCTCCGTTCCCCCGGGCTTGTCGCGTGTAACATACATATATACTGCAAGCCCCAACACCAGCACGAATAGCCCCAGCGTCGAGGCGTGCACGCCGCGGCCGGGCGCGCTCATGCTTTGGGCTTTCTAGGTCGGCGTGGCGGTGCCGGCGCGTGCGGCACCCGCTCGGTGCTGCGCCGCCGCAGCAGGACCGCCAGGGCCAGCAGAAGCGCCGCGGCGGGCATGTACACGAGCACGTACATGCGGATCTCTTTGCGCGAGCCCTCGGAGATACGGATTCCCGCGGGCACCTGGGCCTTCTCGGGCACATCGACGATGGCCGGACGGGCCGAGAGCCAGCTGATGGCGTTGTCGACCAAGACCGCGGCCCCGCGGGTGCCAAGCGGCTCTTGCCAATTGTAAGGCGCGAAAAAGGCCGTGCTGCCAAGCACAACCATGCGCGGGCCGTGCGCCGCCGAGGCCGATACCTTGGGCCGCTCGGCGGCGATGGCCACGGCGAAGGGCCCCGAGAGATCTTTGTCGCGCCGCTGCGCCGGGCGCCCCTCCGGCACATCAAGGTCCGTCAGCGCAAGCGCCTTGTCCGTGGTGACCAAGAGCTCGAAGGACGCCGGCGCACCGGGCTCGACCAGCCGCCGTAGCGGGCGCGCGGCCCGGACTTTGGTGCGCGGCACCATTGTGTTTTCGCTCTTGCCAACGAGCCCCGCAGTGAGCGCGTGCGCCCGGGCCTCGGCCTCGAAGTCGACGCCGGCCGCACCGAGCACCTTGGCCTCGTCGTGCTCGAGCACCAGCGCCTGCACCATGACGATGCCAAAGGGGGCGAGTACCGGCTCGAGCCCAGTGCCCTCGAAGGCCTGCCCCGCCTCGGATTTGGTGTTGGGGCTCGCGCCGATCAACACGTTGCCGCCTTCGAGGGCGTAGGTCCGCAAGCGGTTCGCCTCGTCGGCGGCGAAGCCACCG
>JBIKNA010000268.1:0-9631 GCA_044358965.1 Polyangiaceae bacterium
TTCCGCTTCGTTGCCACGCGCGTGGGCAAAGACACGGTGCTCGCGCAAGTTGTCCGGGCCATGCAAGACGCCCAACGCGACAAGCCCAACGCGCAGCTCTTGGCCGACCGCATTGCTCAGGTGTTCGTGCCCGTCATCATCGGGGTGGCTTGCGTCACGTTTGCGTCGTGGCTCGTACTGGGGCCAGCCCCGGCGCTGAGCCAAGCGGTGGTGCACGCTGTCACGGTGCTGGTGGTTGCGTGCCCCTGTGCCATGGGTCTCGCTACGCCCACGGCCATCGTGGTGGCCACGGGCAAGGCCGCAGAGCTCGGAGTGTTCTTGCGCCGCGGCGGCGCCTTCGAGGCGCTGGCCGGCGCGACGCTCGTGGTCTTCGACAAGACGGGCACACTCACGCAGGGCAAGCCCCGGCTGGCCGAGTTGGTGCTCGCGTCGGGCCAAGCCAAAGAGCACGTGCTGCGCCATGTGGCCGCCGTCGAAGCCCAGAGTGAGCACCCCTTGGCGCGTGCACTGGTTCTCGAGCATGTTGGTCCGCTTGCGCCCGCGCAAGCTGTGACCGTGGTGCCGGGGCAGGGGATCTCTGGCACCGTCGAAGGTGCATTGGTCTTGGTTGGCAACGAGGCGCTGCTGCGCGCGCATGGCGTTGATGTCGCCTGGGGGCAAGAGCACGCGCAGCGCCTGGGCGCACAAGGCGCCACGCCCGTCTGGGTTGCCATCGCCGGCGCGCTCGTGGCCGTGTTGGGCGTTGCCGACACCCCCAAGCCCGAAGCCCACGCCGCGGTCGCCGCGCTCAAGGCCCGCGGTCTCTCGGTGCTCATGCTCACCGGCGATGCCAAAGACACGGCTTCACATGTCGCATCGCTCTTGGGCATCGAAGATCTGGTGGCCCAGGCATCCCCGACGGACAAGGCGCGCGTGGTGGCCGACCGTGTGGCCCAAGGGCAGCGCGTTGCCTTCGTGGGCGATGGAATCAACGACGCCCCGGCGCTGGCCCGAGCCCACGTGGGCATTGCCCTGGGCACTGGTACCGACGTTGCCAAAGAAGCAGGCGACATCTTGTTGCTCCGGGGCGATCTGTCGGCCGTTGTGGCCGCTTATGATTTGTCTCGACGCACCCTGCGTACCATTCGCCGAAATTTCGTTTGGGCCTATGGCTACAACGTGGCGCTGGTTCCACTGGCCGCGGGGGCGTTCGCGCCCATTTGGGCTGTGGGGGTCTCGCCGGCGCTTGCGGCCCTGGCCATGAGCGCGAGCAGCCTGTTCGTGCTGGGCAGCAGCCTTGCGCTCAAGCGCTTTCGGCCGCCGTTGTTGCCGTCGACCTGAGCACGGGTTGCCGCGGGTCGGCATTGTGGCAAGGAGTTCGGTCATGTCTGTCGCACCCGAGTCGGCCATCGTGGCCTTTCATCAAGACGACGAGGCCGCCTGGGTTGCCGAGCTTGCCTGCGGGCATTCCCAGCACGTGCGCCATCGTCCGCCGCTCGAGCTACGCCCTTGGGTCACCAGCAACGAAGGGCGGCAAGCGCGCGTTGGTGCGCTGTTGCCATGCCACCTGTGCCGCATGCCCAAGCTGCCTGCAGGCCTGATCGAGTACAAGCGTACGGCGGTGTTCGACACAAAAAGCACGCCGGCGGGGCTCCGCAAAGCCCACAGCACCAAAGGGGGCGTCTGGGGCGAGCTCGTGGTTACCTGTGGGCGCGTGCTCTATGTGCTCGAAGCGCCAGAGCAAACCTCGTTTGTGTTGCATCCGGGGGTCCCAGGCGCCATTGCGCCCGAGATGCTTCACCACGTAGAGCCGCACGATGGCGCGCGGTTCTACGTGCGGTTCTTGCGCGCGCCTGGGTGAGCTCGGCGTGCGGGGATCTCGCAAGGAGCCGAGACACTCGGCTGCCTTCGAGAGGCGCGAAGCTCCGTGGGGTTCGGACGAACCATGCGAGTCCCGGCGGTTCGACGCTCCGAATGGTACCCTGCTAGGGTCATGCGTCGCTCGCTGGTACTCCTCACGACTCTCTGTGTGATCCTCGTCACGTCATGCCGGGATGCCACACAAGTGGACGTCGTCTTGCGCACCAACGTGCCCTACGCGACTGGCGTCGGCGTCGCAGTGTGGTCCGGGCGGTCCAGCGTCGCGGGTGCTCCGCTCGTCGAGGCCTCGGAGCCTTGGCTGGGGGACGGTGAGGTTGGCAATGTCATCGTTACGCCGGGTGATGCCGCACGCGATGGCAAGGTTACGGTCCGGGTCGCGATGGGCTTGCGCGGCAGGCCGGCGTCCTCCTGTACAGACCAAGGGGATCCCAAGGACTGCATTGTCGCTCGGCGGAAGCTGAGCTTTGCTGCGTTCAAGCGTCTCAAGCTTCCGGTGGTGCTCTACCTCTCCTGCGAAGGGATCCTTTGCAGCGCGGATACCACCTGTAGCCATCTTGGTCGCTGTGTTCCCGCGGAGATCGACCCGGCAACGTGCGCAGGGCCTGATGGATGCACACTCCCCGGTGAGCCTCCGTTCGTGCCAGGGGTCCCAAGAGAAGCCGGCGCCGCTGACGCCGATGCAAGTCAAGTCGTCCCACAGCAGGACGGGGGGCCGAGTGACGCGAACTCAAGCGATGGGGCAGACGCCGGGTCAACGGCTGCCACGCCGGAGGTGGTGGCCGGCGCATATCACACGTGTGCTCGGCTCGATGAGGGGGCTGTCAAGTGTTGGGGACGCAACGAAAATGGCCAACTCGGACTGGGCGATACGGAACCCCGAGGTGACGGTCCCAACGAGATGGGACCGAACCTGCCAGCCATAGATCTAGGTCCCGGTCGCAGCGCGCTGGAGCTCGCCGTGGCGCCGCTTCACACCTGTGCACGACTCGACAACGGTCAGGTCAAGTGCTGGGGCCACAACACGGAAGCCCAACTTGGTCTGGGAGACCGATTTCACCGGGGCGATGGGCCGGGCGAAATGGGGGGGAACCTCCCTCCGGTAGACCTTGGCCCCGGCCGCACCGCACTGCAAATCGTTGGTGGTGCCATTCACACGTGTGCCCGCCTGGACGACAGCACCGTCAAGTGTTGGGGGGCCGGCAATGGCGGACAGTTGGGCCTTGGCGATCTCGTGGAACGTGGCAGTGGGCCAGGGGAGATGGGGGCTAACCTGCCGCCCGTGGACTTTGGACCTGGCCGAACTGCCGTGCAGCTGGCCGCGGGGGACGTGCATTCCTGTGCCCGTCTCGAAAACGGTTCTGTGAAGTGTTGGGGGAACAACTTTTACGGTCAGCTCGGCCTCGGGGACTCTCAGGCGCGCGGCGGAGCGCCTGCGCAAATGGGCGCGAATCTGCCGGCGGTGAACCTCGGCCCCGGTCGAAGTGCAGTGGACATTGCCTCCAAAGGCAATCACACGTGCGCGCGCCTCGATGATGGTTCGACGAAGTGTTGGGGCCAGAACGATGGGGCCCAGCTCGGTGACGGCACGCTGCAGGACCGCGGCACCCAGCCCGCCCACATGGGCGTCGGTTTGGCCGCGCTAGACCTTGGACCGGGGCGTACGGTCTTGCAAATTGCTCCGGGGTATCGACACACCTGTGCGCTTCTCGACAACGGCGCGGTCAAGTGTTGGGGGCAAGCCAGCGCCGGTCAGCTCGGCTCCGGGGATACACAGGCCCGTGGAGACCAGCTTGGGGAGATGGGGGCGAGCTTGCCAGTTGTCGACCTTGGTCCCGGTCGGTTGGCGACGCGGCTGACTGCCGGAGTCGACCACACGTGCGCTCGTCTCGACAACGCAGACATCAAGTGTTGGGGGGACAACAACATTGGTCAACTTGGCCTGGGTGATGCACTGAATCGTGGTGGCACACCAGGAAGCATGGGGGCTGGCCTCGCCCCGGTGCCGCTAAAGTAAGTCGCGGGGTACGGTGGACGCGACGGACGTCCCAAAATAGACGGAAGCATCGCGTGGCGGCGTGAGCCTAGGCGACTCCTTCGCGACGCTGCCATCGACTTGGCGAGCCGCGGTACTTAGGCGCGAGGGCCGCCGAAGCCGCCAGCCGGAGGCATGTTCGGAGGGCCGTAGCCTGTGGGACCACCGTAGCCTTGGGGCCCGCCGTAACCCGCGGGGCCTTGGGCCGTCGGGCCGCCAAACCCGGTAGGTGGCATCGGGGGCTTGATGCCCCAAGAGCCACCTTGGGTGAGATCGAAATCCGGGCCGAGGCTTGCGAGCACGGAAAGACCCCAGGCGCGTTCGAAGACGAAATAGGGCGCCATGATGGTTTGGTGCACGACCGGCAAGGCACCGATGCAGCAGGTCAACACCGTGGCCAACATGGCGACGATGCCAGCAATGGCACCGAACACCATGCGCAGCACCAAGAACACGGCGATTTGACCGACGTGCGCGCGGGCGGCGCTCCAGAACATCTTCCATCCGTCCCGCGCACCAAGGTCGTACTTGAACATGAGCGGCGCCACGAAGTTGCGCGCCATGCTGCCCACCAGCATGAAGGGAATGGCGGCCACGAAGATGAAGAAGCCGAGGCCCACCAGCATGGGGATGGCGCTCAACGCGGCCTCGGGCTCGTGTGTCGACAGCTTGGGGGCGATGGCGAGGGCACCGACGCCGAGGATCGGCAAGAAGACCAGGGCACCGATCCCAAACATTGCGGCGTGAAATCGAAACAGTCGGCCGGCGGTGCTGGCCGTGGCGTTCCAGGCCTCGGAGATGTTGTTTTGCCCCGTGGCGATGGCGCGGATGCTCATCATTTGCCCCCGCGCGCCCAGCCACTGGGCGAGCAGCACGAACGGGATGGCCAGCACCAGCACCCCAAGGACCACGGCGACGATGACGCCGGCATCGAGCCGCGCAAAGGGATCATAGTCTCCATTCGCGTGATGGGCGCTGCTGCCAAGCCGATGCAGCAAGTCAGCGATGCTGTTGGCGGTATCTGGATCGGTACTGCGCGGCGAAGACGAGCCGCCGCTACCTCCGCCTCCGCCTCCGCCAGAAGGGATGTTGAAGTTGGGGGTACCGCCGCCGTCGAGACAGCTCTGCAGGAAGAACATGAAGCCCAGTGAGAACCAGGTGCCCGCATTGAACGGGAACAGCATCTGTTTGGTTCGCTCGATGGCGGGCCCGATGAGCTCGGTGGTACGCATACGCCAACGATAGCAGCCGTTGACCCGGCACCCCATTTCCCTGGCAACGATGGCCCTGCGGCCGCGCGTTCACCGCGCGGCGCCCGGTATTGGTTCCTTTAAGGCGCGTTGGGCCGAGACCCGCTTGGCCCCGGCCCAACTCGGCAAGCGCAGCACCCCGCGGTGGGTCAGTCTTTCTTCAGGCTCTTTTGGAGCAAGTCGGCCAGGGTGCCGAACTTGGCCTCGCGTTTGACCTGTGCGCGGTAGGCCTGGAAGGCGTTGCGCTCGTTGTCTTCGCTGACGGCCTTGATGCTGAGCTTGATGCCCCGCTGCGGATCGACCTCGAGCACCTTGGCCTCGAGCTCTTTGCCAATGGGGAACAGCTTGCGCAAATCGGCGCCCTTGGGGGTGCCGGTACCCGCACCGCTGATGAACGCCCGGGCCGAGCGGCCCGTGGCGCCCTTGATGCGCACGTTGATGCCACCGGCCTCGACCAGCGTGACGACAACCTTGACGATCTTCTGCGGCGCGATGCGCTGCGGCTCTTCGTTGGCGGCCTCGCCGGTGGGGGCGGGGTGCAACGCGATGCGGTGGTTGTGCGCGTCGACGTGGGCCACGACGACCTCGATTTCGTCGCCCACTTTGACCACTTCGTTCGGGTGCTCGATGCGTGTCTGCGACAAGTCCACGAGGTGGATCAAGCCGTCGACGGCGGACTCGAGCTCGACGAACACACCGAAGGGCTGCAGCCGTGCAACCTTGCCCGTGTGTTTGGTGCCGGCCTTGTACTTTTCGGCCACGTGGGCCCACGGATCGGGCACCGCGGCGCGGCGCGAGAGCCAGAGCTTGCCCTTCTCGTCCAGGCGCAGGATCTTGACGGGGACCGTCTCGCCAACCTTGAACACGTCTTTGGGTTGGTCGCCGCGGTTGTGGCTCATCTCGGACAGAGGAACCAGACCCTCGACGCCGCCCACATCGACGAAGGCGCCGAACTGCACCACCGTGCGCACGATGCCGTCGACCACGGCGCCGATCTCGATCTTGGAGAGCGCCTCTTCGCGAAGGGCCTTGGCTTCGGCCTCGAGCATGGACCTACGGGACACGACGACGTCGCGGCCCCGCTTGCCATACTGCGCGACCGAGAAGGCCATGCGCTTGCCGACCAGATCCGACAAGTCTGCGCCGTGGCGCAGGTCCATGTGCGAAGCCGGCGCGAACGCGCGAAGGCCATCGATGTCGACCTCGACGCCACCCTTGATGACGCCGGTGACGATGCCGAACACCAGGGTCTTGTCGCGGAAGGCCGCGGAGACCACGGGTTTGGCGCGCCGAACACGCTTGGGGTGGTGCGTGAGCACCACGCAGCCCCCACGACCGCCATCGTTGTGGACGACGCCCACGAAGGGCGCGCCCGGCTCGAGAATGACCCGGGGAAGGGTTGGGTCTTTGGGCTTTTCGGCCTCGGCGGGGGCCTCGGCGGCGGGGGCTGCCTCGGCCGCAGCGGGCGCCGGGGTCTCGGCCTTGGGCGCCTCGGGAGGCGAGCTCGCAACGGCTTCGCCCTCGGTGGTGGCCGCCAGGCTGACTTCGCTCGACCGCGCCTCGGGGGCTCCCTCGGCTTTGGCTTCGGCGGCCTCTTCGGCCTCGTCCTCGTCCGGCGTGTTGTCGTCTTCGTCGTCTTGGATGAGCAGTTCGCGCAGGTCGAACAAGGCTTTGGCCTTGCCCGCGAGGTCGATCAGGATGACGTCCTCGTTGAACTCGATGACCTTGCCGAAGACCACGTCTCCGACGTTGAACGCCGGCCGCTCGCGCTCCTCTTTGGGCTCCCGGGCGGGCTTGCCGCCCTCTTGGCCCGGCGCGCCCTCGGCGCCCTCGGCCCCAGCCTCGGCACCGGGCTTCTTCTTCTTGCGCCGGCGACGCTTGCGCTTGGGCTTGGCGGTGCCATCGGCGGCGGCTCCACCCTCGGCGCTGGCGCCTGCCTCGCCTTCCTCTCCCTCGGCGTCGCCCGCGTCGTCGTCGCCATCGCCGGTATCGGCGGTGGACGGCGCGGCGGCAGGAGCGGCCTCGGCGGTGGGCTCGGCGCTGGCAGCGGCAGCCGGGGCCGCGGGGGCCTCGGGCTCGGTGGACGTGGACTGTTCGGTTTCGGGCTGGTGCTCTGTGGTCATGGTCTTAGGTCGCGGGCGCCTGGGCAGTGCCGAGGCGCGCGTCCCGGGAGGGTGCGCGGTAGCTTTTCGACGTTTGGGTGTATGGGGTGTTAGCGCTGGGGCTTCGGAGCGATCGCGTCGAATGCGAGCCCATGGGCTGCCAGCCGGTTCTGGTAGTAGAAGAGAAGCCGCGTGTCGTAAAGGACCAGATCGCTTCCCCGCTGCGTCAGGACCTCGTGTGTGTGGTACCCGGCGAAGGCCCGCAGGGCTTCTTCGATGATCTGACCCCCGGATCGGCCCTTGAGACCTGGTCCCATGACCAGGTCTCCCTGGTCTTCGAGCTCCCGGACCCGGGTCATCATGCGGTCCACGTCCTCGGCCAGCTCGGACCTGGGCACACTGACGTCGTCGCGGGGGCGCAGCAGCGCAAAGACGTCGCCCCGGCCCACGCTCTTGCGCAAGCGCTCGAACGCGCAGGCCGCCACGATGTGCGTGGCCATGGCCACGGTGTCTCGTTGGTACGACTCGCAGATGCGCTCTCCGAGCTCGCGGGTGTACTCGGCATCGCGCACGGCGTCGCGGCAGGGCTTGCCGTCGCGCCCAACGATGTAGCTCACCGGGTCTACCACGCGGCCGCGGTTGTCGTGGGAGTTGCCTTCGTCGTCGACGAAGTTGCCAAAGCAGTCGAGGGGGCGACTGAAGCGGATGACACAGGCTGCGTCCATGCCCATGAGCTTCTGCATGAAGCTGGCCACGCGACCGAAGCGTGTGGATTCGTCGTCCTCGATGATGTACCGCGCCTTGCCCTCTTCCTGCAGGAAGTCATCGATGAGGGTCTCGGCCTCGAGGGTGAGCAAGTAGTTGATGGTGGCCGGCACGAAGAACACCTTGCGGGTGCGCCCCTGCTCGGCAGTGCGCGCAAAGGCCTCGAGCGCCGTGCCCGCCAGGCCCAGCTTGAGCTTGCGTTCGACACCACCGGAGCGCGAGCGCGTGCCACCGGGGAAAAACAGGCTGTGATAGCCGTGTTCGATGAGCACCGTGGAGTACGCCTTGAGCACCTCTTTGTAGAGGCTGTGGCGCAGC
This sequence comes from Polyangiaceae bacterium, assembly GCA_044358965.1. Taxonomy (GTDB): domain Bacteria; phylum Myxococcota_A; class Polyangia; order Polyangiales; family Polyangiaceae; genus SXNL01. The sequence goes on from JBIKNA010000268.1 coordinate 8,328, forward strand.
CTGCGGTCGACGCGGTAGGCGCCGAGGTTGTGCATGAAGTACGACAGCACGGGGTTGGTGAACAGGTTCTTGCCCGCACCGTAGGTGGCCGGCGGCAGGCCCGCGCGCTCGATGGCAAAGCCGAACACCACCGAGTCCAGGTTGGACAGGTGCGTGGGGACGAACACGATGGTGCCCTGCTCGGACAGCTTGCGAATGTGGTCCCGCGGCCCTTGCACCAAGATGCGCCCGTCGAGACCCGTCAGGTCCAGCGAGCCGGGCAGGTTGCGCAGCGTCGACTTGGGTGACATGAGCGCGCCCAAGAGCGGCGCCATGGCCTTGGAGGCGAACTTGTACACCCGCGGGTCGAAGTTGCCGGCGACGTCCCAGGCGTAGCGCTGGGCGTAGTCGTCTAGCTTCTTGCGGCACTCGTCTTGTTGCATGCGCCCGAGCTGCCGCGCCAAGGTGCGCCACTCGGCGTATTCGGGGCCACCTTTGTGCTGCAGGCGGCGGATCTCGAAGTAGGCCGCCTCGTTCAGCGTGTGTAGCGGGTCTTTGGTGCTCGCCACCACGCGGTGCGAGACCTCTTCGACCAGGGATTTCCGGTGATGGTTGAACTCGAAGATCGGTGACGCAGTGCCCACGGGGCGAGTCTACCCAATGCAAGTGCCCTTGGGGGCAATGGCGATGCCTTGGCCAACGATTCCGCGGGGATCTGCCCTGCTCGCCTGGCTCGTAGGGGGGTGTGAGCCTCTGCGCGGGGATCCGGTGCCTGGGGGTCGTGCGTAAGAACAGGGTGCGTGGGCGCCAGCGACGAGACCCTGGCCCCGGGCAGAAGCGAGACGAAGGAGACGCCCATGGACCAGGAGAGCAACAACGACAGGCAAGGTACCCGCGGTATGGTCGACCCTGGCGACGCGCAGGATGCCTTTGCGTCCGTGGGCCTCGTCGAGGAGCCGGTGCCACCGTCGCGAGAGTTGCGCAGTCGCCTCGCGGCCACGTTGAGAGAGCTACCTCGAAGGACGTAGCCCGCAACCATCATGGCCCACCCCCGGCGAGGGCGATGGGGGCTTTGGAGTTGGCCATGATGCGAAAGATGATCTCGTGGGCCAGGGCCACCTGAGCCCAAGGGGCAGGCGGTGCTCCGGCCAGCATCTCGGCGATGAAGGGCACCAGCAGCGGCGGCGCGGCCAGGTGTGCCAGGGGCGCGCAGGCATCTTCGATGATGTGCCCGATGTCCCCGGTGACACTGGGCCGTGCGCTCGTCGGGTCTGCTTCGGTGCCCGCAAGCTCTGCGCATGCGCCGCCCCCTTCGATACGAAGCC
>JBIKNA010000036.1:0-30918 GCA_044358965.1 Polyangiaceae bacterium
CGTGCGGTGCCGCACGATGCGGCATTTTGGTGCCTACCCGCCAGCCGTCCGTTCCTGGACGGTTACGTAGAAGTGCCGGACCTCGAGACCGTGGTGCCGAACGAACTGTTTGCCCCACCACTTGCCGCACTCGTACAGAACAGTCCCCGCGGCGGCCCCTGCCTCCTCTTCGAGACCGATGTGGAGCCCAGCGATCAGCTCTTCCGGGAGCGTGATGACGCGGGCGCCCGTGGGCCCCCGTACGACGCCGTTTTTTACGTTCAGCGAGAAGTACTCGTCCTCGCGGTAGTGGTTGCGCGCACCCTGCGCCAGCGGATCAAAAGAGCTCAAGACGGCTGTCCTTTCGTATGGGCTTCGAACTCCCGAAGCACGACCTGGATGAACGGCACAACGCGAGCAGCGTCTTGCGGAAGCAGCTGCTGATTACACGCATCGATGAGGTATCGGTATCCGAGCATCACCTGCTTGGGGTTGCATTGGGCGAGCATGATGGTCCGTAGCCAGACCGCCAGCTTGTCGTGCACGAAGTTCTCGTCGTTGACGATCATGCCCATGACGGCATAGCGAAGCACCAGGGCTTGGTCCCGTCGGATCAGCTGCTCGGCCATGGGGCCGTGGTCCTTGCTGATCCCCGGCGAACCGTCCATGACGCGCTTGACCACTTGGTTCAAGATCGCCTCTTCGGCCCGTTCGACGCTCTGCGCAGACTCCAACGACGCGAGCATGGTGTCGGCATACTGAGCGAGCTGCGCGCCCTCTAGGTCGCTCAGGTACCGCCCTTCGGCCTTGGCATACAATTCCTTGATGGTGTTGCTCATGGATCACTCCCAGTGAAATGTGGCCAAGGTCTTGTGAACACTGCGCGCAGACTGCGACGCCGTGGGCGGGCGAACACGGATCCCCGTCCAAGCCACGTCGCAGAACACTGCAGCGGCGCTCTTGTGTTGCTCCTCCGGCGCCAAGGCCTTGCGCTCTGGCGGGAGGTACTCTTTGGCCTCGGGGCCAACGTTGCCCCAGTCGACGCCGCGGAACACGGCGGTGGTGAGCTTGTGGCGGTCTGCAAGTGGCAGCCGACCGAGCTCTTTCGCTTCTTTGCCCATTCGCTTGTGAACGGGGACGAAGCCAGGCTTCTGGTGCGCTTGTAGCGGCAGCATGGTGAGCTTCTCCGTTTCTTTCGTTGATTAGAGCTTGGCAATGATGTCCGAGGCGCTGGCTCCTTCTTCGAGCCAGAACTCAACGGCGTTGATGCGCTTCTCCGAGCCAACCACGAAGCGGCAGTACGTTGCGCCCATCGCGTAACATTGGATCTCGATGCCAGCCAGCTTGCGCCTGGACAAGTGAGTGAAGACGCCAGCGAGCAGGCCCGCGTAGAGGTAGCAAACGGGCTTGCCCACTTCACCGAGGCTCTTGGCCACCGCAGAATCGAACAGGTCTACTACGACGATGCCCTGGTCGCCCTTGCTGAGATCCACCTGCCAAGCGCCCCATCCAAGGGCCTGCAACGGCCACCACCACGTCTCGAGTACGAAGTTGATGTTCGCCGCTTGCACATCTTGCCCAAACTCGCGGGCGTAAGTTGCTTCGAAGGCCTTCATGTCGGCGAGGCCCCACTGGTAGCCGCACTTGTACATGATGACGGCGGATGCATCGCCGACCTCCTTCTCGAGGCCTGCCTGCAGGCCGATCAGAAAATCTTCCGACGCGTGGAACGCTCTTTGCTGATTGCGCGTAAAGAGCGTCCCGGCCTTGCGGTCGTAACGCAGGAAGTCTTCGTGGGTGTAGATATTGTGCTTCACGGGCTGCGGCCCCATCACGATGCTCACTCGGCACTCTCCTTTTCGTGACCCCAGAGGGCCTTAGACTTCTTTGGAATTTGCTAGGGCAGACGACAGGTCGGAGGACGCGTCTGCACGCAGCTTCTCGAGCAGCGTACGGGTCATGATCTTGCCGCCTGGCAGCACCACAGCGCCTGTCACCGGGTGCAACAACGGGACCTCCGTGCGGCGCCCAATCAGGGCTTCGAGGTCGACACTCTCTTCGACGTAGAGACCCACGGGCAATCGCACGACAACGCCGTCGGACAGCACGCGTGCCTGACAAGCCAGACGCGACGTGGCGTCGCAGCCAGTCAAGAGCCCGAGCGTCCGGATCTCTTTTTTGCTTTTGGGACTAAGGCTCTGGCCGCCCTTCTCGATGTACACGTGGCAAGTGGCGCACATGCCACGGCCCTTGCACGCCATGGGTACCGGGATGTGCTGCGCGAGCAACACGTTGAGCACCGAGTCGTCGGTCTTGACGGGAACGCCCCGCCCGTTGTGAGAGAACGTGACGTTCTTCAAGCGTCAGCGCTCCACTTGAACGATGCCAGAATTGCGCTCGTGGTGCCCCGAACGCGCACGCTCTCGGCGCCGTTGCCCGGCGGACGCTCGGGGTACACGCGCAATGGTGCCCGGGGAAACGGAGCGGACTCCGCAACCGCGGAGACCACAATGGACGGCGACTTCTGCGCCGGCGGGGTCGAAAGGGTGACCATGGGCCGCTCGGACGCAAGCACTTCGGCCAGGGCTTCCGGAGGCGTCGACCACCCGACTTCGAGCTCTGCTTCGATGCTGTCGATGACGGCCAGGACGTCGTCTTCCTCGCCGCGAGGATTTTCTGTGTGACTCATGATGTGTTCTCCTGAGCAGACGGGGATTCGGTTTCGGCGCTACGAGATCCACGCAAAGCGCTGACGTCTAGTTCGCGCAGCTCGGGTGCAACCACCGCCGCGCGGTCGACAAAGGAAGCGAGCAGGGCGGCTATGGCCGAGGCCATGGCCACCGGATCTTCGTCGGTGGCATCTTCGAAAGACACTGCGCCGGCCAAGTCGACCTTCAAGCTCCCAAGCACTGGATGCTCCGAGAGCAAGCCCGCGATGCACTTCTTGACGTAGTTGCGGATGACCGGGCCCCCGAGCGACGCGCGCGCCCGCGTGGTGACCCGTGCCACCCACGCAGAAATGTCGCTGATGGTCTCGGCTGCGCGAATTCGCGGCGCCGACGCCTGTTCTTCGGACGGCGCACGATGGGATTCAGCTTCTGGGGCATCGGCCGCGGCACACGCACGCAAGCGCTCCACGTCGATGCTGGGTGACCCCATGGCGACCAGAAGCCCCCCTGCCGAGCGCGAGATGAGGATGAGGCGGCCCCCCGCGTAGAGCAAGTCCGCGAGTGCCATGGGGGGTGACGACCGATGGAACATGCGCGAGAGCACCTTGGCCGTCGCAACGAGCTGCGGCGTGCGGTCGCCGAAGCCGCGCTCGAACACGCGGGCGTCTTCGTCCACCACGGCAGCGGCAGAAACCTGCGGATCTCCGAGGATGGAGTGCACCACAGACATCATCCGCCGTTGCCCTCCGTGAACGATGTTCCCGGCGAAGCCAGGTCGAGGGTCATCGTTGAGTCGACGAACGTCACCCGGGTGTGGGCCCCGTCGCGCCCCACCAGCGCGGCAATCCCGTCACCGCGAACCATGGCGCTCTTCCACTCGCCAAGGCTGAGCGCAGATCCCAGGTCCGAGATCAGCCGTCCCAGAAGATACCCCGAACGCACCCAATCGCCGGGCACCTGCTCCTCCCCGTCGCGCTTGAGCACCTCCCCGTCCGCCGCGATGAGCAGGGTGGCAAGGGTCCCGGGCTGCATCCCAACGTGCTCTTTGGGCAGCTCGAACTTGTCGGTGGTAACGAGGGTGCGCAAGAATCGAAGATGCTGCATACGCAGCGTGGGTAGCGCCGCCGAAACGCCGACGCGCTCGATGTCTCTGGCGAGGGTTGCGGGGAGCGCAACATGACGCTTGTGCATGACCCGCTCGCCATCGAGCACCATGGTGACCATCAGCGGCTCGGGCACGAGGAGCAACTCGCTCTGCACCACCAGCGCGCGACCCTCCACTTCCACTGTGGACTCTTGTTTCAGCGCCTCCAGCATCGGCACGTCTTTCATCCGAACCAACGCTTCTTGGCGCGCTGCGCCTCGTCAACGAACTCGTCGACCTTCTTTTCGAGGACGCTGAAGCGTTCCTCGACGCCGTAGGACTGCTCGCGCACGAAGCGAAAGCCTTCGGTCATGGCGGCATCGACGGCTTTGGATCGCTCCGCGTCAGCTTGCTCGAGCGCTTTGAATCGGCCTTGCACCACATCGTGGAGCCGTCCGAGGTCGATGTGGATGGTGGTACCGAGGCGCTCGGTCTGTGACGTCACCAGCTTGAGGGTCTCCTTGATGTCACGCCCCTCGGTGGCGAGTTGCCCCTGCAGATCTGCAGGCAACTTCTTCAGCGACTTGTCGAACGATGCAACACTCTCCGCAAGTTGCTGGCATGCCCCGAGCACCCGTGCGGACGTCTGTTCGAGCTGAGACATCAGGAGCCGCCTCTCGCGTTGGTCTGCCTCGAGCGAGGCCGTCACGCGGGACAGGACCCGGCGCTCGAGTTCGGCCATGTTGGTGCCAAGAGAAAGCTGAAGCCCTTGCTCCATGGCGTCGATGCGCTTGACGATGGCTTTGTGGACGGCTGACAGTTCCGACGCAGCTACCGGGCCAGTTGTGGCCGTTGGAACGTCGCGGACAGCGGGGCTGGCGCTTGCGACGGGTGCCAGCGCCGATGTCTTGGGGGCCGTAGGTGTGGCGGGGGGGCTTGCCACCGGGGCTTGGGGGCTTTCGCCAACCGCAGCGGCCGGGGCTGCGGCACCTGCGGGGCGGGCCTTTTCGAGCTGGCGCTCGGAGGCCGGAGTCGCTGCGGCCTCGCTCCGGGCGATCTCCTTGTAGAGAGAGCCGCCGTCGAGACCGCTGCTGCTACCGACGGCGATTTGTCCGTTCTTGGCTTTGGCCGACGAGCGAACGCTCTCGAGCACTGCCTTGGTTGCCTCTTGCAACGTTTCGAAGACACCGCGCCCTTCCGCCGCGACGGCCTCGACGAACGCTGTCCCCGAGAGCCCCACGATCTTGAGCAGCTCTTCCGGCGCCATGGCGGTGGGCAGGTCTCGCTTGTTGAGTTGCACCACCCAAGGCACGTGATCCAGCTTGTTTGCAGCGATGTGCGCACGCAGGTCCTTCAGCGTGCTCAGGTTCTTGTCGATGGCCCCCGACTGAGAATCGAGCACCAAGACAACACCATCGGCGCCGGACAACACCTTCCGTCGGGTTTCGGCGTACTGCGGCTGCCCGGGTACGGTGTACAGCTGAATCTTTACGTCGCAGCCGCTGACCTTGCCGATGTTGTACGGCAACCAATCGAAGTAGAGCGTGCGATCACCGTCGGTGTTCAAGCTCATCATCTCGCCGCAGTTGCCGCCGGCCGAGAGCTTCTTCACTTGCTCGAGGTTGGTCGTTTTGCCGCTCAGGCCGGCGCCGTAGTAGACGATCTTGGCCTCGATGACGCGCTCTTTGACGTTCAGGTACGCCATGCTTCTGCCTCCCTTCCGCCGTTGTCCGTGAGTACGGGCGCGGCATCGAACTCCACCCCGCAGCGGAACTGTCCAACAGACATCGGAGCGCAATGGCGCACGACACCGCTGGCGCGCAGCTTGAGATGCCCAGCCACCAAGATGTCGACCACCACGCGCTCGCCGGCAGGCACTTTGGTCGTCAGCACCAAGCCGACGCCGCGGCTCGAAAGGTCGAGCATCCGCGCGATGCCCTGCAGGTCGATGCCGGGCCCTTCGACCCAGGCCAGGCAAGCGTGTTTGGCGCGGCCCGCGCGCCGCCCTTCGGGGCCTTGCCCTCCACGCTCATCTTTGTCCCGACGTGTCATGCCTCGCCCCCGCATCAGTTGGCCTCGTCCATCTGGCGCAGCGTGTCCATGATCAGGTGCTGCGCGCTGCGTTCGATACGCACGTGTTTGGGCTCGGGGCCGCGCTTGTAGGAGAAGCGTCCGCTGGCAATGCCCATGGCACGGAAGAAACCGCGCTCACCGACATCACTCTGGCACTCGGCATCGATGACCTTGCCGTCGCGAAAGTAGATGCTCGCGCCGAGCCCATCGGCTGCTTCCAGTGCCAGACAGCCAGACTCGGCGTTCTGCGCGAAGATCTGGATGAGATCACAGAGCAGACCCGGTTGGATCTCCCCTTTCATGAGCACTCGCACATTCGCACCACCCGCGATGGACTCCCCAAGGGTTCCGAGTTCGTCCTTCACCTTTGCCGCTGCCCCCATGCGAACGCCATTGGCCAGGGACGCGAGATCGCCATCTTCGAGTTGTGCAAACGAGTCGAAGGCCATGTCCGCCCACTCGCGACTCTCGGGCGGCGTGCTCGGTGCGGAACGAAACTTCTCCAGGGCCAGGTCGAGTTCCGTGGAGAGGTCACGGCCGAACGACCGGGACTTGTCCTGCACGCAGGCTTTGACCTCGCCGAGATCCCGCGCCGCGAGCGCAGACAGCTCCGCGGGTTCGCCGGACACGCGGGCCCCGTTCAAGACCAGGCGCAGCTTTGCGACCTCGCTTTGGAGCGCAGAGCGACCGGCCTTCGAAAGAGCGGCTTCGAGCGCTCCCGCTCGGGCGATCCAGTTGTCGAGCGCGTTCGGCATCCTCCCCCCGAAGAGCGGAAGTGCAACGGGCGCGCCAGCCCTAGGCTTTGCAGAAAGAAGCGGGATCCAAAGGGGCTGCGTCGCGCAAGTCCGTTCGGATCACCGAGCACGTGTTCGACGAATCGAACACGTGCCGAACAGCCTCAGTCATCCAGCCGATAGCGACGCATTTTCTCCCACAAGGTAGACCGGGCGATGCCGAGATTGCGTGCTGCGGTGGTCTTCGACCCTCCGGCGGCAGCGAGGGCGCGCATGATCTCTGCGCGTTCTGCGCCTTCGATGGTTTGAATGCGGCCGGAACTGGCCCGGCGGTGCGTACCGGATGAGGTTGGGCGATGCAACGGTGGGGGCTGGCCGAACATAGCCGATGCGGGGAGGCTGGGGCTACGCGGGGCGAGGGCTAGGAGGTCAACGTCGATGCGACTGCCCTCGCAGAGCATAACGGCACGCTCCATCATGTTCTTTAGCTCTCGCACGTTGCCTGGGTACCCGTAAGACAGCAACGCCTGCTCGGCGGCATTGCTCAGGGAGCACTGCACGCGCCCAAACTCGCGGGAGAAGACCTCCAGGTAGTGCCGGGCCAGTGGCAAGATGTCGTCGACGCGCTCACGGAGGGGCGGCACATCGATGGTGACGGTGCTGATTCGGAAGTAGAGGTCCGCACGGAGGAGCCCCTCGCGTACGGCCCGCCGACAGTCGGCGTTGGTCGCCGCCAGAACCCTTACGTTGACCGAGCGTGAGCGGTCGGAGCCAACGGGGTGGAAGCACCGGTTCTCGAGGACGCGCAGCAGCTTGGACTGCAGCTCCGGCCGAAACTCCGTGAGTTCGTCGAGCAAGATGGTGCCATGGTCCGCCGTGGCAAAGTGCCCGAGACGGCTCTGCTTGGCGTCGGTGAAGGCTCCACGCGCCGTGCCGAAGAGCTCGGCCTCGACCATGGTCGCAGGCATGGCGGCCAAATTGACCCGCACAAAGGGTCGGGTGCGACGCTCGCTTTGTTCGTGGATGTAGCTGGCAATGACCTCTTTGCCTGCCCCGCTCTCGCCCACCAGCAGTGCCGACGTGTGCGGGGTCTTGGCAACCTTGGCCGCCAGCTCGAGCACCTGCGTCATGGCCGCCGAGTGCGCCACCAGCGCCGATGTCGCGTGCGCCCGCGACTCGAGGACGTCCATTTTGCGGCGCATGGTGGCCGTTTCCATCACGCGGTCGATACGGTCGACCACGTCCTGCAAATCTACGGGCTCTTGCACGTAGTCGACAGCGCCTCGACGAATGGCCCGAACCGCAGACCCCACACTGTCGGGGCCACCGAGCACCAGCACCATGGGCGGATGTGTGAGAGCCACCGCACGGTCGAGCAAGCTCCACGCGTCGGTGTCGACCAGACGTAGCGTAAGCACGAACAGATGGTAGTGCCGCGAAAGCAAGGCGCTTGTGGCCTCGGCCCCCGTCCTCACGAGGTCCACCCGGTGACCACGCGAGACAAGCACCTTCTTCAACGCAGGACCGATCGTCGGATCGTCCTCTGCGAGCAGAACGTTTGCGTCCAATGACTTTCTCCCTCCCCCTACCGCGAACCGCCTAAGAGTGAAGCGAATCGTGCGCGTCCGCCACGGCAATCCAATCAATTCGATGGGCGGTGCCCCCTTCAGGGGGCGGCGCCAATCGTTCGCAAATAGCGTTCATCCATGATGGCGTCGCATGTCTGCCTTGGCGAAGTGCACATCCTGCCAAGGCGCCGCGGTGCATGATTTTCGCCGCGCCCACGCCGGAGGGCGGCCGCCGCCCCCGAGGTCGGGCTGCCGGTCTAGCTTGGCCGGCAGCCATCGCTTCGGCGGCGAGAATGCGTTTCGTAACCTACTGCGCGACCGAATACCGTCGTTGGTCGCAGCGGACGGCCCAAAACCATACGCCGTGTTCTGCTCAGTTTGCCGAGAGCTGCAGCGCCTTGAGCTCGGCCACATTCACGCGGTCGAATACGCCACCGGCGCCGCCCATGCCGCCATAGCTCGAGAAGTGCAAGAAGCTCGACATGTTCACGCCGAACTCGTCGTCCGTAAGCACCATGCGGTACGTCTTGCCGGCCACCAGGTTGGCGCGCACGAAGGTGGAGTCGCCCCAGGTGCTCCAGCTGCCGCGATGCGGCATGACCAGGTACCCCTTGGCTACCACTGCGCCTCCCTGGGTGTCTTCGATGCGCAGGAGCTTCACCGCGCAGGTGATGCCCGTGTTGACTGGGCCCGCACCGTTGCCATAGGTGGCTTGCAGCAAGTACTCCCCCGTGGCGGGCGCTGTGAACGAAGGCGCCGTGAGCGTGTGCCCCGTGTCGCCCCAGCTCGCGTAGAACGTGCGGCCGTAGTCGGTGGTGAGTGAACCGCCTTGCGCCGAGAAGGACGACGCCGGACGCGAGATCACGCGCTCGTAGCCTGGCCCCCAGTAACACTGCGGGTTCGCGCGGTGCGACACGTTACCCGACGCGTAAACCGTCTCGACGGTGTAGCAGTGGCTCTTGGTGCCTGGCGTCGAACCTGCGTCGAGGTAGCTCGTGGTGCTGCCCGCGAGGCCGTCGGCCACCCGCTGGCCATCGCGATACACGGAGAACGTGACATCGGCCGGGGACTCGCCATTGCGGTCCAAGGTCACGCGTAGCTTGCCGCCCTCGAGGGTAACCGCGATGGCGCCGGGAACCTTGGGAGCAAAGATGTTCTTGTAGTCACTGGTCTTGTCGATGAGTCGCAAGGCGCCGGTCTCTGGCCCTGCATCGCCCAACTCGACCTCGAACAAGTTGCGGCCCGCAAACTGTCCCTCGGGCACGAAGCCCTCGCCCACGGGTAGACCATTGAGCTTGACGCTCTTGATGCTGAGCACGCCGTCGCCGGCGCCACCGGCCGCAGGCAAGGTGAGCACCACGCTGACGCGCTTGCCTCGGTAGGGGAAATTGTTGAGGGCCACTTTGCTGGAGCCGCCAAACAGTTCGTTGCGTTGGGCTTTGGTCACGAATGGCCGCACGCGCAGGCCCGTCTGCGAGGCCTCGATGCCAAACGTGACCTCTTGCACCATGGACAAGTAGCCCGCGACGCTCCAGAGCTGCCTGGGCGAGTTGACCACGGGCCCCGAGTTCGCGCCGTCTTCGACGCGCGCCGTGCCCGTCACGAGCTCGAGGTTCTCCATGTTCGACAGGTACAGCGCGGCGCCGCGCACCAGCGAGCGGACCGATGCAGAGGCGAACTTTGCGTTCTCGGTCTTCTTGGCGGCCTTGAGGCCGTAGGCCGTGACGAAGGGCCAGATGCTGCGGTTGTGGTAGATGGGCGTGTCTTTTTGTTGCGGCCACATCACCGGCGGCCCCTTGGGCAACATGGGGTAGTTCGAGATGATGCCTTCGGCCTCGGCGCCGGTGGCAACCCCTTCGAGCACCGCCAACGAAGCGCCCAGCAAGTCGAACTGCTGCGCCGGCGCGCCATCGAGCGCCGTGGTGACGAAAGTGGACAGCTGCTTGGGCCCTGGCAGATAGAGCCGCGTGCGAATGGACGTCTTGAGCGCCTGCGCCCAGCCCTGGAACTTGCTGGCAGTGACGGTGTCGCCCTTTTCGGTGGCGAGCTCGGCGGCACGCTGCATGGCTGCCGCGTGGAGCACGTTGGTGGACAGCGCTTTGCTCATGCCAATGTGCGCCGTGTCCGTCGCCGTCCAACTTGGGTAGCTCTGTTCGCGCCAGTCGAGGAACGACTGCTCGCCGCGGTAGAGCCCATCTTTTTCGTCGAAGACCACCACCCGGTCTTGCTCGATGGTGTTGCGTAGCGCCTCGTACGCGCGGTCCCGCAGGTCTTCCCGCTCTTTGCCGCTCAGGAACTTGAGCGCCTCGGTGGCGCCCAGGGCCCACACCACGCGGTCCGTCGAGATGGGGTAGCTGCCGCCGGTGCCCGTATCTTGAACAATCTGCTCTTCGAAGCCGCCGCGCCGGGGCGAGAGCTTGAACAGAAGAGAGGTCTTGGCGCGCGCCGGGTCCATGGCGCCCAAGCCCAAGTGCACGGCGTAAGACGTGTCGCGGGTCCACACGTAGTTCCAGAGCTTGCCCGTCTCGAAGCAGCCCGGAGCTGCGCAAGGCAAGCCTTGGCCGTTGTTGAACGCGTAGTCTCTGATCTCGCTGACGGAGTTCTCCCGGGTCTCTTCGAGGGCCAGGGTGTACAACGCGTCGAACAGCGCGTTGCCCGACTGAAGACTCGGCCAGAAGGGTTCTTCTTTGAGCGTGCGGGACTTTGGCCCGTTGTCTCGCTGCGCGGCGCTGGACGAGAGCGCAAAGCTTCGGCCACATGCGCTACCGCTGACGACCACCTTGGCGGTGCCCGCCTCGTCGACGAGCTCGCTGTCGGCCGGCCTCGCTTTGAAGGTCGCCTCGATGCACGCGGGGGTGGTGTTGCCATCGAACCCGCCGGCATCGGTGGTGCTGCCGTCTACCGGCGCGCCGCCCTCGGTGACCGGACGCGCGCCATCGGGCAAGGCACCGCCATCGGGCCCCGGCGGCTCACCGCCCGGCGACGACGATTCGCTACTGCATGCAAACTGCAGGCAGCCAAAAGAGGACAAGAAGACGGCGGAGAGCAGAAGACGTGAGCGCATGCGGCAACACCTCGAAAAACCCACGCGACGGGCGGAAGCTCGCGCGGCCTTTGGGGCGTAACTCTGATTCGAGTGACGCGCTCGCGCCAGCTCTTTTTGTTGGATTTATTTCATAGCAACTTCAAGCAGTTGGCCCGACCGGGCGCATAGCGCCGGGCCAGCCTCGTACCGATGCGGGCCCCCGGGGGCTTGTGTGCCGCCGGCGGCCTGTCCGCAAGCCACCCGCGGCGGAAGCGAGCGGCGAAGCCCGCCTCCTGTTTTTTCCGGCCGCCTTAGTGGGCGCCGTTGGCCGCCAAGAAACGCTCGGCCTCGAGGGCTGCCATGCAGCCGGAGCCGGCCGCGGTGACCGCTTGGCGGTACACGAAGTCCTGCACGTCTCCGGCGGCGAACACGCCGGGCACATTGGTCTGCGCGGTGCCGGGTTTGGTCTTGAGATAGCCGTTGTCGTGCATCTCGAGAACGCCGGTGAACAGATCTGTGTTGGGGGTGTGACCGATGGCCACGAAGAGGCCCGTGACCGCGACCTCGGTTTTCTCGTTGGTCTTGAGGTTGACCAGGCGAACGCCGGTGACCTCCCCCTTTGACACGTCGAGCACCTCGTCCACGCCCGAATCCCAGATGACCTTGATCTTGGGGTTCTTGAACACGCGGTCCTGCATGGACTTGCTGGCGCGGAACTCGTGACGACGGTGCACCAGTGTTACGGACTTGCACAGGCCCGACAGGTACATGCTCTCTTCCATGGCGGTGTCGCCCCCGCCGACCACCATGACGTCTTGGTTGCGGAAGAACGCGCCGTCGCACACCGCGCAGGCCGAGACGCCTTTGCCCTTGAGCGCTTCTTCGCTCTCGATGTTGAGCCACTTGGCCTGGGCCCCGGTGGCGATGATCAAGGTCTCGCACTGGTACTCGGTATTGTCGTCGCCGGCCCACACGCGAAACGGACGCTTGCTCAGGTCCACCTTGTTGACGTCCTCGCTCTTGATCTCGGCGCCTTGGTGAACGCTCTGCTCTCGGAAGGCTGCCATGAGCTCAGGTCCGGCAATCTTGGCGGGGAACCCAGGGTAGTTCTCCACGTCGTTGGTGATCATGAGCTGACCACCAGGAATGCCGCCGCGGGTCATGCCCTCGAACATGAGAGGCTTCAGGTTGGCGCGGGCTGCGTAGATGGCCGCGGTGTGACCTGCAGGGCCGGAGCCGATAATGATGACTTTTCGCACGTCGCTCATGGGGATTGTCCTTTGACGAAAATCGGCGGGAATGTTCGCTTGGGGGGAGAAAACTAGAAGGCGACTTGGGCGCCGCCGCTCAGAAGGTGCACATCGTTGGTGATGGTGCCAAGGTTGACGGGCCAGTTGGTGCGGTACTTGGGTTGGCCGTTGGGACAGGTGTCGCCCGCTACGTTGGCCGTGGGGTTGCATGGCGAGCCCGTGACGGCACGCAACCCATCGGGCCCCATGTTCTCCGAGGTGCCGACGAACACATGCGAGTACGCGGCCATGAGGGTGAGACGCACGCGCTCACCGAAGCGGAAACGGTAGCTCGCGCCCAGGCCGAAACCCAGGCGGTAGTTGGCGGCAAAATCTACGTTCTGGTAGCGCGGGTCCTCGGCGCGGGACTCGAAGAAACCGCCTGCGCGCACCGCCAAGCGGTCGGGCAAGACGTTGTAGTCGCCGCCCAAACGGACGCCGAAGGTGTCTTTGTAGCCGCGCAAATTGTCGACGTTGGGCGGAATGACACCGGGCACACCGGCCACGGGCAGCTTGCCGTTGCCGCTGTCGTCGCCCGGGAAGCGCACTTCGACAGCTTGCGTGGCGCTGTTGTTGGCCCAGGTGAGGTCGAGTTCGGCATCGAAGACGTCGTCGCGCAGGGGGTCGCGAACGCCCCGCAGCGTGGTGCCTTGGGCAAGCTCCGGCGCAAGGGGCTTGGGTCGCGGGCGATGCACCCGAAAACCGAGCTTGGCCTCCATGGGGATGGGGAGCTTGACCGTGGCATTGCCGCCAGCGCCACAGGGTTTGTTCTCGCGATCGCTGGCGGTGCCGGTGCCGCAGTCATCGAAGATGGTGTCGCCATAGGCCACGCGACTGTCGTCGCCGCGGGCGTTGTCCCGAGAGTAGTAGTTGGCCGCCGTGCCCACGTCGCCGCGCGCGCGCACCGCGTCAGAGAAGCGATACCAACCGGCGATGTCGAGCCAGGGCCGCGGCGCATAAATGGCGCCGAGGGTGAAGCCCGGCACGAAGTCGTCTTTGACCTGCAGATTACCGCGCACGTCGTTGACCGTGGAGAGATTGTCGGCGTTGAGGGCCACGGTGGTGCTTGCAAGGCGCAGCCGCGCGATGCCCCACTGAAACGCGGCGCCGACGCGCAGCCCGGCGATGGGCTCGACGCCGATGCCGACCTGCGGATACACGATGAGGCCCCGCAAGCGGCTCACGAGGTATCGCTGGGGCGCGGCCTCGGGGCCGGCGCTGCCTTCGACGAACTCGGGGAACGTGAGACTGGTGCGCCCCGCGGGGCCAAGCACCGCAAAGCCCAACGTGACACGATCGCTTAGCTGAAGTGTGCCCGCCCCCTGAGGATTCACGTCCGGACCGGCGTCGCTACAGACCTTGGGGAACGCCGAGGTCGCGGGGTCTGCCAGTGCATCCTGCGAGGTATCGTTGGCTGCCCGCACCCGCGAGAAGCAGGTTTGGTGCATGACGAAGTTGGACTGCAACGTGAGCTGTGTGCCTTGGCCGGCAAGCCCTGCGGGGTTGAAGTAGGTGGCGAGTGGGTCCGATGCCCGCGCCACCCATGCGCCGCCGCGGCCCACCTGTTCCACACCGTTGTCGGGGATCTCGTAGACGTTGGACGCGCGCGCAGGCGCCGCCCACAGCGACATGGCGCACACGGCCCACAGGGTGCACCGGAGCGACTTGCGAGCCTTGGGGCGCACGGCAGGTTATTCGCGAACCGGGGTGGCCTTAAGCGAAGCGCGCCCCTCTTTGATGTAGACCGAGAACTTGACGCGCTTGCAGCCATGGCGAGCGATGAGCTGATCTCGGTTCTTGCGGAGTGTGCCTTGGAACTTCTCGAAGGTGAGGCCTTCGGTGGGCTCGCCGCATTGCTTCTTGGTGCGCACGAACTCTTCGTACACGGCCATCCACTCGCTGGCCTCGTCGCCCGCTGGGCCCGCGGTGACGGCCGAAACCTCGCCGGTGGCCGCCGCAAGCAAGTCCGCGGCGGGCCTGCCCACCATGGTGGCGTCTTCTTCGTTGGGACGCCCGATGGGCCCGCCCGTCGGCGGGAAGACCGGAGGCTCGGCGGCACCTGGTGGTGTGCCCATGGGCGGCAGCCCCGGGCGGGCTCCCGCCGCCGGTCCAGGCACCGCAGGGCGTGCGGCCTGGAAGCCCGGTACCGACGGAGGCGGACGCCCGGGCCCGGACCCCGGCATGGCCGGGCCGGAGGCGGGCGCACCAAAGGGCCCCGAAGGCGCAGCCCCTGGGATTGGCGGCCGACCAGGTTGGCTCGCGTGCGACGGTGGCATGCCCGGCACTGCCGGGATGCCCGGCGCGGAGCCCTCGGGCAAGGGGAACGAAAATGCGCTCATGGCAGGCTGCGCCGGCACGGGCCCCAAGATGGACTCGAGGTCCGCGGGCTTGCGTGCCACCCCGCCGCCTTTTTCGACGACGCGCTCGATGCCGGCATTGATGTCTTGACCGATGCGGCGGTAGACGCCGCGAAGTTTGGTGAGTTCGAGCGCGTCGACCTGGCCCTTGCGCAGGCGGTCCGACTGCGCGGCCAAGCCACGAAGAGGGACCGTGTGCTCGCCGAAGGAAAAGAGCATACCGAGGCCCAAGGCCACGATGACCACCGCGGCCACGAGCCAGAGCTTGACGTTGGCTTTGTCCTTGTCGTCGGCGCCTTTGATGAAGCCCATGGGGCCGTCGATGGACACGCGGTTGCGCACGACGCCGAAGCCGGCGCCAACCTCCCACGTATCGCCCGGCAGTCGCGCAAAAATCCCCGACGCGCGCTCGCCATCGCCCAGGGGGCGGACATCGGTTCGCCCGGTCTCCTTGAGGCTCTTTTCGCCTTCGAGCTTGGGGATCTCCGCGGCCGCAAGATCCAGTGCGTCGCTCTCGTCTTTGTCGTCGCTCCAGGTGCCCGTGGCCACCTTCTGACCAAGCGCGAAGAAGGCAACGCTGGTGCGCGTGCGCTTGCCAATTTCTCTGGCGAACGCTTGGTCGACCCAGCGCAAGGCGACAATGGCGCCGACGGGCGCTTGGCCTGCCTCGTCCTCGATGGGGCGCGTGGCCACCCGGGCAATCTTTCCGCCCCAGACCCAGGTGTCGTCGCGCAAGTACCCGTGCAGGGCGTCGAACACGGCGGCATAGCCCCCAAGCTCGAACTGCGTATGCCGGGCCAAAATGGCGTCGTAGCCCATCTGCCCCACCACGCGCCCGTCGCGATCGACGGCGAACATGACATCGTTGCGGTAGTCGGCCGGCAGCGCCGTGTTGGACTCGTTCAGCGCCTTGGACGCGTCAGCCTTGGCCTTCTCGGGGATGGTCTCTTTGCCGTTGGCGGCTTTGACACCTTCGATGACCTCTTTGCGCAGGGCCGAGGCGAGCAGGCTATCGATGCGGCGGCGCGCGTCGATTTGGAGTGCCCAGCCCACGACCTGACTGTCGCCCTTGAGCGTGTCGGCCATGGCCTCGGCGTTGCGGCGGTTGTACTGGCCAACAGCCAGCGACACCACGTAGACGGCTGCCCCGGTGATGAGGGCGAGGATCAGGTACCAAGCGCGGGAGAGGACCATTATTTGGAATCTCCGCCTTCGGCCAGGTTCAGCGCGTCTTTGATGTCGAAGGTGCTCTTGTCTTTGGCAACGAACTGCACCGGACGGCCAACTTTGCGGCCGGCAAAGTACGCCTGCAAACCGTAGTCGCCAGAGGGCAGCGTGAAGGCGAAGCCGCCATCGCGCGCGGGGTAGGTCATGTGCACGAGCAGTGGGTCCACCACCACGAACGTGCGAATGCTAGGGGTGAACTCGTCGCGTATCTCGAAGCGGTTCTGGCCGCTGGGCGCCGTCCAGTCGCGAACGGTATTGGGCAGCACGTTGTCGGGCTTCCAGCCGTTGGCGTGGTTGCCCGTCATGTAGAGCCGGTGCGGGAACGGGTCGAAGTTCTTGAACGAGAGCTTCTGGCCTGGAGCCACCACGATGGTGGTGGGCGAGATGCGCCCACCGGTGATGCTCATGAGCGTTGGCTCGGGGTTCGGCGTGCCCTGCGCGCCCGTGACGGCGATGCAGACGTCGCGGGACAGCACGGCGGAGAGCGCCCGGTATTGCGCGCCCACCAAAGGCGAGGGCTCCCGCCAGCTCCAGCGTTTGGAGTCGGGTTTGGCCGCCTCGGAGTAGACGTCGAGCACGAGCTTCTCTTGGCCAGTGACGCGACCTCGCACCGAGGGTGGCGCTGCGGCGGCAATGCCCGCGAGCGCCAAGACGGCCCCCGCGGCCAGAGTGACGGAGCGACGCCAGGTGCGCGCGGGGATAACTCCTGCAATGCCACCAAAAAGGGACGAATTCGGCTTCATGAATGCGGAGTTCCGGGCACGGATGAAGGGAGGTGTAGGCACGACGACAGCCCGCGAGAGTACCGCAAACGCGAGGGATTCATAACTGGAAATCCAAGAGTGGCAGCGCTCCTTGGCGCGGTATGCTTACAGGGTGCCCCCAGCGAGAGGTGGCCCTCGCAAAGGGCCCAATCCCGTAAACGCGCAGGACTCCGAAAACCCGGCGCTGGCGGTACCCCTTGTTGACCGGGGTACCGCGGCGGCGCCCATTGTGTTCCGACAGGGCGCTCACCCGCCTTATGGCATCCGCTGGTACGGCATCACCTCGCTGTACGGTCACTTCCGCAGCTTCATCTCACGCTGGATCGCCGCCGAGTCTGTGGACTCCCGCGACTGGATGCGCCCCAATGTGCCCGAAGAGCTGCTCGCGTCCATGAGCACACTGCTCGGGGGCGACAAGGGAGCCTCTTCGCTGGCCGAGGCGTTGGGTCGGCCCGTGTTCATCGACTTCATTGCCGACTCCGGCGACGACCGCGACGTGAGCCGCGCCGTGGGGGCCATGGTCGCCAGCACCTACACCCACGAAGGCCGCGCCCTGCCGCGCGGAGACGTACTTCTGTTTGGCGGCGACATCGCCTACCCCGTGGCCACCGCCGACGAGATCTACAAGCGCCTGGTGTTGCCCTGGAACGAGGCGCTCCGGGGTGCGCCGGACCCAAAGAAGCGTGTGCTCTTGGCCGTCCCCGGCAACCATGACTGGTACGACGGTCTCGACGGCTTTGGCCGTCTCTTTCGCCGACGCGTCGACGAGCCCTTCCGCGCCGACGCCCACGAAGACGACCCGCGCATCATGCGCAAGCTCAACCGCCGCGGCGGACGAAAGCTCGGCCTGGTGGCCCGCGGGCTACACATGGACGAGGTGGGCGAGTCTTTGGGCATGCTGTCGCGGCTCGTGCGCAGCATCAGCGCTTTTGCTCGCGGCACGGTGCTCAAGCGCCGGCGCCGGTTGGTCTTGCGCGGCTACGAGCCCTTCCAAGAGGCGAGCTATTTTGCGTTCCGCCTGGCCAAAGACCTCGAGCTTTGGGGTGTGGACCGGCAGCTCGGTCGGGTGGACTTTCGGCAGCGCACCTTCTTCAAACATCGGCGCGCCCAATCGCCGAACGCACGGATCGTCTTTGTGGCCGCAGATCCGGCGTCGGCCTACGGTGAGCGCAACGACGCCGGGGCCAAGATGCTTGCGGCGTGCAAGCTCGACCCGGCAAAAGACGCGCTTCTGTACTTGTCCGGCGACTTTCATCACTACGAGCGCCGCAAGCTCGGACCACAAACCATGCAGGTCATCGCCGGGGGTGGCGGCGCTTTTTTGCATGGGACCCGCATCAACGAGCACACGAAAGACGTGGGCGAGCCCGAGGCAGCCTACCCCACGCGCAACATGAGCCGGCAGCTGGCCCTTCAGGCCCCGTTCAAGCTCTTCGCCGGGCGGTCGGGCTTCTCGGTGCATACGCTCATGATGATCACCTGCGTGCTGCAGCTCCCGTTCGCGCACGGCGGCACGGCGCTGACCTTGGCCGGGGCCATGGCCATCAGCTTCGGCCTGTGGCTCATCATGTACTTTGCCGGCCACGAAGGCGGCCCCTCGCACAAGGTCAAGCGCGCGGTCCTCGCGTTGCCCTTCGCCGTGGTCTTGGGCTCCCTTGCGCCAACGCTGTACGCGTTGGCGCTCAAGACGAAGCTCGCCTTCGCGGCGGCACCGGTGGTGATCCTGTTGTACGGATTCGCAGGTGCCGGCCTCTTCGGTGTCTACCTCACGCTGATGGCATTGCTTGGCTACGAGCATCAGCAGGCGTTCACCATCCTCGGGCACCCGGGGTTCAAGCACTTCGTCAGGCTCTGTGTGCACCCGTCTGGTCGCGTCGAAGGTTGGACCATTGGCAAAGACGACGCCCTCGCGCCCGGCGCGCCGGCGCTCATCGACCACTTTGCTTGGGACCACCCGCCGGCGCCTGTCGAAAGCGCGAGCGAAGGCGAACAGGTGCTACGCTCGGAGCATGCGGAAGCCTGATCTTGGTCTTTTGGTGGCATCGATGCTGGCCACGGCATGTGGCAGCTCGGGCTCTGTGGCAACGACAACGCCCGACGGCGGCGGCAGCACCGCGGGCTTTACGCCCTTCGCGTGCTCGGTCAAAGAGACCGTCGTCAACATCGTGCAGCCAGATCTCGAGGTAGACCACCTGGAGCAGCGCCAAGAGGTCGAAAGCAGCGCCGACGCGGGCCTCCGCAGCGTCCAGGTGCTCTCCTCCCGCGGCGAGGCCTGCAAGACGGCCTCCGACAAGGCCAAGTGCCAGGAGCGCCTGGCGGCACTACGGCTCGAAGCGTCGTGTGGCCCCGATGGCGGCAGCATCACCGGCCGCAGCTGCAGGCCCTACTTCGTCTACACCCGCGGCGATGCCATCAGCAGCGCCGTCAGCAGCGCCGAACTCACGGCGCTCATCGGCAAAATCGACAACCCCGAGGAGCTGCGGCTCATCGTGCAGAGCGCCGGGTACGCACTTACCTGCGGCGGATCCGTCACCCCCGAGTACAAAGATCTCGGAGGCGGAGCCTTCGAGGTGCACGCCTCGAAAGTCGAGAACTGCGCCCCCAAAGCCTACGCCGTCACGCTCACCGTCGATGCCGCCGGCAAGGTCACCGAAACCAAGCGAACGGAAACGGCAGGCCCCGTCGACTGCGCCATCGCCGGTCGCCGTCCCGAGGGCTTCGTGCTCGAGGGCAGCGCAAAGAGCGCAGCGGACTACATTGCGACCATGGCCACCCTCGAGTCTGCTGCGGTGCTGGCCTTCCGCGACATCGCGCACACGCTGTTCGTCATGAACGCGCCGCAAGATCTTCAACGTCGCGTCCGCGAGGCCACGCGCGACGAAATTCGCCACACGCGCACCATGCGCGAACTCTCCGCAGAACAACCGCCCACGACGGTGCGCCGGACAGCTTATGTGCTGCCGTCGCGGCAGGAGTTCGCGTGCCACAACATGGCCGAGGGCTGCGTTCGCGAGGCCTTTGGCGCCATGGTCGCAGCGCACCAGGCGGCTCACGCCCAAGACCTTGGCGTCCGCCGCGCCATGTTGGTCATCGCCCAAGAAGAGCGCGCCCATGCGGAGTTGTCCTGGGATATCGCCATGTGGCTCGACCAAAGCGCAAGTGCCGAAGAGCGCCAGAGGGTGCAAGAGGCCCACACGAACGCGCTCGACGAGCTTGCGCGAGACCTGGGCACGGTGCTCCCGGACCATGTCACCCGGGACCTTGGCCTGCCGACCCGTGCGCAAGCCGAAGCAATGCTGCGCATGTTCCGCAGCTCGCTCGAAGAGGCGCAGGCGGCGTAGGCCGTTCGTGTGCGCACTTGTCGGCACGGCTGGGTGTGCCCTCGCCGGCACCGGACGACGGAAACCCCATCAAACCGCGCGCTGTAGTAGCCTAAGGGAACCGCATGGGGATCGACCAACCCACGCGACCACGAGGAGTGCCTCAGGCCCCCGCAAGTGAGCCCGGCTCTCCCGCTTCGGGCCTTTGCCTTG
This sequence comes from Polyangiaceae bacterium, assembly GCA_044358965.1. Taxonomy (GTDB): domain Bacteria; phylum Myxococcota_A; class Polyangia; order Polyangiales; family Polyangiaceae; genus SXNL01. The sequence continues at coordinate 20,303 of JBIKNA010000036.1, forward strand.
CCGTGTTTCCCGAGGGACAGGCGGCGTACACCATTGCCCTGCCTCCGACTGGCGTCGTGTTGCTCGGACGCGGGGCCGAGGCCGGCGCCAACATCAACCACGACTCCGTCTCGCGAGCGCACGCCCGCGTGCACATGGGCAACAGCGTCACCCTCGAAGACCTAGGAAGCCTCAACGGCACCAAGGTACTGGGGCACCGCCTCGAGGCAAACCAACCTGCCCCGCTGGCCATTGGTGCCGTGGTCGAAATCGGTGACGTCGTGTGCATGCTGCGTGAGGCGTCGACGACACTGCCGGCGCCGCTCACCAAACGTGCGGCCCCGGTGGCGCACGGCGCGGTCTTCCAAGACGAGTCCATGCGGGAGCTCTACGGTCTACTGGAGCTCATCGGCCCCAGCGACATCAACGTGCTCATCTTGGGGGAGACGGGCGTCGGCAAAGATGTGTTTGCGTCGGCGCTCCACGAGAGCTCCCCTCGCAAGAAAGGCACCTTCGTCCGCATCAACTGCGCGGCCTTGCCCGAGTCCACGCTCGAGGCAGAGCTCTTTGGCTACGAAAAGGGCGCGTTTACTGGCGCCGTGCAGAGCAAAGAGGGTCTGTTCGAGGCCGCCGACGGTGGCTCCGTGTTCCTCGACGAGATCGGCGAGGTGCCCTTGCCGGTGCAGGCCAAGCTGCTGCGCGTGGTCGAGAACCGCGAGGTCACCCGCTTGGGCAGCGTTCGGCCACGCAAGGTCGACTGCCGCATCATCTCCGCCACCAATCGCGATCTCGAAGCGCTCTCGGCCACCGGTTCCTTCCGCAGCGATCTGTACTTTCGCCTGGCTGGCGCCAGCGTGCTCATCCCGCCGCTGCGGCGTCGCGGTCGGGCAGCGGTCCGAGGCTTCCCTCCGTCGACCCGACCACCCCGGCGCATATGGCCCCGAGCGCGGCGCCGCGCAGCTCTGCGCCCCACAGCGCACCGGTGTTCAGCGCAGAGCCCTCCACCGTCCCCTTGGGCCCTCCCTCGCGGCCGTACCCGCAAGGCCCCGAGCTCGCGCCCACCACACCGCTCGGGCGTGCCCACCACGACATGTTGGCGCCGGGGACCCAACGTTCCGTCGAGCCGCAGCTCGGCAGCGCACACACCGCAGCCCCCGACAAGTCCCCGGCCCGCACAGCGTGGATACCCATCTTGATCGGCGTCGTCGCGCTTGCCGGCATCGGTGGCGGCATCACGCTCAAGCTTCGGGCGTCCCATCCCAAGACGGCCTCGGACCTCGCGCAACCCTCTGCACTGACGACGCCCTCGCTGGTGCCTTCGGCCAGCAGTGCGCCCAGCGCGTCGCAGGCCCCCACCGACAACAGCAACGCGACGGCGGCCACGAGCACAACCCCGCCCGCCCCCGAGCGCAGCGCCACCAAGGCAGCCACCACGGCGGCCACCGCAGGCAAGGGCAAGCCACGGTCGCCAGGCGCCGCTGCCTCCTCGGGCCCGGCGATTCCGCGCATTCTCTAGCCGCGGGCCTTTGCCTTTTGGCCTCGGCGCAACCCGGGAACGCTGGGGCCCGCGCCCAGACAGCTGGAAATGCATTTCATGACCTACTGCGCCCCCGAGTGCCGGCGTCGGTCGCTGTGCGGGTGCTCAAAAGCATCAGGCACGCTCTCCCTTGGGGATCGCTCCCGCCCTGGGCCTTCGGGCGCTCGTAACGGTCATGAAACGCATTCTGGCCTAGTTTGCGCGCCGGACGTTGAACACGCCGCCGGTGATGACCCGGGTGAACGCGGCACCGCCGTCTGTAGCGATACCGACAACAGAGGCACCAAAGGTGCCCTTGACGGGCGACGCGATGGCAGTGCCCACGTCGGTGACGGTGACGTTGCAGGCACTCCCCGCAACGGTGGCGCTGGCCTCGGCGTCCGTGACCAAGGCATCTCGGAAGCTGACGCTGTTGCCTGCCACGGCACACGAAAATGTTCCGGGTGTGGTCTGCGTGACGCGAAGAACAATGCGGGGCGCAGAAAAGTCGGCACTTTCGTCGGCACGAATGGTGAAGCTTCCGTCGGCCACGGTGGCCGTCGCGTTCCATATGAACTCGCGGTCCACGCCATCGACCTTGAAGATCACCTTGCCGAGGCCGATCTCCGTCGCAGCATCGCTGCCCGAAGCATCCGCGTCGCCCCCGCCATCGGCGCGCGCTGCGTCCGACGACGCATCGAGGCCACCCGAGCTGCTCGTGCTGCTACCGCTCGATGTTCCCGTGGGGCTTGGGGCAACGCCGCTGGAGCCCGTGACGCGAGCATCGCTATCGCCGCAATGGATCCCCGCGAGAGTTGTCACTGCCAGCAAAAGCGCTCCTAGGCCGGTTCGATGCAACTTCATTCATCTCCATCGTAGAGGACAGGGTGCCTGCTTCGTATGCGTTTTGCCGTAGGCCTGCGGCTACGGTTCGCGCAAAGGCAGCGTAATGACGAAGCGCGTGCCTCCACCGTCGATGCGCTCGGCCCAGATTTGGCCGCGGTGGTTGTCGACGATGTTGCGCACGATGGAGAGGCCAAGACCCGTGCCGCGTCCCTCCCCCTTGGTCGTGAAGAAGGGCACAAAGATCTGCGACAGGTGCTGGTCGAGAATGCCATGTCCATTGTCTTCGACCTGGACGCGCACTTGGCTATCGCCCTCGAAGGCCGTGCGCAGCACCAGCTTGCCCCCGGCCTCCGGCATGGCGTGGCAGGCGTTGGTCACCAGGTTCACGAACACCTGCGCAAGCTGCTCGGGCATGCCACGCACCTCGGCGTTGGTGGCCGCGTAGGCGCGTTGGACGCTGACGCCCACCTGGTCGACCACGTGCTCGCAGAACGCGAGCGCCTGGTCGATGACCGTGGTGATGGTGAACGGCACGGGCTCCTCGCGGGAGGGGCGCGCATAGGTGACGAGATCGCGCGTGAACCGCAACATGCGATTGGCGGACTCGCTGACACGCCTCAGGCGCTCGAGATCGTCCTTGTCCGCACGCGCCTCGGCACGTTTGGACAGGTAATCGGTGTACGCCACGATGGACGTGAGGGGGTTGTTGAGTTCGTGCACCACGCCAGCGGCAAGCTGCCCAAGAGAGGCAAGCTTTTCGGCCTGCACCATATGGTTGTTGAGCGCCCGCAGCTCTTCGGCATCGACGGTGGACTTCTGGTGCACCCGCGCGAAGTGAAGGCCGCGCTCCAACGCAAGCCGGGCGCGACGCGTGAGGAAATCGAAGGTGCTGCCGGCCTGCAGCACGGCGTCATCGTCGCTGGCGATGTGCAGCGTGGTCCCCGTCGCATCCACGTCGACCACGTGCTCTTGGGTGAACGAGGAGAACAACCGTGTGGGATGCGCGCCGCCCTCACGGCCCACCGGCGTGTACTTGAACACGCTTTGCTCGGCGATTTGTGACTGCGACCGAGAACGATCGGCCTGGGCCACCAGGCACACCCCCACGCCACACTGCGGCAGGACTTGGGCGAGCGCCTTGACGATGGCCTCGGCCACTGCGTGCTCGCCCTCTTGAACGGGCAGCTCGCAGGTGGCCACCAGAAGCACATCGAGGGCCTCGGCGCTGGCGCTGACGCGCTCGGCGGATTTGACGGTGGTGTGGCTCACGGGGACCGTCGAGACGGTAATGCGCTCGTGGGATTCGCGCTCGGAGGCAGGTGCGTCGTCACTGCGAGATCGCATCATCAGTCCTTCTCTCCAATGCTACGGCCAGACGGCGGGATGCTCGTACGTTTTTCGAGCGAAATGGAGCTCGCCTCGCTGGCCTTGTCCAGGTCGAGGATCTTCTGTGTGCCCACGTAGGACTTGGTCTCGTACTTCGTGATTTTGCCAATCTTTCGGACAATGTCGGCCATGCGGGCGCTCTCGGTCTCGATGACGTCCGCGGCGTTGTAGGCGCTGGTGTCTTTCTCGAGCACGCGCTTCAGGAGCGTCGCGTAGTTCATGACGCTGGTGAGGGGTTGGTTGAGCTCGTGCGCCGCGGCGCCGGCAAGCTCCGCAATGGCCGCCTGCCGCTCTTGGGCGATGAGCTGCTCTTGAGCGCGGTGCAACCGCTGCTCCATGCGCATCTTCTCCCGTAGGTCGGTGAAGATTCCAACGGAGCCGACGGCGCTGTCGCGGTCGAAGATGAGCGCACCAGAGAACGCGACGGGCACCAGCGCGCCCTCGTTGTCGACGACATCGATGCGCAGGCCCTCGACGCGCCCCTCGCCTTCGCGAATGAGCTTCATGACGTTGGCGGCGCCGCCCTCGGGGTACAAGCTGCTCACATGTCGCCCCAACATGTCTTTGGCCGTGGTGCCGTAGATGCGCTCGGCGGCGCGGTTGAAGAGCACCACGCGACCCTTCATGTCTGCGGAGATGATGGCGTCGACGGAAGAGTCGATGACGCGCTGCAAGAAGTCTTTGGTCTTGGTTAGCTCGGCCTCGACCTGCCGGTCCGTGGTGACGTCGCGGAACGAGCACAACACGGCGCCTTCTTCACGAAGCACCGAGTTGAAGTTGACGCTGACGATGATGATCTCGCCGGTCTTGCGGCGCACGGGGATATCGACCCCCTGAGGGAACTCCCCGCGCAAGAACCCCGCGCGAAGTTTCTCGGCCATGCCTTCGCCGTCGGCGAACACACTGGACAATGGCTGCCCCCGCCAATCCACCTCTTCGTAGCCCGTGATGGTGCGGGCGTGCGGGTTGCTGAACAACAATCGCCCCTCGGCGTCGATGACCACGATGCCGTCGGCAGCGCTCTCGAAAAAATCGGCATAGCGCTGCAGCGAGCGCAGGCGCCGCTCGGCCTCGAAGCGTGCCACGGCCACCTGCTGCGTTTCGTCACGTAAGGTCTGCAGTACCCGCGCGTTGCGGAGCGCAATGGCCATGGCAGACGACACGGTTTTGGTGAGCGCGATCTCCCGGGCACCGAACGCCGCGCCCTTGCGTGAGCGCAAGAACAGCACGCCCAAGGGGCGGGACTCGTAGAGAATGGGCATCAGGCAAAGGGAGCTGAACGCGACGCTGGCACCGTCGCCGCGGACAATCTCGAACAACGGGTGCGTGGCGGTATCGGCCACCACCAGCGGCTCGCCGCGGGACAACACGTCTTTGATCTCGGGGTACTTCGCCAAGTCGAGCGGCAGGTCCCGAAGCTGCTCGTCGTCGGATGCGGCGACGACGTAACCCACGGAGCCCTCGTCGCGCACCAGCACGATGGACACGCGGTCGACCTTGGCCACGTCGGCAATGCGCTGCACGACGGTGAACAGAATGCTTCGGAATTCGAGATTGGACGCCAGCGTCTGGGTGATCTCGAGCACCGCTTGGGCGTCTTTCTCTTTGCGGGCCAGCTCGTCCATGGCCTGGCGCAACCGCAATTGACCTCGAACGCGCGCCACGAGCTCTACCGGCTTGAAGGGCTTGCGGACAAAGTCGTCGGCGCCCGCCTCGAAGGCCTTGGCGATCTCGTCGTCGGCATCGATGGCCGTTAGCACCACAACGGGCAGGTCTCGGGTCTCGGCGCGGGCACGCAAGATGCGCAAAATTTGGTAGCCGTCCGGCGGAGGCATGACCAAGTCGAGCAACACGATGGAGGGTTGCTCGCGATCGATGAGCTGCAGTGCCTCGCCGCCGCTTTGGGCGGTGACGTAGGGGAGCCCTGCGTTCGCGAGCGCTTGCCCGAGCACGTGTCGACTCACGGTGTCGTCATCGACGACCAAGACCGGTCCACCGCTCACGAAAGAAAGGATAGCGACCTTTGCGCAGGAAATCCCAACGAAATTCGTTGGCCGGGAACCGCCTGCACGAACGTGCCCGGGCGCGGAAATCGCCGCACAATGTTCGGCTCGGGCGATACCCATTACCGGCGCACAACTTGCGCTCGCCACGCGACACGCGTCGCGGTGGCGGTCGACGTCACGGAGGAGCGCGCTCCCCGGTCAGGCCCAAAGTCTGCGCGCCAAATTGCGTTTCATAACCTCTGCGCCCCCGAATGCCGGCGTTGGTCGCTGCGCGCGGTGGTCTAGTCGGGTCTAGTCGCCGTCGCCGTCGAAGAGCGTTCCCTGCTTGATGCCGCGCTTGTCGGATGGCGGCGCCACCAGGCCCAGGTGTTCGAAGGCTTTGCGCGTGGCCACCCGCCCGCGGGGGGTGCGCCCCACATACCCCTGCTGAATCAGGTAAGGCTCGTACACGTCTTCGATGGTGTCTCGGGGCTCGCCCAAGGCCGCCGAGAGCGTTTCCACCCCCACGGGGCCCCCCTCGTAGTCCGAGATGATGACGTGCAAGAGCCGGCGGTCCATCTCGTCGAAGCCCGCGGCATCGATCTCGAGGCGCTTGGAGGCCACTTCGACGGTCTTGGCGTCGACACGCCCAGAGCCCAGCACCTCGGCGAAGTCACGCACCCGGCGCAACAGTCGGTTGGCCACGCGAGGCGTGCCACGGGAGCGCTCGGCGATGAGCCGCGCAGCCAGCGGGTCCACCTCGACCCCCATGAGGCCCGCGCTCCGCGTGACGATGCGGGCAAGGTCCTCCACTGGGTAGAAGTCCAGACGCAGAATGTGCCCGAAGCGCGAGAATAGCGGCGCCGTGAGCATCCCCGTGCGCGTGGTGGCGCCCACCAACGTGAACGGGTTGATGCCGATCTGCAGCGACGACGCGAAGGCCCCCTCGCCCGTCATGACGTCGATGCGAAAGTCTTCGAGCGCGGGGTAAAGGCTCTCTTCGACCACCGGGTTCAGACGATGAATCTCGTCGATGAACAAGATGTCTCGGGGGCCCAGCTTGGTGAGAATGCCTGCAAGGGCGCCCTTGTGCTCCACCACCGGGCCGTTGGTCATGTGCAATTCGACGCCCATCTCGTGCGCCAGAATCTGCGCAAGCGTCGTCTTGCCGAGCCCCGGGGGCCCCGACAACAGCAAGTGGTCCAGCGGCTCTTGCCTGCGCCGAGCGGCCTCGACGAACACGCGCAGGTTCTCTTTGTGGCGCTCTTGGCCCACGTAGTCTTCGAAGGTCTTGGGGCGCAGGGTGCGGTCGAAGCGGACGTCGTCGCCTTGGGGCCCGCCATCGACGGCACGAGGCTCCGGCACGTTTGCGCTGTCTCGGGAAGCTGTACGGCCTTTGCTCATGGGAACGACGCGAGAGCCAAAGCATACACGAGGCGCCGGGGTGCCGGGTACCGAAGGGCGCCGTGCACAAGACACCTTTCGAATCTTGGTGAGCCCTTCAAAAAGGCGACTAGATTGCCGGACCGATGGACAAGCGCGTTTTCTTCTTTGGTGCTGGAGTTGCCGAGGGTGATCGAGCCCGCAAGGATCTGTTGGGCGGCAAAGGCGCCGGTCTGGCGGAAATGGCCACGCTGGGCCTGCCGGTGCCACCGGGGTTCACCATCGCCACCACGGCGTGCAACGACTACTTGCGCAACGGCGCTGTCGACGACGCCCTGCTCGCCGAGATCGACCTCGCCATGACGAAGCTCGAGGGGCAGCTTGGCGCCAAGTTTGGCGACACCACGCACCCGTTGCTGGTCAGCGTGCGGTCCGGTGCCCGGGCGTCCATGCCCGGCATGATGGACACCATTCTGAATTTGGGCCTCAACGACGACACGGCCCGAGCGCTGGCCCACAAGACGGGCAACGGGCGCTTCGTCTGGGACGCGTACCGCAGGTTCGTGACCATGTTCTCGGAGATCGCGCTCGATTTGCCCCGGCACATGTTCGAAGAGGAGCTCGACGCCTTGCGCACGCGCATCGCCCAAGAGCGCGGTCTCGATGTGTCGCGCATGAACAGCGAAGAACTCAAGCGCGCCCTGCCGGACTCGGAGCTGCCCGAGGACGGCCTGCGCACGCTGGTGGCCACGGGCAAGCGCCTCGTCAAAGAGAAGACCGGCAAAGCCTTCCCCGACGCGCCCAAAGAGCAACTGCTCTTGGCCATTGGCGCCGTGTTCTCGTCGTGGAAGAACCCCCGGGCCATTGTGTACCGGAGGATGCACGAGATCCCCGACGCTTGGGGCACGGCGTGCAACATCCAGGCGATGGTGTTCGGCAACTTGGGCGACACCAGCGCCACGGGCGTGGCCTTTACGCGAGATCCGTCTACCGGCGAGCGCAAGCTGTACGGTGAGTGGCTCCCCAACGCCCAGGGCGAGGACGTGGTGGCGGGCATCCGAACGCCCCGCCCGCTGATGGCCAGCGCCGACTCCCTCGAGACGTGCATGCCCAAGGCGTTCAACGATCTGACGGCCATCGCCGAGCGTCTCGAGAAACACTTCCGCGACATGCAGGATCTCGAGTTCACGATCCAAGAGGGCACGCTGTACATGCTGCAGTGCCGCGGCGCCAAGCGCACCGCGCGGGCGCAGGTCCGTGCCGCCGTCGAGATGGTCAAAGAAGGGCTCATCGACCGCAACGAAGCTGTGCTGCGCGTCGAGCCCCAGGCCCTGGACCAGCTGCTGCACCCCACCATCGACCCGAGCGCGCCAAAGGTCTTGTTGGCCCGGGGTCTGCCCGCAAGCCCTGGCGCAGCCCAAGGCCAAATCGTCTTCTCCGCCGACGAGGCCGAGCGCAAGGCAGGGCAAGGCGTGGCCGTGATCTTGGTACGCGTCGAGACGTCCCCCGAAGACATCCACGGCATGAAGGCCGCCCGGGGCATCCTGACGGCGCGCGGCGGCATGACAAGCCACGCCGCGGTGGTTGCCCGCGGCATGGGCAAGCCCTGTGTGGCTGGTTGTTCGGCCATGCAGGTGGCGTACGACGCGCAGACGGTCACCATCACGCAATACGACGCCGCCGGTCGCGCCCAAGGGCACCGCACGCTCAAGCGCGGCGACGTGATCACCCTCGACGGCGGCACGGGCCAAGTGTTCGAAGGCGGCCTTCCCACGGTGGCCGCGGCGCTCTCCGGCGATTTCGGCGAGCTGATGGTGTGGGCCGATGCCGCGCGCAGGTTGCGCGTGCGCGCCAACGCCGACACACCGCTCGACGCCAAGACCGCTCGGTCCTTCGGCGCCGAGGGCATCGGCCTCTGCCGCACGGAGCACATGTTCTTCGAGGAAGACCGCATCCGCGCCGTGCGCGAGATGATCCTCGCGGAGGACCCCGAGGCGCGCAAGCGAGCGCTCGACAAGCTGCTTCCGGTGCAGCGCGACGACTTCTTGGGGCTGTTCCGCGAGATGGACGGCTTGCCGGTGACCATTCGCCTGCTCGACCCGCCGCTGCACGAGTTCTTGCCCGAGGATCCGAAGCAGATCGCCGAACTCGCGGAGCTGCTCGGCGTCACCAGCGCGCGCCTCGGCAACCGCATCAAAGAGCTGCACGAGTTCAACCCCATGCTCGGGCACCGCGGCTGCCGCCTGGCCATCACCTACCCAGAGATCTACTCCATGCAGGTGCGCGCCATTCTCGAGGCCGCCCTTGCGGCACAGAAGGCCGGCGTCACCGTGCTACCGGAGATCATGATTCCCCTCGCCATGACCGGCGAAGAGCTGCGACGCATGTCTGCGCTCGTGACCGAGGCCGCAACCATTGTGTTCCAAGGCGAAACCCCGGTTCCGTACAAGTTCGGCACCATGATCGAGTTGCCGCGGGCGGCGCTGCGCGCAGCCGAGCTTGCCAAAGAAGCCGAGTTTTTCTCCTTCGGCACCAACGACCTCACGCAGTGCACCATGGGCCTGTCCCGCGACGATGCCGGCAAGTTCCTGCCGGCCTACGTCGATTCGCAGATCCTTCCGCGGGATCCATTCGTGTCCCTCGACGAAAGCGGCGTGGGCGAGCTGGTGCAAATCGCCGTCGAGCGCGGCAAGGCCCAGCGTCCGGACATCAAGCTGGGCGTCTGTGGCGAGCACGGTGGCGATCCGCGCAGTGTCACGTTCTTCCATCACGCGGGGCTCGAGTACGTGAGCTGCAGCCCCTTCCGTGTCCCCATCGCGAGGCTCGCGGCGGCACAGGCATCGCTGCGCAAGGCGTAGCCCTGGCCCGGGCGCAACCGCTCGTGATTGCACAGTTTTACCTTTGCGAAGACCTGCGACAATCGTGCGGGACCAGGGGCGCTTTGTGTGTTAGAAACCCGCCCCCATGAAGCGAGTCGTTCGCCTTGCGTTGGTTTCCGTGTGTGCGTTCTCGTCGTTGGTTGCCGCAGGCTGCGGCGGCGGTGACGAGCCCTACAAACCCGCGCCGGCCTTCTCTGGCCGCAAGGTCAACCTGCCCGCCCCCCCCACGCTGCCCGCCACGCCCATCAAGGTCGGCGACGCGTTCACCATCTACGGCGCGCAGCACCACCTCAAGAGCCGCATCCACGACAAAGAGGTCACGAGCAAAGACATCGTGATCCAGGGCTACATCGTCAAGAGCAACATCCCCGACGCCCCGGCCTGCGCCATCCACAAGACCGGCAAAAAAGACGCCGACGACTGCAACGCCGAGATCCCCTCGTTCTGGATCGCCGATCAAAAGGGCGAGACCAAGGTGATGGTGCGCGTGCTCGGCTGGTCCAAGAACTTCGCCAGCGTGTTCGAGGCCATGGAGAAGTACAAGAACCTCAAAGAGCCCCCGAAGGAGCTCTTCAAAGACGAGATCTGGGGCGTCGAAGTCCCCTTCCCCGTCCCCGCCGTCGGCGCCAAGGTCAAGATCAC
>JBIKNA010000269.1:0-9606 GCA_044358965.1 Polyangiaceae bacterium
TCCTTCAAAACGGCATCGCCACCGCGCAAGTCGCCCCCCGCGGACCGCGCAGCGGGCCTTTAGTCAAGCACATCTAGTCACGTAGGTCGGTCTGCGCCGCAGCAACTCAGTCCTGCCGCGGCCCTCGGAGTCGAGCCTCCAGCTCCGTCTTGGCCGCAGGCCATTCGCTCTGGAGCATCGAGAAGAACGCCGTGTTGCGGACGAGGCCGTCCGTCGCCGGACGATGTGCCCGGAGCACGCCGTCGAACTTGGCGCCCAGCCGCGAGATGGCCGCTCGCGACCGTTCGTTCCGCTCGTCGGTTTTCCACGTGATCCGCCGGACTCCCCAAACTTCGAACGCGTGGGTGCAAAGCAGTAGCTTGCTCGCGGTGTTGATGGCCGTGCGTTGTGCCGTGGCCGCGTACCAAGTGAAGCCGATTTCCAATGCATCGGGGCCACTGGGCACCGGCGGCGGGGGCGCCGCAGGGAACGTCCACCATTCGAGCGCCAGGTACCGCGTGCAGCCAACCACTTCACCGTCGGGCCGCAGCACCGCGAAAGGCACGCCCGCGCCCCGCGAAGCCTCGTCGAGCGCCGTTGCCACGTACGCACGCATGCCCTCTTCGTCGCGGGGCACCGTCGCGAATTGGTAGTTCTGTCTGCCCTGATTGGCTGCAATCACCAGCGGCGCAACGTGCTCGGGTCCAAGGGGCACCAACTGAACGTGGGCAGAGCGGAGCACGGGAGCATCGAGGCGGTGCATGGGCACGAGCCTGCACGATGTGCGAGCGCCCGTGGTGTCCCCGAACCGACTCAGTCGCAGGTCAGGCTGGCGTCGGGGCACTCCAGCTTCTGGAGCGGATAGTTGGCAATACCACCAAGCTTGATGGCCGCTGCGCGGAAGTGGACCGCCGTGGACAAGGCGTTGCACGGGGTGTCTTGGCGGTCGAGCGTCGGGTCCAGAGGTAGATCGAGAGCCTGGCACAGCTCCTCGCGGAAGCCGGCGTAAAACCCTGTCTGGCAGAGCGGCACCGTGAACGGAAACACGATGATGCGCCCATACACATTCAGGTAGTCGCGGCCGGAGATGCGGCCGGCGATTTGCCCGCTCTCGAGCGCGTATTGCCCCGATGGCAGTCGCTCGATGCGCGCCACCAAATAGCCCTGACGCATGTCCATGCGCCAGGGCAAGTCCCCGAGCGGCCAAGGAAAGACGCCGTCGATGCGAGCCACCAAAACGCCATCACGCACGTACGCGTTGCGGTCGAGGGAGCGCGTGGCGCAATCGCCCAGCATCGACGTGCACGTGCCTCCATCGCCGGACGGCGCGGCTTGCGGCACTTCGGTGTCACGAATCTCCCACCGGTCTTCGCCGTCGAACTTGAGCGAGGCGTCCGGGCCGGCGTCGGTGGCAGAGCGGCCACGCATGCCCGCGGCAAACGCGACCGACACCTGGACATCGTTTTTGCCCCCGTTGTAGTCGGTCACCTCGATGAGCGAGGTCTGCTGCCCCGTGACCATCTGGTTGGTCCAGTACTCCTCGCCAAACTGCGTGGTGACCTCGCGAAGGGCGAGGTACTGGCGGTAGGCTCGATTGTCGCGACCGCCGTCGTCATCGCAGCGAAAGCTTGGGTTCGCCGTCGTTGCGTCGGGGAACACCAGAGGCTTGCAAGCTTCGCGCTCGGGGCAGGTGCAAACCCCATCCAAATCGAAGCCCGCAATACGTTCGCCTTCGCGCGGCAGAAGCCACAGGTCAACCATGGCGAAGTTGAGCTTGAGATTCGGGGCCGCGGTGCCATCGTCGACTGCGGGGCGCTCGGGCGGGAGTGCGCGGACGCAGGCGACGGACGTGTCTGGCGCAGAGGTTTCGGCCCCGGCGTCTACAACGGGGGCGGCATCGACAACGACTACAGGCGTTGGCTCCGCGTCGTAGCGGACCACGCAAGCGGCCACGGCGAGCACCGCCGCAGACCCCGCCGCCGCTGCGCCGACGAGCCGACGGGCAAGGCGAGGGTCTCGCGACGGGGTCACTTGGGGATCCACACCCTCGACGCAAAGGGATCGAAGATGACCGCCTGCGCGTCGACCAAGAACGATGCGCCCATTTGTGCGGCCGGCACCGTCCAGGTGTCGATGCCGCCGCAGCGCTCGGCGTCTTTGACCTTCTCTTTGACGAACAGAACGTTGCCGGTATCGGCGCGACCAATGCCCCCGCCTTCGCCGGTGAAGTTGACGGGGGTGCCCGCGCGAAGTTTGTAGGCCGTACCTTTTTGGTTGAGGCCCGGCACACACGTCGTCAGGAACAAGTCGTCGTCTTCGGAGCGCGTGAGCAGCGTTGGGTCTTTGGCTTGGATCTGCGCGAGCAGCGCTTCGTTGATGTTGATGGAGTGCCGGATGATGCGGTCGTCGTAGCCGGTGTCGAGCTGCGCCAGGGCGCTGACCCCGCCGACGGTGATGGGCACCGTGGGGATGTTGGGCACGACGAAGTTGTTGACCGCAGCGTCGGTGCTGCTGACCACCTCGGACAAAGGTCGAAGCTTCTTGGTGTCGTTGGTATAGAAGCCACCAGTAGGAATGGGAGAAAAGCCCGCGGCCAAGAGCTGTGCGTCGGTGCAGAACGTCTCTTTGGTGGCCTTCCAGATCTTCTGGTTCACGTAGTCGAGCGTGAACGGGTACACCGCCAAGAAGTCTGTGCCGATGATGCCGGACTGACGCACGGAGCTGAACAGGATGCTGTAGTCGGCGGTGGCGAGGCCCACGCTGCCCCAGGATCCGAAAAAGTCGAAGTGCGGGAAGTAGCAGAACGCCCCAGGAGCCGCAGCGTCGCCAAAACACTGCGAGGGTGTTGGCGGTGGGGTGCTCTTGAAGCCGGCCAAGTCGACGGTGGAACCGTTGGCGCCAAAGTCGATCAAGAAGTCGCCGATGACCGTGGGGCCGCCGGCGTCGACGACGATGGAGGCATCGCCAGCGTCGGCGTCGGGCCCAAGGGCCGCGTCCGGCGCACCTGCGTCGGGCTCGCTCATGAGCACCTTGACGTAGGACTTCTCGCCGGAGGTCTTGAGCGGAATGGTGGTGCCCAGGCACTGCGGAAGCACCGGCGGCGTGCGGTTGACCTGCGCGTCAGGGCCTGCATCGGGCCTCTTGCCGCCGGAATCGATGGGCGTGCTGGGCGTCACATCCGCGGCCGCGTCGGGCTGGGCGTTGTTGCTGGGCTCGGAGCTGCTGCACGACGCAAGCTGGAGGGCTGCGCCCGGTAGGGCGGCACAAACAAGCCAAAGCACGCGGCGACGGTGGAGCATGGACGAGGGGGTATAGCCGCGGAGCCTTGCCCCCGCAAGGCGCGACACCCCGCAAAAAACCGCCTCGAAGGCGGCGCACACGCCGGGGCCCAAGGCAATCACATCGTGGATTGTCGCAACCAGCGGCAGAACGCCCACGCGCCCGGGTGCCAGCGTTTCGAAAAGGCGCCCAAGGGAACTCTGCCAGCCTTGCGCCGCGGCCCACGTGCACCGGCGTTCGCGAAAACGCGCTACGCTGGAACCATGTGCGGACGCGCCATGCTCACCGCGGATCCCGATGATCTCCGCGAGCTGTTGGGTCCGCTTCTCGAGGGCCCCCTGCCCGACGGCATCGATCTGCCTCGGCGCAATATCGCCCCCACGGACCCCATTTTGGTGCTGCACCAGACGGAGCATGGGCCCCGCCTTGCCTTCATGCGCTGGGGCATGATCCCAACGGGCATTGCCGATCCAAAAGACGCCGGCAGCACCTTCAACGCACGCATCGAGACCGTGCGCGAGCGGCGCACCTTCCGCGAAGCCGTCCAAAGCCGGAGGTGCCTGGTGCTGGTCAGCGGCTTCTACGAGTGGAGCGGCCCCAAGGCGGTGCCCGGGGCCAAAAAGGCGCCCAAACGTACGCCCAACCTCATTGCCCCCACGCAAGGCAAGCTCTTCACCATGGCGGGCCTGCACAGCACCTGGGTCTCCAAAGACGGCGAGCTGGTCGACAACTGCACGGTGCTCACCCGGGACGCCCAAGGAGACATCGCGACGCTGCACGATCGCATGCCGGTGTTCGTACCAGAGCGATTGTGGACGGAATGGCTGGGCGCCGATGCCCCCCGCGTCCCTACCCTGCTCAAAGAGCTGCAACTGCAACCGCCGCCACATGTCGAGATCACGCCGCTCGAGCGCATCGACGCGCCGACGCCGCCGCCGAGCGCCCCGGCGCAGCTGCGCCTGTTTGGCTGACGCAGCGGTTCCACGACACGCCGGCGCCTTTGTGATGGCGAAACGCGCCGCTTAGGCTGGAGCATCGACGTCGCCGGGGCGCACGCTTGCCCGCAATCATTGTGGAAACCCGCGGAGCTGACCGATCACATGGATCGTCGGGGAGTGTGCGTCACGATCCAGATCACTCGGCGCGCCGTACAGTCATGCGGCAAAATTACACCCCTACCATCGGCATGGTTCTGGCTTCGTCCTCTGCCGAGAGGCGGGAGTCGCCTCGAAATGGAAGGTGTCCCATGGTCATCCATCGCTCCGCGCGCTCGGTGATGAGCGTCGTTTTGTCTGCCTTCGCCCTCGCGATCACCGTGGCGGGTTGTGCGCCCGAGGGTGCCACCGACGAATTGGAAGCCCCTGAAGAGGCCGAGGAAGACGTTGCGCAGAGCCAAGCTGCGCTGTCGAACGCCGAGGCCGTCAAGCTCAACTGGTTTGGCCGCATCTCCTTTGGCTACAGCTCGAGCTCCTCGTGGGAACAACCAGAGGTCGTTGGCCGTCGCTACGCACGAGAGAACGCGACGCTGCAGTGCAAGGAGGCTGGCCGCAAGCGCGT
This sequence comes from Polyangiaceae bacterium, assembly GCA_044358965.1. Taxonomy (GTDB): domain Bacteria; phylum Myxococcota_A; class Polyangia; order Polyangiales; family Polyangiaceae; genus SXNL01. Next base: position 4,816 of record JBIKNA010000269.1, read on the forward strand.
GGGCTTCAAGGTCAACAAGCTCGAGGTGGTCAAGCTCTCGTCGTGTTTTACGCCGAACTGCGCGACGCACCTCGTGACCGTCTTGTTCGCGTTTGCGTGCCGCTAAATGTTATCGGAGGACGCTGTCCTCCGCCCCAGAGGCATTGCCGCTGGGGCCCCACCTCCTGCATTTGGGTCCCAAGCCCAAATGGCGCAGGCGTCTGTAGTCGAATCGCGCTCGGTCACTTAGCACTTCGCGCGAGCGCTGGTGCTTGCTCCGCAGCTCGCGCGTCTATTTCCGCAGCAGCAGGTGGTACCCCGACAGGTTGGCCGCTTCTTCGTAGTGCGCTTCGATGTACGCAAGGACCGCGGGTTGGTGCTCGCGCAGATCCGTCCAACCCTCGAAGTAGCTGAAGAGCGGCGAGCCATCGAGCAACACCACCGCGGCGGGGGCTTCGCGTTCGAGTTCGCGCAAGAGCACGCTGCCGTGTTCGGCACACAGCGACTCGATCTTGGCCACTTGCACCGCGTTGGGGTGCAGCCCCTCGGGGGCCGGCAGGTGACTGCCGGCCAGCGCCGCGTCGCAGTTCAGATCGTACGCGTAGATGAACCGCGACGCGCTGGGGCGATCGGCCAAGAACAACAGGTACGGGTCCATGCCGTAGACGAACACCTTGGCGCCCGGGGCCGTGCGCTCTCGGAGCAGCTGCGCGAGATCCCGAAGGCGGTCCGGGAAGAAGTCCGTGGTGCGATACGCCTGCTGCAGCGCCCGCGGCGGCAGCTCTGGCGGCACCGTACAGGCAAAGCCCTGCAGGTGCGGCGACCCCAAAGCCGTGGCCCCGTTGGCCAGACACAAGGCAACCACCGCCACCGCACGCAGGAGCCGATGCACGGAGCCAACAGAGACCAGGTGCATGACAAGCGCCAGCCAGGCGAGCGACAGCGACGCCGTGAGAAACTGAAAGTGGTACGGGAACCCCTTGCGCTGGGCGATGACGGCCACGAGCCCCAGCGTGGGGCCCAGGGCGATGGCCACGTACCGCCGCGGTAGCGCCGAGCGAGCACACGCAGCCAACATGCCCACTGTAGTGAGCAGGGCCAACGCGTTTTGCGTGCGCCGGCCATCGAGCGACAACACCTCCCACGGCGTGCGCGGCCAGATGAACTGGTACATGGCCGGTACATCGGCGCGCGAGATGTGAGCAAACTGCACGAGGTTGGCGTAGCGACTCGCCAGCAGACAAAGGCCCCCGGCGCCGACCAATGTGCCGAGGGCAAAGGGGCCGAGGCGCTTGGGCCGGGAGATGGGCAGCTCGTTATCGACGAGCAGCGCCAACACTTGGGCGAAAAACAGCATCACGAACGTGGGCTTGCACAGACAGGGAAGCGCCCCCAAGGCCCCGCTGAGACCCAGGAGCCCAAGAGCGCCGCGGGTGGGCCCGCGTTGCTGGATGCTCCGCTGCGCATGGACCTGCAGCGCGAGCGCCGGCACGAAGAACCAGGCCGCGAAGCTCTCGCGCTGCGCAAGATCCCAGAAGATGTACCGCAGGTACGGGGCCCCCAAGATAACCCAGGCTGCAAAAGACCACGCCGCACGCACCTGCCAGCGAAGGCCACGAGCCGCACGGACATCGAGGGACAGCACAAAGCCCGCGGAAGCAAACGCCAGCGACGAGATCGAGAGTTCAAGAACCCGAAAGACGTGTTCGTCGCGGCCCCCGAGCGCCAGCAACAACATGTGCACCAGCACCGTGAGCGGGCCATTGACGTCCCGCACTTGCTCGTAGCCCGTGACCCCGCGGGACCACGCCCAGGCGATGTACTGGAAGATGCCCTGGTCGCGCCCAAGCGGCGCGTAAGAGGCGCAGCGCATGGCGAGGGCGAGCGGCAGTGCCCCGGATGCGGCAAGCCACACCGCGGCGAGTCGACTGGTCTCGGCAGGTGTCGGGCTCGACGGATCGCTCACGAAAGCACGTGCGAAGGCTCTAGCTTGCCGCCTCGGAGCGCCGGAAGCAAAAAGAGCGCCACGGCTCCCCCAAAACGCAAAATACCTTGCCGCTACGCCTTGTTACCACCGCTGGCGTCAAGGTTGCTTTCGGCGCGGGCCGCAAAAAACCTTGCGATGGACTCGACGTGCGGTGGCCTTGGGGTCCACAATTCCTAACCGAGCAAACCGGAGCGGCGTTTCCCAACGCGATCGTATCGCTAGAGCGCCTCCGCCGAAGGAGCTTCGAAACCATGACCGAGCCCGTACGTCGCCTGCACGTCAGTCCACCCGCAGTGGACCGCCCCAAAGCCTTCGCCGAGGCATTGGGCGCCGCCAAAGGCAAACACCTGCTCGTGGCACTGCGCGGTCACCCAGACCCCGATGGCATCGCCTGCGCGCTTGCGCAGGCCCATATCGCCACCCGGCTGGGCGTCGGCAAGGTCACCATCGGCTACAGCCACGAGCTGTCGCACCGCGAGAACCGAGCGCTCGTCAAACTGCTCAACCTGGAGCTCACGCGCCTCAAGAACGTGCGCGATGCCGGCGCCGTAGACTTCTTGGCGTTGGTGGACACCCACGAGGTCGACCCGGATCTGGCCGGCGTCGACGACGTCGAGATCCTGACCATCGTCGACCACCACCGCGCCGCGGCGCCGCCCAAGGCGCGCTTCGTGGATCTGCGACAAGACGTCGGCGCCACGGCCACCATCTTCACCGAGTACCTGTCCGAGCTCGCGCCGCTCGACGTCGATCAAGAAGACGACCGGCGCGTGGCCACGGCGCTCATGCACGGCCTGTCCACGGACACCGACGACTTCACCCTGGCCCGGGCCATCGATTTTCGCGCAGCGGCGTCGCTGTCCGAGATCTGTGACCGCGATTTGCTGAGCGACCTGAGCCGCCGGCTCATCGCGCCCAGCGCCATGGACGTCATCGCGCGCGCCTTGGCCACGCTGGTGGTGCGTCGCAATTTCGCCATGGCCGGCGTTGGCTTCGTGCCCGACACCGAGCGCGACACCATTGCCCAGGCCGCAGACTTCTTGGTGCGCCGCGAGGACATCGACACGGTGGTGGCCTACGGCGTGGTGGGCGAGCGCTTCATCGAGGGTTCGCTCCGCACGCATTCGGCCAGCGTGGACCCAGCCGTGTGGCTCGAGCAGGCCTTCGGCCACGACGATCGAGGCCGGGCCTTTGGTGGCGGTCGCCGCGACAAAGGCGGCTTCCGTATCCCCATCGGCTTCCTGGGGCGTTGCGCCGATCGGCAGCAGCTCTGGACCTTGGTCGAGAACGCCATGCGCCAAGCGCTGGTGCGACAACTGGGAGAGGAAGCCGGCACGCCGGTGGCTGTCCCGGTGCAGCCCGTCACGGCACAGCAAGGCTCGTAGCGAGAGCCAAAACTTCGTGCGCATAGCCTTCTTCGGGCTCCCCCTGGCTGCGCTGCTGCTGCGCCACGACGGTCACGACGTGGTGTACGCCGGCATTTGCCGCCGCGGAGCCCTTGGCACCCGGCGCTTGCGCCGGCGCATAGGCCCCGAGCGTGTGCACGTGCTGCCCGACACACAGGACCCGGCGCTACCCGGTCGCCTCCGCGCGCTTGGGCCGGACCTGCTCGTGAGTTGGTTTTGGGTCAAGAACCTGCCGCCGGTGATTCGGGCCGTGGCGCCGCTGGGCACCGTGGGCGTGCACCCCTCGTTGCTGCCGCGTCACCGCGGGCCCGATCCGTACTTCTGGACGCTGGCCTCGGGCGATGCCGTGGCTGGCGTGACCGCACATCGGCTGGACGATGCCTACGACACCGGGGCCATGCTGGGGCAGCGTGAGATTTCCGTGCAACCCACATGGAACTCGTGGACCCTTGCCAAAGCGCTCGATCGGCCGTCACTGGCCCTGCTTCGACAAACTTGCGCGGCATTCGCCAAAGGCACACCGCCGCGCGAAACGCCCCAAGACGAGCGACAGGCCACGTTGGCCCCGAGCCCCAGCGACGAGGAGCTCGAGATCGATTGGGACCAACCCACGGAGCAGGTGTTGGCGCGCATTCGCGCGGCGGCGCCGTGGCCCGGCGCCTACACGTTCTTGGGCGACGAAGCCGTGGTGATCACGCGCGCGGAACCCGCCAGCAAGGTGCTCGCGGCGCTTTCGCCCGGCGAGGGCGCCGTCACCCAGAGCCACGGGCACACCCGCGCGGTGGTGCGCACCCAGGACGGCGCCGTGGCGTTGCTCGAGGGCCGAATCGACGACGATGAGGCCGATCTCCCGCTTGGCCCCATGGACCTCGTCGACCTCATGGCAAAAGCCCGTACAGACCTGTAGCATCGAGACTTCCTAGGAGAACCTCCGTGTCCGACCCCGTGACCAACGCCAAGAGCGCGCGCGAAGATTTGGCCAAAGGCCTCAACGCCCTTCAATCCGCCCCGAACGTGCCGGAGCACCTTCTGGAGCTTGCGGCCCCCATTGCACAAGCCATGGGCGCCCTGCACCAGATCGAAAAGTCCGGCGGCACGGCCCTGGTGCCGCACGCCGACACCGCCCTCGGGCACCTGCGCGCCGCGCTCAGCCAGCTCCAGTCCCAATCCACCGCGCACCCTGCGGTTGGCTCGGCCATGGAAGCCGTCGCGGCATCACTCGGGCGCGTGCACGCCCTATCCAAGATGGCCTCCGGTCCAGCCGCAGCCCCCGCACCCGCACCGGCACCGGCACCGGCACCCATGGCCCAGCCTCAGCCCGCGCCCATGGCCCAGCCTCAGCCCGCGCCAGCGGCCCAGCCTCAGCCCGCGCCCATGGCCCAGCCCCAGCCCGCGCCCATGGCCCAACCTCAGCCCGCG
>JBIKNA010000270.1:0-9602 GCA_044358965.1 Polyangiaceae bacterium
ACCTTGAGTTCTACAAGGTCGCCCGCCTCGTCGTAGACCATGCTCATGCCCGACGCGCTGGTCATCTGGTCCGGCCGCTGCGCCGAGAACGCCGCCGTGCCCAGCGATCGGTCGTAGCGAAGGCTCAGATTGTCGGTACTGCTGGTGATGTTGCCGCGCCAGTCGTAGACAAAGCCCTGCGAGGTTGGGCGGGACGTGGCATTTCGCAGCGGCACCGGCGTGCGGTCTGCAGCCGCGCGTTCGGCGTCGAAGGGAGACAGATAGCTCGTCCCTCCGGTGTAGCTGGTTGTGACGGTCTTGAGCCGATGGCTCTTGTCGTAGACCATGCTGCGCGTGGCGGGCTTGGCGCCGTTCGGCCACGTCGATGAACTCGTGTCGGCAATCTGGATGGGGTTGCCGGCGTCGTCGTAGGTCAGTTGCAACCGAAGCAGCGACGTCTGCGTGGTGCTTCCGGTACCGGGGAGCGAGTATCCGGGAACGCCTGGCACTGCGGGGCCGCTCCACAGGGCCGACGCCGAGCGTGTGGCCTCGATGGTTTGCGTGCGATCCCAGGTGTCGTAGTCGAAGTCCACCGTGGTTGGCTGCGTGTTGGGGCCCGTGCCGTATTGCATCGTGTCGGTCTGGCCGTCGGCACGGTACGAGGCGCTGTTCAGAATGGTGCCGTAGCTCGACGTGATCTGCCGCACGTTGCTCCGGATGTCGTAGCCATATGAGAACCGACTCTCGCCCAACTTCTGCATCTCGGGGATGTCGATGCCCGTGGATCTTTGCGTGAGCCGGTCGCCCAAGTCGTAGTTGGCGCTGGCGGCGAACCAGTGACTGGCATACCGAACGGCGAGGTCCTCGTTGGGCACGCCAGGCGGTGCGATGCGCCGCGAGGTGCGCCGCACGCGACCACGGTTATCGTAGTTGAAACGGGTGTGGCTTCCGCGATCGCGCACGCTCACCAAGCGCCCCATCGCGTTGCGCTCTTCGTCCGAGTAGTCCCATGTGGGGCTCGTTTGGCCCGGCTCGTACATGTCGTAGAGGAAGAACGCCTCGGTGCCCTCGCCGGTCAGAAGGTTTGGCTCCGTGTACGGCGCGTGGTGCGGCTCGCAAGGCGAGAAGTCTTCGGCCTTTAGGCGTCCAAGCCCGTCGTAGAACAAGTTCTTGCCACACCCGCGCGCGTCGCTTGTGCCAATGAGCCTGCCCGCCGTGTCCCACACGTAACGCAAGCTGTGGCCGTTTGCGCTGGTGTTAGGCTCGTCGTTCTTGACCATTCGACCGAGCGTGTCGAAGGTCATGGTTCGCGCGCTCAGCTGGCTGCCGCTCTTGCGCTCGATGGTCACCGTGGACATATAGAAGCCCGCGTACTTGTACTCCTCGTCGACGAGCTGCTCTCCCTGCTTCCGAACCCGCTTCAGCCGGCCAAAGCCGTCAGTCGATGTTTCGGTGTAGCCACCTGCAGAAGGTCCGGACGACTTCAACTGCTCGGCGTCTTGCACACGGACCACTGCTGGGGTTCGCGTGATCTTCTGAACTTGGCGCTGCGGGCCGCCGGCCCCCGATTCCCAAACGCTCCCGAGTCGCCCGAAGCTGTCGTAAAGGTACAAGACCGCGGGCACCGCTCCCGGATCCGAGCCGGTGCCCGCCCATGGATCCATGCTGGTGAAGAACGCCTTGGAGGCGTTCTTTACTTGCTGGTCGCCTCGGCGCTCGAGCACTTTTTGACCCACCCATGTGCCTTGTTCGCCGGCGCCAGCGCGTTGGTACTCTGCGTCCACCAGACCATGCCCATTGAAGACGGTCACACGCTCCTCGGTGCTTGTGCCCGTGAGCGCGCGGAGCATGCGGACCTTGCTGGGCGCGCCATCTTGGTACGCAAATGCCACGGACGCAGCCGTGCCAAACTGGTCGGGCACGGGCAGATCAACGTGGTCGGGACGACCCAACGCGTCGTACACAACGTGCGTTTCCGAGAGGTCCGGGGCCTGCGTGTAGGTGGGCTTGGCCCACGCGCGATTCCACATGTTCACGGTTTGAAGCTCGGCGGTGCCGCAGCCATCCACGTACGTGTGTGTGGCCGATGGAAATTGCCGAAACGGGCCGTCGAACTCTACGTCGACGCACGCACCAGGCGATCCCGGTGCTTCGCTGTGGATGAGGTTGCCCCAACCGTCGTACCCGAAAGCAGCAATGGGAATGAGGCCGGGCCCTGGTGATGCGGGCGTTGGTGCTACCGCCTGCCCGGGTGTCTTGAACCCGCGGTCCAGACTCGTGTTGAGCGTCTCGTGGTAGGCGGACACGAGCTCAACGTCGCCAAAGGCATTGCGCGCGTACGTGACATGCTTGAAGCCGATGCCGGCGCCGGGCCCGCCGCCAATGACCGGTCCGTCGCCTCCAGACTTCTCTTCGGTTACCAGCATCTGCCAGCGCGCGTTGCCCATGGGGGCCGCGAGCTCTCGGCGCACCACGTGCGGACCGTTGGGCGTGTCCACGGATTGTTCGCCGTAGCTTCGCTCTTCGTATACGAAGCCTGTGTCGTTGTTCGTGCGATAGTCTGTCTGGAACGCGCGCGATCCGGATTGCGTGGGGGATCGAGGAATGGCGTCTCCCCCCTGCGCGCTCGGTAGAGCGTCGAGCATGACCACCGTTGCTGAGGGCTCGTACTCGACAGTGCGAACGCGCATGAGCGGATCGTTCTGCACTCCTTGTGGTGCGTTGCCGTAGCCCGGCAGCGGAGGGTTCGCCGAGTCCGACGAAAGGTTGGCGTAGTGGAACGACGTCGACGAGAGCCACTGGTCTGGTCGAACCAGGTGCACTCCGGGGATGAGCACGTTGCGCAAGACGAGCTTGCCTGAGCGGCCGTTGCGGTAGTCGCCTTCGCTACCCTGATGGCAACTCTCCCCATTGATCGTCTCTTGGTGGCACGCGCTGAACCAGTAGATGCTCTCGGTAACCGCTGCCTGATCTGACGACTTGACGGTCATCTTTCGGAAGCCCATGGGTTTGCGCTCCCATGGGTCGTAGGCAGGGTTCTCGTACGCGTAGGTCAGTTCGGCGCCCGGAGTTTCGAAGACCCGGGTGACAACATCGAACACCTGCGGCGAGTGGTACACCCACGGTTTGCCGTTGCGTGTCGCGGCTTGGTCGATCTCTTGAACCGTCTGGTATTGGATGACAGTCTGTTTGCCGCGGCCGTTGTCGATCTTCGTGAGTAGACCAGGGTGCGAAGCGCGTGGCAGCAGCAGGTCCGGCGGCGGCGGACGATCGAACAGCTCAAGCCGCCATACGCCTTCGGGCGCCATCACGAGGAGGTCGTTGAGTCCGTCGCCATTGATGTCCGCAAACGTCACGCGCGCTTGGTCGAATACGCGACTCCCATTGGGCTTGGAGAGGCGAGCCACCACGCAGTTCGCGGTGGGACACCGAAATGTCCGTCCGTCCTCGTTGACCCACAGGCGGACCTCGCCGCTGCCGCGAAGCAAGTCGAGCTGCAGCACGTCTGCCAGACCGTCCCCGGTGACGTCAGCCACGTAGATGCTGTTTGCGCGTTCGTAGTTGGTCCATGGCATTTGTCCGCCGTGGAAGGTGAGCGAGCTTGGGCGCATCGGAAAGCTTGGCAAGACGGCAGCGCCGCACGTCGCAATGTCGGCGTTGTTATCGCAGCTAAACTGACCGCGCCCGTCTCCGGGGAACACAAGGGGAGGGCCTTCAACCCATAGTGTGTTCGGGTTCGCCGGTACTTCAACGAAGTCCGGCAGCCCGTCCCCGTCAAGGTCTGCGTAGAGATGGTGCTTCTTGAGAGGGCCAGACTGTGCCGATGTGGACTGGGGTCGAAGCGCTCGCGCGTCTGCTGGGTCGAACCACTCGGAGAATGGCTTGAGCTTTGCGATGTTCAAGCCCTGCGCATTTGCGAAGGTGCGTCGTGTGAAGTGCACCGAGCCGCGCGAAAGCTCACCCGCCTGGTCTCCGGTCGCTGCGAGTTCGACAATGCGGTCCGGGTACCCGTCCCCGTCGACGTCCGCGAAGAGAGCGTTCTCCGGGTTCGCCCCCGCGGCCCCGCCGCAGTCCACCCAGTGCCGCCCGGTCGCGTTGTTCGCTTGCCAAGAGAACGCGGCCTGCTGCGGGCCCGGGGCGGGGCCTTCGTCTTGATAGCAGCCGGTCGTAAGCACCAAAGCTTGCCTGGGCACGGCAGGAAACACGGGGCATAGCCCCGTGTCGCTCCAAAGCGCTGGCGCGTCACCCCAAGGTCCAAGCACGGTGGCGCCTTTGCGTTGGTCCAAGAACGAACCAGGCCGGACCGTGAGGGCGATGGGCGCAGATACCACTTCGCTCTTGACGTGGGTCGCGAGCGCGCCAAGCCGGAGCGTACCGTCGAGATCTCCCCCAAAGGTGTCGACGCACGAGATTCTGAACTGTGGCGTCGAGTTCGCCACCGAGTTCATGTACGCGCGATGCGCCTTGTAGTGGGGGAAGTTACGTTCGCCAATCCATGTCATCTGGACGTCCCGCAGGGCCGCGGGGTCGTCGACCCACTCATTGGTAATGGGGTCTACCCGCGAGCTTCCCGATGACCACCAGCTCTGCACGAGGTCCGGCAAACCGTCGCGGTTCATGTCGACAAGTGCCACAGAACCCAAGTCACGAAGCTTGGGCTTTCCGTCACTCGGAAAAGGCACACTCGCATCGAACGGCAGCGGGCTGGCGTGCTCCGGTACGCCCTGAACATGCGCAAGGAACCTATGGCCCTGGTACTCCATGGTGACCGGAGGCTGCCCGGGACAGCCGTCCGTGGGGCCGATGACGCCGTCGCCGGTCTCCATGAGGTCCGAGCAACCGAGCTGCTGCACCTGCTTGAGGAAGGAGTGGTGCCACAACGGCGCTTGCGTGAGCGGATCGAACGCCGTGGTGTTTCGGTTGGCCAGATAGCTTAGGCGCCAACCGTGGATGTCGCGACGGGCGCCCGTGCCGAGCCAGGGCGTGCTTGCGCTGGCCACGCGGGTGAGACGCATGTCGGGCTTGGCGCGATCAATCTTGGCGTATCGAGTGGTGGCATAGGGCACTGGCTCCCAATCGAGCTGGGTGTGGTGCGCGAAGCCTTGGACGTTCTTGGTGCCGGATGGGCCTTGTGCGGACTCGGTATCAAAGATGTCGGTCAGGTAGCTGAGTCCGCGTCCGCCCAGCTTGCGCCAACGGTAGACCACCTCGTTCCCGTGCGCGTCTTTGGTCCACGACAGCTTGTACCGAGCAATGTGCGAGGGGTACTCCGGCTCCCCGTCCGCCGCCATGTCACCGCCCCACGCGGGCGAACCCAGGTTGGCGGTGCCAAAGTGCATCTCCACTCCGGATTGAAGCTGCACGACCCACTCGTGCCGAGATTCGCAGAAGAAAAACCTGGCGTAGCTCGACTCGAGTTGCTGGCGATAGTAACGACAGCCCGAGGCGCCGAGCACGTCTTCCCCGGGCAAGAGCTCTTGGGCTGGGCAGTCGTTGCTCGAGCCGGCTCCGCATACCTGCACCAGCCGCTGCCCGTTGAAGTAGAACCGGTCCGTGTCATTGTTGTACTTGGGCCAACCCGACAGCGCTCGACGCTCGATGGTGGGCAAATCGAGGCCCCAGCCGTATCCGGCCTCGCGGTCCGCGGCCGACGAACTGTAGGAGAGGGCCAGGCTCGGCTGGTAAGCGCCGCGAGCCGGAGGCAACGGAAAGGGGATGCGATAGCGCATCGCGCCGGAGCCGTTGTCGACTTCGCCAGCGACGGCCGGTGCTTCGTACACACCCGGGCCGCGCGTGGCGCCGAGCGGCTCCGCGTCGGCTTTGGCCCCCACCGCCAGGGCCGATAGCACCACCAACCCCCCAATCAACTTTGCCGCGCGCGAACTCTTCATTCATCCCTCGTGATGCCCTAAGCCTTGCCCCTGTCGTTGCTCTGCGCGTTGGCAGCGTTAGCTGCAGCTCCGCTTCATGCGCGCCGTGCCCGTCGAGCACTCCGTTGCCGCGCGCGAGCGCGCTTCCGGGTCTTTCGAGCTTGCGCGCTCACGAACGGCTTTGCTCATGGCGGCCGCGTTGCGCTCCCCCAGGCACGTCTCGAGCACATGCGTGTAGTCTTCACACTCGGCAACGGGGCCCGGGCCTTGCCAAACGTCCCCCATGCAAAGTGGCGTCGCGGTCACGACGGCGCATGCAGCCCGACGAAGCCAGCCCGGCTTGAGCCGGGCCCACGGCCAACGTGCGCCTCGGGCGACGGTGCGGGGGCTTGTGTGCGTGCCCGTTTGGTTCGTCTCGCTACGTGACCGTCGTTTTCGTTGTGCCATGTCCAAACCTCGTGCAATGCGAAGCGACGCGCGTGCCTGGGGTCACGTGTCCGTGCTCGCGTGGGATCGCTATCGGCCGCCGCGGCAACAGGTTGCGGGAAGTCTTGTTCGTGGACGACTCTCGCCAGGGTCGAGGGCGGCGACGCGAAGAGAACGATGAATCTTTTTTTTTCGCGCAAAGACGAATCGGTGTGGCACCAAAAATCGGTGCGTGTACTGCGCATGTTTGGCGAGCGGTGGCGCGAGTGGGTTGCACTTGCGTGCTGTGGGCCTGTTTGGTGACGTGCGCGCAGGGGTCATTTCGCACCCCCCCTGCCATCGTCGTTGCCTCGCGCATGTCGCGGCCCGCGACATGCGGCGTCGCAGTCGGGCAACCAAATCAAGCTCGTACGTAGTGGCGTCGCTGGGAGTTGGTTGCACCCGCCAACGGAGTTGTCCGGGGGGTGATCTTGTACACCCGCTACCAGGACGCACATCTGCCTGCGAGCGCCGCGATGATCGAGAGCTTCGGGCGGTGACCGTAAGGCAGAGCTCGGGACGGGGCAGGGCCGGCGCGCTTGGCGCCCGCTTCATAAGGCGCGTCGTGCCAGCTGCCGGACCGGGTGTTCCGGGGGCGTTGACGGCCCCCCACATCGCAACAAACACTTGCGATTCGGCGCCCGTCCGGACCCCCCCTTGTTACCCCTTACCCGGGCCCAGAGCCTCATTTCGCTTGTGAAAGGCCATTTCAGATCTGAAAGGCTTCGTAAAGAATCGCAACGACTCGTTGCGATGGGCGTCGGACTATGTCATCAATGTTCGCAACCGAAAGTTGCGATGCGGAGCCCCCCCACCATGAGATCGAGTCTCCCCCACGGCGTGGCAGCCATCGCTGCTGCGTTCACGTTCTCGCTCGCCGGGAGCGCGAGTGCTCTTCAGCCTCTTGCAACCTTCATCGAGGGCGCGCGCGCCAACCACCCCGAGGCCCGTGTTGCCGATGCAACCATTCGCCAGCGCGAGGCCGAGGTCGACCAGGCCCGCGCGCGCTTGTTGCCGTCGTTTGCGGCGCGCGGTGCGCTCACGCACAACCAATTCGAGGCAGTGGTGTCCACCCCTGGGGGCGGCCAGCTTGTCATCGTTCCCAAAAATCAGCTCGACGCGTTCTTCCAGCTCGATGTGCCCGTGGTCGATCTGACGCAGTTTGCGCGCTACGACGCCCAAAAGATCCAGGCCGAGTTGGCTGCGGCCAGTGGCTCGCTCACGCGGCGCCAGCTCGAAGAGCGTGTGGTGCGTGGCTACTACCTGCTCACGGCCGCGTCGGCGCTGGGGCGCACCACCGAGCGAAACCTCGAGGTGGCCGAGAAGAACCGCCAGGTGGTCAAAGAGCGCGTTGCCGCGGGCGTGGCGCCAGAGCTCGATCTCGAACGGGCCAACGCCAACGTCGAGCGCGCCAAACAAGACGTGGCCGACGCAACGCTCTCGCGAACGCTCGCCGCGCGGTCTCTCGAAACGCTCTCGCGTGTCACCCCCGAGCCGGCCAGCGTCTTCCCCGAAGACGATCTACGCGAAGAGGCGCCGCTTGCGAGCTGGCTCGCAAGCGCCAAAGAGGTGTTGCCAGAGCTGCGGGTGGCAGAACTCGAAGGCCGCCTGGCCGATGCCAACCGCAAGACGGCGCGCTACGCGTATTTCCCATCGCTCGCGGCGCAAGCCCAAGAGCGCATCACCAACGCCACGGGCTTCGCCAACCGCAGCGCGAGCTACACGCTCTCGGCCACGCTGTCCTTTCGCTTCGACTTGGGCACGCTCGCGCAGCAAGACGTGGCCAAGGCCGCAGCCGAGGTCACCCAAGCGCGGGCCGAGAACACCCGCCGCAACGCCGAAGACGCCATCGTCGACGCTTGGCACCGGATCCAGGCCAACATCGCCAAGGCCCGGGCGGCACGCGCGCAGGTCAAGGCGGCAGACTCCGCCGCACGCATCGCCCAAGACCGCTACAGCATCGGAGCGTCCACGCAGCTCGACGTGACCCAAGCACAACGCGATGCGTTTACCGCCGACGTGGCGCGCATCCAGGCGGACTTGGACCTCACCCAGGCGCGGGCCATCCTGCGCATCGCTTCTGGCAAATCCAACCCCGGCGAGCGTCAACCGTGACGCGCACACCCAAGGCTCCGGTCTCCCCTCTCGCACTCTGCCGAAAACGGAACTTCCCCATGACAGACACCATCTCTCCGGCGCTTCGCACCTGTTCGTTGGCGCTGTGTTTTGCTTTGTCGGCGCCCATTCTCTCGGCGTGCCAAAAGCCCGCGCAAGCCAAGGCCGAAGACGCAGGGCCCACCGTGCGCGTCGAGACGGCACAAGTCACCGAGAGCGATGCGCCGGTGACGTTGCGCCTGACGGGCACCCTCAAGGGCGCCAAAGAGGCAGACCTTGCGGCCAACGCCGCCGGCCGCGTGCTGCGCACCTTTGTCGAGCGCGGTGCCGAGGTCAAAGAGGGGCAAGTGGTCGCGCAGCTCGACACCAGCGCCGCCGCGCTCTCGCTGCTCGAGGCCAAGGTGCTCGTGGCAACGTCCAAGACCCAAGAAGACATCAACAAGGCCGACTGCGCGCGTTACGACCAGCTCAAGGCCAAAGGGGTCATGAGCGATCTCGAGTACGACCAAGCCACCGCCAAGTGCAAGACGGCGCCGCTCAGCCTCGAAGCCGCCCAGGCGCGGCAGAACATCGCCTCCAAGAACGTTGGCGATGGCACCATTCGCGCGCCGTTCTCGGGCATTGTCTCCGAGCGCTACGTCGATGTCGGCGAATACGTGCAGCCCTCGTCCAAGGTCATCTCCATTGCCCAAGTGGGCGAGCTGCGCCTCGAGTTCACCGTGCCCGAGGCCAACCTGGCGCAAATCAAGACCGGCGCCGACGTCGTGTTCGGCGTGGCTGCTTACCCGGAGCAAACGTTCCACGGCACCGTGCGCTTCGTGGCCGGGGCCGTGCGGGCCACCACCCGAGACTTGGTGGCCGAGGCCGTGGTGCCCAACGAGAGCAAGAAGCTTCTGCCCGGCATGTTCGCCGACGTCACGCTTACCGTCGGCACGCAGAAGCTCGCCTCGGTGCCCAAGGCCGCGGTGTTCGAGCGCCAAGACAAGAAGCGCGTCTACGTGGTCGAGAACAATCGGCTGCAAGAGCGCGTGCTTCAGTACGGGCCCGAGGTGGGCGACCGGCTGACGGCGCACAGCGGCATCAAGGCCGGCGACAAGGTGGTCGTCTCCAAGTTGGCCGGTCTGCAAAACGGCGCCCGCGTCGAGTAGCGCGCCGCCCGGGGCACCGCCGCCC
>JBIKNA010000271.1:0-9600 GCA_044358965.1 Polyangiaceae bacterium
CGTTGTGCTGGTTGCCTTCGATGCTGAACTCGGAGACTTCACGGTCGGCCTGACGTCGAGTCGAATGGCGGGTGGCACCGCTCCACTCTCTGCAACGATGACCTGCGTTGTGCTCTCGACGGTCCCCAGACGCACCTTCACGCGGTGGACGCTACCAAGCGTCCCGCGCAGCAGCACAGCCTTGGCATCGGCCCGTGTCGTGGCCTCGCCATCGACTTCGACACTAGCGTTTTCGGGCTCGATTTCGAGTCGCACCACGCGCACCGGTGCCGCCGCTACGGATGGTGGCGTACTGACAGTGACAACAGAGGCTGCGCCGTGGTCTACGGGTGCGGAGCGCTCTTTGGCCACGACCGTGGGCGGCTCTTTGCCGCGGCTGGAAATGACGACGATGCCACCGATGGCGATGCCGACAACGACGACCGCAGTCGCCCCGACGACGCGGAGCCTACTGATTGGTCGAATGGAAGGGGGAGGCAGGGACGCACTTTCGATCGCCTCGGCTTCGGAGCGCGGCGGCAAGCTGAGGCGCGCGGCGATGACCGCACGCCGATCGGGCGACAGGGAGACGAGATGTTTGGCATTGATACTGAGCGAGTCGCCCAGCACCTCTCGGATGTCATCGAGCATCTTACGCGCCGACGAATATCGGTCTTCGGGAGCGCGCTGCAGAGCCTTCTTGACGATGGCGGCCACCGGCCGAGACGTCCACGGCGCGATGTTCTGGACGCTCGGCGCATCTTTGCTGCAGACCGCAAGCACGATTTCGCCGAGGGACTCCACATCGGCGTGGGGCGTTTGGCCGGTCAGCAGCTGGAACAGCACCACGCCGACCGACCAGATGTCGGCGCGGTGGTCGATGCTGGTCTGGTTGAGCATCTGCTCGGGGGCCATGTATCGGGGTGACCCCAGGAAGGTACCCGTTGAGGTGAGCCCCTCGCCGCCCGCCAGCTTGAAGTCGGGGTTCACCATCTTGGCGATGCCGAAGTCCAAGATCTTCGCCACCTGATCGCCCGCATCCGTCTGCACCACAAAGATGTTGGCGGGCTTGATGTCCCGATGCACGACGCCCGCCTCGTGGGCCTTGGCCAACCCCAAAAGGATCTGCGCCGAGAGTCGAAGGGCGACCTCTTCGGGCACCGGTGCCAAACGCTTGCAGAGCTGCGATAGAGTCTCGCCGACGAGCATCTCCATGGCCATGTACGAGCGCTTCGTCGCTTCGTCTCGGCCAGTGTCGTAGATCTGAACGATGTGCTCGGAGTTGAGCGACCCCGTGGCCTGCGCCTCGCGGGCAAAGCGCGCCAGCATCTCTTTCGGAGCCCCCACAGACCCCAAGATGAGCTTTACGGCGGCACGCTTGCGGGTACCAACGTGGATCGCCTCGTAGACAACCCCCATGCCCCCTTGCCCCAGCACCGACAGAAGTTCATAGCGTCCATCCACCACTTGTCCGACGAGCGCCAGCGCATCGTCGGTGAACGACGGAGGCACGGAGCTGGCTTTGGGCGCCCCAGGTGCCGGCGGAATGGAGCTGTTGAGCCACGATTCGCCGTCGCCGGGCGGGGCATCACCAATTCCAAGTTTGGTCTCGTTGTCGGCCATCGGAGTTGGGTAGCTGGACCCTAGCGCAGCTCGTAGCGCCCTATGAGTTGGGGCAAGAGTAAGAATAGCGTGTTTCCCGCGAGTGCCTGCCTGCCAAAAGAGGCGCCCCCCAGACACTGTGGGTACCGTGCCGCAGCGTCGCAGCGCCCGGCCACAACTTGGGTTTCGTCCGTCCACACCGGCTTCGACAGAGCCAGTCCGATGAACGCCGAAAGTCCAAGGCCGAGCTCCAGTTTTTGCGAGACGCGGTAGAAGCCTTCGACCGTTGGCGCAAGGTACGCATAGCGGGCGTCAGAGGTCTCTCGCACCGGTCCAACATTGTACGGCAAGGGCGGCGAGACCTCTGGGTTCCGAAAACTCCCGCTGCGGGTGTCCATCATGCCGCCAAGCAAAATGCCAGCGCCGACCCGTCCGGTGTACGCAAACCTTTCTCCCCCACGGTGCACCTCGGCTGCAACGCCCAACAGCGCGGCGCGGAGGCGAAGGTCATCGAAGGCCTGCCCCTGGTTTGGCGGCAACCCCTGCGGAGCAAGCGTTGCTGCCCTGCCGACAAAGCGTTGGCCAAAGGTGCCGTAACCGCCTTGGACGGAGAAGCCCAGGCCGGACCCGAGGTGGTAGCCGACATCGGCCAAAGCAACGCCGCCCGTGACAACGCCGCCGTCGGAGAGGTCGCTACCGAACGAAGGCGATACCGCGCCGCCGAGCCGAAGCTCGAAGAAGAACGCCGGCGGCACCACCGTGCGCCACATCGGTGAGGTTGGGTCGCGCTCCAGATTCGCGAGCACCACCTTTTTGGCCCCTGCGGTCGCATCAATGGTCTGCCGCAGCACCAAGAAGCCCTCAGCGCTCACCTCGATCTGATGTGCTCCGCGTCGAATACCGCCCTCCCACAGACCGCGGCCCAGGGTGACGCCGTCGAGAGCAACCACAGCATTGGCGGGCGTGGGCTGAATGCGCAGCTCCGCGTCCAGGAGCTCCGCTTGAAGGTTCAGGCTGCTGACCTCACCCAATCGAACGGTGACGAGCGCGGGCTGCGTGCCATTGCGCTGCTCGCCACGCAACGAGACGGTGTGCGGCCCCACATCGACCTGACCGGCCCAGGGCGTGTTGCCCACGGCCACGTTGTCGACCACCACCACAAGGCTCTTGCCACCTTGCTCGGTCACGGACAACCGCCCAGACTGCCGAAGTGGACTTAGCTGAACCTCCACGGGAACGGTTGCCTCGGCGGCGATTTGCAATCGCGCTTCGAAGGAAGCGTAGCCGTCTTTGAAGACACGGACGTAGTGCGAGCCAGCAGCAACCCGCAGCGGCGAGGACAGTGGCGTCACGCCTCGTGCGCGCCCGTCGACGCTGACCTGGGCTCCCACGTCAACGGTTCGGATCTCGAGGCTGCCCACGTGGCTTCGGACCTCGGCAAGTTCCCGAGAGACCGCACTGCGGTCTGCATCCGACAAGTTCGGGAACTCGCGCAAGAGCCCCTCGAGGGCGTCGAGTGCTTCGTCGTAACGTTGGAGTTCACGCAAACAAACGGCCATGTTCTGTGTGGCAGACTTGGTCGGCAAGATCCGCCGAGACTCGACGAACTCTGAGAGAGCTTCATCCCACGCCCGCCGCTGAAGGCGGTCCATGCCACGGTTGAACCGAGCGCGAGCAGCCTCGACGAGAGCTGGGTCGCCCGCGGTGCTTGCAGCGGGCACCGGCTCCTGCGCACGCGCGGTGCCCGACAGGATGTGCAGAGCCGCCGCGAGGGCCAAGGACCATGCGCTGTAGCGAGAGTATTGCAATCGGCGAAGGTGCCTATCACCCATGCTGTGCGTGACGAAAGGTTTCATGCGGTGCCGCTCCGGCGGGGCCATGCGTCTCTCTACTGAGACACGTTGCGAACCACGGAAATGCCGCCATTGGGGAAAGCCCCGGAGCCAAACCCGAGGACGTCGGGCTTGCCATCGCCGTCCACATCCGCCAGCACCGTGCCGAGCGCGACCCCCAACGGGAAGGTGGAATGGGGCTCGAAGCCCGTGCCGCTACGGGTGCGAACGGTAAACTGCGGAGGCTGCTCTTCGAAGTTGGCGCTCGCAATCGATGCGAGGACATCGAGCTGACCGTCGAGGTTCATGTCGACCAATCTGAGCGCTTGCACCCATCGACCCCCGAGCAAGTCGGGGCCGGGCACTCCGAACGCACCTCCACCGATGCCAGGCCGCACGTTGAGGGATGCAGGGATGAAGTTGGGATAGGCCAGATAGCGAATCGGCGAGAGCGCCAACACGTCCACCTGCTTTGCATCGCCCGAGAGCGCTCCCAAGGCCACGTCGTCGGTGCGGTGTGGAACGGAGAACTCTGCGGCAAAGGTGAGCCCCGCGGTAGAACCGAGGAACGACCGGACGTTCGCGCCGTACCCAAACAGCACGACGTCAGCCTTGCCGTCCCCGTTCAGGTCAGCCACGCGAATCTGGTACGCATCGATGCCCGTGGCGGCACTCTTGGGGGCCGCAAAGGTGCCATCACCGTTGCCCGACAGCACCGAGACCGTTGGGCCCTCGAGGGTGACAATGTCGAGTTTGCCATCACCGTCGACATCGGCCAGGGCGCCCGCGCGCACCGGCGCCGCAGAGATCTTGACGGGCGTAGCAAATGTTCCGTTGCCGAGGCCGAGCATCACTACGGTCGCAAAGGTGTATGTCCAACCGTTGTTGTAGACACTTGTTTCCAACCCAGCGCTCAGGATGTCGAGCCTTCCGTCGCCGTTGATGTCCGCGGCGGACAGCGAGCCATAGTCGCGGTAGGCGGGCCCAAGCACCGCGGCGGGCGCGAAGGAGCCATCCCCTTGGCCCTTGCGAAAGCGTAGCGTCCGCTGCCCGTTGTCGCCGCCGGAGACGAGCAAGTCCACTTTGCCATCGCCATCGAAGTCCCGCGCGAAGAGCGAATGGGTTGCATCGAAGGCGACGATGCGTGGTGCCGCGAATGCGAGCGACCCCAGATAGAAGCGGAAGGCTTTGGGCAGCGACGCTGTTCTTCCTCCGGGGTTCCGCACAACGACGTCGGCCAGCCCATGCCCCCCAAGTTTGGCGGCGACCCGCGCAGTGATCTTCTTGTCCGAGACCCACGTCACATCCGTGGCGGGTGTGCCGCCGACGGAGACCTGCAAATCGCTTCCCGCACGGAACATCGACCCGTCGAGGGTTAGCAGCGTGCCCCCGGTGGTGGGGCCCATGGCCGGCGCAACGCTGACGAGCACCGGTACGGAGACACAGCGTCCCGCGTCGCAGGTACCCGAGGTGCAATCGGTGGGAAGGGTGCAGGTCCTCCCATCAGCACACGCGCTGCATGCCCCGCCGCCACAATCCACATCGGTCTCGTTCTGATTCTTCGTGCCATCGGCACAAGTCCCTGGTGCGCAGCGACCCGAGACGCACTGCCCCGTCGCGCAGTTGCTCCCGGCAACGCAGGTCTTGCCGTCGCCGCAAGGCGCGCAAGGCCCGCCGCAGTCCACGTCGGTCTCGCCTTGGTTGCGGAGCGCATCTTGACAAGACGCGCCGGCGCAAACGCCGTTCGTGCACACAAGGCTCTGACAATCATCGCGCTGTGCGCAACGCTTGCCATCGGCACAGGCAGCACAGTTGCCACCACCGCAGTCGACATCCGTCTCGCTTCCACTCCGCTCGCCATCCGCGCAGGAGCCAGCCGTCGGCGCCGCATCCGGAGCGCTGACGCCAGGGCCCGTGGGCGCGGCGGCTCCGTCCCCGCCGCCGCTGCATGCAACAACGGTAAACCCAGCCCCTACGCACGCGGTCAACACCGCGCGAAGATGCAGCATCGCCATCAGCCCCCCCTCCTTCGTCGACAAAGTATCGAGGCCAGCGCCATTCCGAGCATCACGGCCATCGCGCCGCCGCCTTGTGGGCCTCCGCTACCGCTCGTGGCGCACCCCGAGGACGGCTGCGCCACGGCCCCTTCGGATTGCTCCGGAGCAATGGCCAAGCTCTGCGCAGCGCAGGTGCCGGCAGCGTTGCAAAAGAAGCCAGGAGCGCAGTCGCGGACGGAAACGCAGCGATTGAGGCAAGCGCCGGCCCGACACGCGAGATTGCCTTCGCAGCGTATGGTTTCGCCCGTTGGAGACAGAAGCGTTGTTTCGTCGAGGCAGCGAGCCGCCACGACGCACTTGCCCGTGTCCACCTGGCAGCTATAGCCCGCGGCGCAATCGCGGTCTTTTTTGCAGCCCGTGGGGCACGCCGCGCGTTCGCCATCGCAGGCGAACGGCGCGCAGGCCGGCGCGGCGCCGGGCGTACCAGCAGCAGCGATGGTGCATGTTCCGGGGGTGGCGGCACAAGTGTCACAACCTTCACCGCAGCGGGCATTGCAGCAGAATCCGTCGGCACAGAACCCCGACGCGCACTCAGCGTCAGCAGCGCACGCGGCTGCAACCTTCTTCTTGCACGCGCCTTTGGCATCACAAGTGTTTGCACCGGTGCATTCGGAGATGTCGTCGGCGGAGACAACCGGAGTGCACGTTCCGGGGGTGGCCGAGCATGTCTCGCAGGCCCCTTTACAAGCCGTGGCACAACACGTTCCATCGGCACAATGTCCGGACAGACAATCGCCGTCGACCGCACACGTCTTGCCCGCTGTTGCGCCAGCCGTGGCCAGGCGCACGCGCGCCCGCCGAGCGCCAAAACCAGGTGAATCATCGAGCCGGTCGTATGCGACGAGCACCGAGCCCTCGCCCCGCGGCGCCAGCAACACGTTGGCCCCCTCTGGCGCGATCAACATCTCCTGGAGCACGGTGGTGGTGCCCCGCTGAATCCATGCGCCCCGGAGGGAAGCTGCGCCGGTTGGCGTCACGCTACGAAAGGCGAGGAAGTTGGTCTGCCCGTCGCCGGTGTAGGCCAGCCGGGGGGCCTCCTTGAGTCCGTCGGGTCCCAATGCGACAGGTACGTTGGGCAACGTCCCATCGGGCAGAACTCGAGCCGCCATGATGTTGCCAACAACCGCGTTGCGTGTGTCTTGCCAGACCACCAAGAACGATAGACCGTCCCACACCACGCGCGGGGAAAACTGCCGCCCGGACAGCGGACCGGAAATGAAGATCTCCGGGTCCGCAACAAGCGCTCCGTTCTCCACGCGTACGCGAGCGCCGACGACGTCCTCGAAGCCGACCTCATTGCGCTCCCAAACGACCAGGAACTGCGTGCCGTCGGCGGCGACAACCGGATTCGATTGACGACTGCTGACGGACACCTTGAGCGGCGTCTTGTCGATGGCAACGCCATCGGCCCCCACGCGGCTGGCGTAGATGGTTGCGCCCACCTCCCAAACCGCCAAGTACTGCACCCCATCCCATACGAGCTGAGGCAAACGACCGGACGTGTTGAGCTGCGCCGAGACGACGGCCCCCAGATCTGCGGCCGAGAGCGACTGCGAGCTCAGGCTGGAGCCGGCGTAGAATGCTCGCAGACCGTTTGGAGCGGGCATGATGGCTGGGCTACTGGGGAGGGCGAAAGAGGCTCGATTGGGCACCGCAAGATCGGGCAGAAGGCGGTTCGCATAGGTCCCTCCGCGCGCATCCGACCAAGCAACCAGAAAGCCAGTTGCGTGGGCCCCGGCGGCCACCACGGCCTGCGCGTTGGCAAGTGAAGCAACGTTCGTCGTCGCATCCAGCAGATTGCCGGTAGCGCTATCCAGGCGCAGGATCCCCATGCCGACCCCGGTCGCTGCTATCGCAACGCCAAACTTGCCCCCGAGCTCCACCGCGGCCAGGCCCAAGGTACCGGTCTGCGCGACGAGGTCTCGCGTCGCCCCGAGGGGTGCCCCATTGCTATCGAGCAAAAGGTAGGTGCTACCCAGCGGGTCAGGCCCGCAGCCATCACAACAGCAACCACCAAATCCTCGCGTCGCCAGAAGCAAAAACCCGCCTCCAAGGCGGGGCGTGAGCGTGTGCCTGGTGTAGTACAGATCGGTGGGTTGCGTGGCGTAGGTTCGGGTCGCGCCAACCACCCCCGCACGGGACACAACGGTTCCGACCTGGGAGAGGTAGCCGCCGGCGGCCAGAAAGTTCGTGCCGTCGAAGGCGAGCTCACCGGCAACGCCTGGCACCTCGGTGGCAGGACCGACCGCGCCAATCTTGTAGGTCTTGCTCTGGTCACTCACCAGACAGATGCCGTTGGCGCCAGGATCACAAGCCGCCGACGGGTTGCTCGGGTAGGGAGAGGCCCCAACGAGGAAACCCGCTCCGACCTTGCCTACCGTGTCGATGAAGGCACCGTAGACTTTCATCTGATTGACAATGCGGGCGTCATTCCAGGTGACGAGCGTGCGGCCGCCGGAGGCCGACGCAACGGCCGGTCCGGTGCAAGCTGCCGCTGTAGTGGCAACGGCCAACGGAGTCGCGTCGACCAGCTTGCCCGCCGGCGACAAGCGGGACACCAAGATGGCGCCCTGGTCTTGCCACGCGACCACGTAGTTGGTGCCATCGAACACCACGCGCGGCGCCGCGTAGCCTCCGGAGTAGTTGCAGGTGCTCAGGATCGGAGCAATGGAGACCGATCCGTTGGGCACCGGGGCGCCGGTGCTGTCGGCGCGGGTGGCCCAGATGAGACCGTTGGCGACCCAAACACCAAGAAACTCGGTGCCGTTGGTCGCGATGGAGTTGGCCGGCTCGTAGACGGGCAGTTGCACCGGGTCGTCCGGCGCGACCTCGACGCTCACTGCGGGATCGAGCACCGCAGGATACGCCGTCGCATCGAGCACCGCCTCCGGCACATCGAGTTCGATGTGTCCGCGCACCCATCGCGCCTTGAAGCGCGTCTCGGCCCCCCGAGCGTCGATGAGCGTGGGCGCCCCATACCGAATGCGCGCTTCGGAGTCCTTGTGCTTGATGAGGAGGCCATCGCCGTTGGGCCGCGCATTCTGCGCGCCGGCGACGGAGAGGCGCAGGCGAAGTGGGCCGCTGCCGTCCGGGCGGCGTGGAATGCGCCATCGCTGCTCGAGGTCGGTATCGCGTGCCTCGAGCTCTTCGGTGAGCGGTCCCCAGGAGATCTCGGCCGCACCACCCGCGCCCAGGCGGGTCGCCCCTCGGACGAAGGGTGACGAGCCTCGCTCGATGGACTCCGTGCGAATGCTGAAGACGGCAGCCGCTCCGGGATCAAGTTTGCGAGGGAGGGCTCGGAAGTCGACTAGCCCCGCTGCGCCAACGCGAGCCGAATATCGTGCACCGCGGGCTTCGATGTGACCATCGACCCAGTGCATCGGTTCCCGGGCCGGAACGGTAAGCACCATTTCGTGCGTGACACCTGCGGCGTCGATTGAAGGCTCAGCCTCCGATGCGAGTGGCGCTGGCTCGCGTACACCAGGTGCATCAGCGTCGGCCATTCGACAAGCTGCCCCCATCACGCCCGCGGCCACGACGAGAGCGAAGACTTTTGTGGTGCGAGAAGCCATAACCGGACGATGATATCAGGCCTCTTTGGCGTCTCGCCGGGAGGCCAAAGCGTTTTGGCGGAGGCTTCCCTACCCGGGGGTGCCGCGTGCACACCGTCGCCATGCACGAGCCATTCGCAAGTCAGAAACCAGGTCGGGCCCACTCCGATTGGGTTTGCTAGGAGTGAGCACAGCGTACGGCACGAGCCGATGCGCCAAGGAGCTTCCCAATGTCCCTGTACGAGTCCTCTGTCCCGCAACTCAAGAAGATGCTCAAGAACCTCGATGCGTGGCTGAGCAAGGCCGAGACGCATGCTTCTTCCAAGTCCTTCGATGTGTCCGTGCTCTTGAGTGCGCGCTTGGCCCCCGACCAGTACCCACTGACGCGGCAGATCCAGGCTGCCTGCGACGCCGCCAAGTTCGTCGGCGCACGCTTGGGCGCCAAAGAAGCGCCCAAGAACCCAGACACCGAGACCACCCTGGCCGAGCTGCGCACGCGCATCGCCGGCACCGTGTCGTTCTTGGACGGCATCACCGAGAAAGACTTTGCCGGCGCCGAAACGCGCATGTGCCCGTTGC
>JBIKNA010000272.1:0-9584 GCA_044358965.1 Polyangiaceae bacterium
GTGGTGTCCCGAGCGGTCCCGATGGAGCCTGTGGTCTCGAGCACGGCGGCCGGAGCCAAGAACCCGCGTTCCAATGCCGCGCGGTAGCGCGCGACGCTTAGCTCGTCGCGATCGATGGCGAACGTGGAGACGCGGACGACGCGCTCCGGCGAGGGGGGCAACGTTTGGTCCGCAACCACGGATACGTTATCGGTGCCGAGCACAAACGCACCGCCTTCGATGCAAACTCGATCCTCTGCCGAGGTGACAGGACAGGCCGAACTGGCGAGCGACCCTGCCCGGGTCTCGCGGGGGGTGCTCAGGTCGGCCTCCATCTCCGAGGGAACGACAGGCACGCTCTCTGCATCTTGGTCCACGCATGTGGATGCTGGCCCCGGGGGCAGGACAGCGGGGACGCCAGCACATGCCCCGGCCGCGAGGACGCGGATGCTCCCGCGTTCGCCAGGGCGAAGCACCACGCGAAGAAGACGATCGACAACGAGGCCCGGAAGGGGCTCCGTCGCGGGGGTCACGTCCAGGCCGTCGCGCAACAGGCGCTCGGCGCCGCGGTAGTCCTGAGCGCGCTCGCCACCCACCCGCACGCGCACGAGGACGTTCTTCTGCGCGGAGTCGTTACTGGCTTGCACGCTGAAGCTCGTCGGCCAATCTCGCGGATCTGGACGAGCGATCTCGCGGCTCTCGAACCAACGGCCGTTGTCTTCATACAGATCGACACGGAGGCGCGATGCGACGCGGGGCACTGGCAAATCGGTGTCGACCACGACGACCGCCTCGCCCAGCGGGGGCAGCTCGGCGTCCCGACAGGCGGTGACGGTGAGCACGAGCATGGCGAAGCCGCTGCGGATGAAGGTGCTTGCGGTCATGGCGTTCGGAGCACCCAACCCAGGCCTCCTCCGTTGGCCGCAGGGCGCTCGGGCTCGGGCCTGGTCACGAAATAGGTGGTTGCCGTGGCCGTGGACACCACCCCCAGCGCCGCCGCCCAGAACCACCACTTCTTGAACAAGGGCGTGCTCTCGAGCACGAGCGGCGCGCTCAGTTCCACCCTACCGCCCGCCTCCAGCGACGCGTCGGTCTCGTAGGAGACGAAGCCCGCCTTGCGCACCGCAACGTGGTAGCGCCCGGCGGGCCTACGCACCTCGATCGGCGCCGCGCCCACGTCGAGGCCATCGATGGTGACGATGGCCTTGTCCTGGTCGGACGCAACGCGCAGGGTTCCATCGAGGCGCGCTAGGACGAGGTCGAGCTGAGTGCTCGAACGCGTGAATAGCTCGCGGCGAACGATGTCCTCGAAGCCCGCGCGCGCAATCACGAGTACGTGGGCTCCCGGATCGAGCTCAAGCATGAAATCGGAGCTGGGGGGCGCGCGGCCGGGCCCGGGCGCCGCGACGCCCGCCGCGAGCACGGGTACCGGGCCGCCTGCGATGACTTCAAGCGGACGCCCATCGACCGCGATGGCCGCCGATGCCGGATCCATGTGCACGCGGACCGTCACAACGATCGCGGAGATCTCGCTCAGGAACGCCTGCACGTCGGTGCGCGCCGATTCTGGAAGCGTGCCGGCTTCCGCCTTGGCGTCGAGCTCTCGCGTTTGCAGCAAGGTGCGCCGGGCGCGGGTGTAGTGGCCGGTGGCGCGCTCGCACGCGGCGATGTTGAAGAGGGTGACCGGGTGCGGAACGAGCGCGAAGCTGCTCTCGAAGGCCGCGAGAGCCTCGGCCCAGCGCGCGTCTTTGACCATCGCAGCGCCGCGCACGAACTCCACGCGGGCCCGCTCGTGCGGATCTTCCGCCGAGGCTGCCGAAACCGACAACGTGATGGCTGAAACGCTCAAGAGACCGAGCGGGCTGATGCGCATCGGTCGAGGATACAATCAAAACGGCACGACGGTGATCACGCGTCCCGGGCCCTGAGAAGGCATTGAAGCAGGAGTGGGGTCGGCGGACCCGGGCACCGCCGCCGATCTCGCTTGCTCCGGCCCGCGCTGTGGACGAAGAGGGATCGCAAGGGCTGCTGCGGGCGGCGGTGGGGCGGACGCCGAAACCCGGGCAGACATGTCCACCCGGGTCGGCGCCGAGGCCGCCGTGATCGCCGAGGGCGTCACGGCCACGGAAGCCACTGCCCCCGACTGCGCGTCGTCGACGGTGCCCTTCGCGGGACGCGGGCGCCCCAGAACGACGCTGCCCGCTGCAAGAGCCAGGACGATGGCCCCCAAGCCGATGGCTGCTGCGAAAGCCCTCCGCCCTCTCCGCAGCGATACGACGGGGGCCGCGCTGGCTCGCGCTGCCCGTGCGGACTCGAGGTTTAGGCCGGCGGCCACCGTCGCGAGATCGCGCAGGCGACCTTCAGGATCGCGTTCGAGGAGCCGCTCGGTGAGCTCCACGAGATCGAGCGCGACGGTGGGCACCTTGTCGCGCAACGAAGGAATCGGCGCCTGGGTGATGAGCTTGATCACCTGGCCCAGATTGTCGGCCTGGAAGAGCCGGGCGCCAGTGATGCACTCGTGCAGCACGACGCCGAGCGCCCATGCATCCACCGCCGGCCCCACGTCGCGTTCGCCGAAGGCTTGCTCCGGCGCCATATAGTACGGCGTGCCAAGCATCGCACCAGACTCGGTGAGTGCCGTCGACGCAGCGTCCGTCGACGACACCTTGGCGACACCGAAGTCGAGCACCTTCACGCTGACGTTGTCGTCTTTGTCGCGGACCAGGAAGATGTTCTCCGGCTTCACGTCGCGGTGCACGATGCCCACTGCATGCGCAGCGGCAAGGGCCGCGGCTACCGGCGCGAGGATCGAACGAACCTCTGTCTCGTCGAGCGCTCCGCGATCTAGGCGGGTGCGCAAGGACTCGCCCTGCAATAGTTCCATCACAAGCGCGGGAGCGCCGGCCGCGTCGACCACGTCTTCGACGGGTACGATCGACGGATGGGCTATCGCGCATGACGCCCGCGCTTCGCGCATCATACGCGCGCGTGAACGCTTGTCCGTGACGCTGGCACCATGCAGGAACTTGATGGCGACGGCCCGCTTCGTGACGAGATGGGACGCCGCCCATACGACACCCATCCCGCCTTGATCGAGGCGGCGCTCAAGCCGGTAGCGGCGCGCGATCACGCTTCCAGGCACCCATTCGTCGGCCACGCTGGGAGACTACCATTTCAAGGCCGATGCGCTCCGCTACCACGTGGGGTGTTCAATTGATTGATGCGATCGGCCGTCCACGGGGCGCCGAGGTTGGCATCGCCGCCGCGGCACACCCCAAGATGCCGAATACAACATTCTCGGTCTACACGAAGACCGAGAGGTTCAACGAGACTTGGTGTCTACGTTGTCCTTGAGTGCGGTCAGGAAGCTGTATTCGCCCTCAGTCGTGACCGATCCGGCGTCAACGAGGGCAGAGCGCTATAGGCACTCCGGCTCCGACGAGCTCTTGCAGCCGCTGGTGCTGGCCCAACGTGACACCTTGCACTCAGGCATGTCTTCGAACGTGTTGCTGGTGAGAAAATTCGGGCCGTCGGCGTCGGAAATCCAGCCAGAGACGATGCCCGTGGTGCCGGCGCCGCTCCGGAATTTGGTGTTGGTAATGAAGGCTGAAGAAGGCGCAGCGTTCGTGGTGATGAGAACGGACGCGTCGTTGTCGCGTGGTCCGCACCCGCGACCAACGGTGGAGCTGTCGGCGCCGGCGTACTCGATAACGGCAAAGTCGATGCGGTTCCCCGTCGGGGGCGTGTCCCGGAAGTTGAGCCCCGTCCAGTCGCCCTTCGCGGGGGTTGGTTTTGCGGAGGTGAAGACGATGGGCTC
This sequence comes from Polyangiaceae bacterium, assembly GCA_044358965.1. Classification (GTDB taxonomy): domain Bacteria; phylum Myxococcota_A; class Polyangia; order Polyangiales; family Polyangiaceae; genus SXNL01. The sequence goes on from JBIKNA010000272.1 coordinate 3,797, forward strand.
GACGGCAGTCCCGACGGCGACGATTTGACCTTGCCGCGATGCCCCGACTCCGACGGAGATCCCGGATCGGCCTCGGGTGTCGTCGAAGCGCAGGGTTACTCCAGCTTCGATGGTGAGCACAGCGATGCCATCTTCGACCGGCTGAAGATCGATGGCACCGTCCGCACGATAGGGTACGCCGCGGTTCTTTAGTGTGGTGTTGATGGTGCCGGCGCGCTCCTGGAAGAGCGTGATGTCGTCCCGCCCGTTGCGTTCGAAGAGCAAAGTGGCGGGCAGCGCGGAGGCGGCGCCCAGCTCGATGGCCATGGGCTCGGCCTGCGCTCCAGTGACCGCAAGGGCCGTCGAATCGTCGGTGAAGCCCGAGTAGCTGCGCATGTTCACGCCAACGCCGCCGGAGTCCTTCACAAAGGCCCATGTGCTCTTCAGCGTCTTGCTCACTGTTGGAACGCCCGACGAAGACGGTGAGCTGACCCCGAACACGCGCAGGCTGCCACCACCGTTTTGTCGGGATCCGGCTGCGTCGCCGCCAACGATCGCGGTGTACGCAAGATCCGCGCTGCCGTTGCTTTTGACGATCACGCTACCCCACGGTTTGGCCGCGTCCGCAGGACGAATGACAACGGGGAGCAGCTTGTCCGCGAAGGTGCCGGCGGTGGTGAGCTTGCCGGGCTTCGCGACGCCACCCACTTCGATGTTGTTGTTGGCGTCGACGGTGATCACCGCGCACGCTTCGACGGTGACGTTGGCGGCGATACGGACGACCGCGGTGATGCGGTGGGGACCGTCGGCGGCGCGCCACACCTCATCGGCTTCAATGTCACCGCGGTGCTCCACACCGGGCCCGGACGGAGCAGGGCAGTCGCCGCCGCGCGCCATGGCCTCGAGATCGGGGCGGGTGGCGTTGGGGGCAGAACCATCGGCAGCCGGCGCGATGGGAGTGCCACCAGTGGAGGTGGTGGAAGTGGTCTCACATCCAGCGAAGAGGCCAAGGGCGACAAGAGCATAGAAGCCGGCGGTGGGGCGCATCGTCCCATCCTTCTAACGCGAGGTTCGCAGCGAGGCAAACGCCGGCCCGGCAACGCATACGGCGGCATCGAAGGCACGCTGGCGCTCCGCTAAGTCACCGCACGTGATTGTCGATCACGAATCGTGAGTAGATGGAAGTACGGGGGACATCCAGCGCTAGTTCGGCGGAGTTCCCGAGGACGCCATCCAACGCCCTGGGCTGCGGCACACCCGGCGAGGCAGGATGGGGTCTCCGTGCCCGGCGCCGTGCGTCAGGGCAGTACCGAGCACGTTGCAGCGTTGGGCTTGTTGCATTGGCAACCTCCCGCAGTGCACGTCACGGTTGACCTTTGCGCTACCAAGGCCGGCAGTCGGCAAACGGTTCGAACCATCCGGAGATACGCACGCTATAGGTCCTCCGTCCGTCGCGAGCCGGGCTCGTCAGGACGACGCCCGCTCGAGCCATGGACTCGTCGTAGCGCCAGTTGCCCAGAATGCGTTGGTTCTGGGACCTGAGCATCACGTCGAACCAGGGGCCGCAGGGTCGGGCTGTCCTCCGCAAGAAGCCTCTGGTCTATCCGCGGTAGCCCTGCGGATCGCTCTCGACGGTGAGCACGGTAGCGAGAACCGAGCGCTCGCCGCCCTCGGCGGACACCAGGCAAGACGCTACGCGCCCCTCGCCGGTGCTGGCAATGCGATAGCCGCTGTTCGGCGCAAAGCCGAATGGCGCCGGCACCACGTGCTGGTGGAAGCGCCAAGGGGCGTAGATGACGCCGGTCTCGAGATCTACGACCACCGGGTCCGGGACGTCGACCCAGGAGGGCTCACCGCCGAAGAGGGCGCCCCCCCAGTGACTCGCGCGGACAACCTGCACGCGATGCCCCACGGGCACCGGGGCCAAGAACGGAAGGCGGAGCACGGTCTGCATGCCCACTACCTACCCGTGCTCGCGGCGCGATCCAAGACAAGTGAATCGCTGCGAGGGCTACTTCGCTGGTTTCAGCGGCATGGGCAAGGGCAGGGCGGCGGACCCTACGCGGGAGGCGTTGCCCTCGAACTGCGTGTCCGAGCCCACCACGATGTCTCCGGCAGGGATCTCGTCTTCCGGGGCGTCGACCTCACGCAAAGTGGAGCCATCTTGCGCATGGATTCCGATGGCGTTGCGCGCAACGTAGGTGCCAAACACGCTTGCGGTCGAGTCCGAGAACGCGAGGCCTACCCCAGCGCTGTTGCGAAAATCACTTCCGGTGATGAGGATGCGCGGGATGCCCTGCGCCAGCAAGCCATGGCCCAATCGCGACTGGAAGACTTCGAGGCTGGTGCCGCGCACGAGCGTGCGGTCCGCCGAGAACTCGCCGCTTTCCCAGAGATAGATCCCCGTGTGATGGTTGTTCACGAACGACGTGCCCGCAGTGCTCGCCGACGCGCCCATGGCGACGTACATGCCGAGACCGGCTTGGTCGCCGTATTTGGGCCCCACCGACGGCTGTCCGAACGCAACGAGTGAGTCCGTAAGCTCGAGCACCGTGCCCTTGTCGAAGGCCTCGACGCCGGATCGGTGATTCATGGTCATCGCGCACTTGTGCAGCTTGGCCGTCGAGCCGACGTGTACGTAGACTCCGTTGCCGAAGTCGCCGTCGGACGTTGGCTCCTGCCCGTGAATGTTGCTTTCGCTCACCGTCGCTACGACGTTCTGCGTGAAGCGCAGGCCCACCCCGTAGTTGCCGTACACGCCCACGCGCGACAGGTCCATCTTGGCGCCGTCGAACGCTGCAAAGCCGTGGCTGAGATTGGACCCACTTTGCAGCGTTCCCACGACAACGGTGTCTTGGACGGTGACGCGCGAGTCGGCGAAGGCCATGAGACCGCTGCGATGGTTGCCCAGCAGCGCCGACGACCGCACCTCGATGGTTGGTCCGTCCAAGGCCATGACGCCGTACCCGCCCATCTGGTTTTCGTCCACCCGCGTATCGCGAAGCACCGAGCGTTCCACCACGGCGCCGGAAGTCTTGTCGGCGACGTAGACCGCGGCGGTGACCGATCTCGCGAATTCGCTGTCGGTGACTGTGATTTGGCTGCCCTGCTGAGCCAAGATGCCGCTGCCGAGGGTATTGGGTGGCGCCGTCGTGTCACGCACCACGGTGCGGGTTAGTTTTCCGGTGGTCGTCGCGCCGTACACGTCGACGGCACTTGCCAGGTTGCCGACCAACAGCGTGTCTTCGAGTTCGAACGCGCCCTTCTTGACGGATACGCCCAGCAGGCCTTGCTTGATGGTGAAGCCAGATAGACGGACTTTCGCGCCTGACGCGGACACCCCGGGCACGCTGGTGCCACCCCTCAAGACAACCTTGGCGGCGCATTGCCCGACAATGCGCACAGACCGCGGCAGGTTCAGGCTCTCGTTGTACTCTCCCTCGTGCACGGCAATGATTGCGTCCGCGGGGGCCGCACTGACGGCAGCGCTGATGCTGCGAACGTGACGAGCGTCGACTTCCGTGTCTTTGTAAGACGCTCGCACCTCGATGGTGGTTCCCGGGGGTGGGAAGACGCCAGCGCAATCACCCAGCGGCAAGCACTCGGTGTTGCCCAGTGCTTCGCGGGTGGCTCCGGTGCAACGCTCCGCGGGCAACACTTCGCGACAACCCCAACCCGATGGCTCCGGGGTAAACCCGGCGGGGCAATCGTGCCAGCCCACGGGAACACACTGCGCCTGCCCAAGCTGCGGCATGGTGCCCGCGGGACAGTCGCCCTCGAACACCAAGGGCACGCAGCTGCGCGCATCGGCATCGAGGCGCCGCCCTGCCGGGCACGAAGGACTGGGTACGCCGGAGTCCGCCGCGGGGGCAGGCACCGCAGCGCCGCCCGAGGCGCTCGAGCACCCGAGAACGGCAAGCCCGCTGGTGAGTACCAGAATGCAGAAGGGGGCAGCGCGGCGCATGAATCGCAACTCCAGGGTGACAGGTGATCGCCCGTTCGCCAAGGGGGCACCTCAGGGCAGGAGTCGGCACAACCCGTCCTACGCGGCACTTGGCGCCCGGTGCCGCTTGCTGTGCGTGGCACCGGCGATCAGTCTGCAGCTCTGCGGCGCCCGGGGCTTGGCCCCGGTGCGCGTGGCGCGATCAGTGGGCCTGCGGCGGGATCACGCCAGGCATGGGCGCGACCAGGGGAAGCTTGGGCGAAGCTGGGTCGTGGCAGTTCATGCACGTATCGCTGGGCTGTTGGACCACGACTGGAGTGCCGGGACCACCTGGAGCCGAGATGTCGAAGAAGCAGGAAGGAAAGTTCACTGGATCCAGCACGCCGATGCCGCCCATGCCCTCTCCGGGTACCGGAGACACCATGAAGGGCGGGGTGCCGGGGCAACTGAACAGCGGGCGGCCACCGTCGAACACGCCGAAGCCTTCACCCTCGTACGAACAGCCGCACGCGGCCATGCTCTCCTTGCTTGGTAGGCCCGTGCCTCCGAGTTGGCTAAGGGCCTTCTCTACGCACTGGTAGGCTGGGTTGTCCGAGAGAGCCTTGCGACAGAAGTCCACGCACTCCACCGGAGGTGTCCCGTCTGGCGCGCGCTCCTTACATTTCTCCGGCGGCTTCGGGGCCGCTGCGTCGCCGCTATCGCCAGTACCGGTATCCGCTCCTCCCGCGTCTGGTCCCTCGCCACCGATGGGCTCTGAAGCCCGCAAGCCAGACTGCCCCGCCGACGTTGTTTCCCCGGCTTCGTCGGCGGTGCTACATGCTGCCAGCATCGCGGCAACCAACCCAACTCCCAACGCGACCGTCGCCCTCTTTGGCATCATGGCGCGAGGTAGAAGCACGCCGTATGCCCGGGCCCAATGCCGCGAATACTGGCCGATCGCGCGTTCTGCGGCCGAGGGCCTACATGTGGAGCTGCCCAGCCCCTGCACAGTCGCGTGAACAGCGCTCGCCGTGGTCCTCTTTGACCCGGGGGTCGCACCCATCGTGTGCAGAGCGATCCCGAAGGACCTTTGTTTGTCAGCCTTGCTGCCTGCGCGAAAGCTCCTCAACAAGGAAGCTCTGAAACTCCGCAAAATAGACAAGCGGTCGCGACTCGGTTTCGTGCGAGGCGCGCCCCATCGACAAGAGCGGGATGCGGTTCGAGCGAATACCGTCGATGACTTCTTCGGTCGTCAGAGGTCCGAGCACCTTGCCCTGCACGTCGTCGATGTACCAGTGGGAATTCATCGTCGGTTCTCTTAGCAATTCTGGCCGAGTGAGCCGGCGTTTGCGGACGTGGAGAGCAGGGCTCACGCTACTGCGCATTTATAGGGCGCGCGGCCCTCTTACGCTACGGGCCGCAACTCATCTTGCCTGTCGGACAGCATCTCGCCGCCAGAGCACCGTCGTCAATCGCGACCTCAGGTTCCCGTGCGGCCCTCGTTTGGCAGCCTTCTCGGTGTGCGAGGATTCTGGCCCGGACGGACATGGACTTGTGTGCGATATTTGGCGCGGATGACGAGGCTCTCATGGTGAGGAGCGATAGGCTCGTGGAGGCCCTGCGAAGGCAGATCCTTTTCGCATTGGTCGGTGCGGGTGGCTTCGGCATGGCGTGTCGCCCAGAGGCCGCAGCTGGCAAGCCCAACCCCATGCCTTCGGCGGAGTCCAAGTCGCCTGCGAGGGTCTCGCCGTGCAGCATGAACCCAGAGTCCGAGAGCTGTTACCCGCCGTTTGCGACGCCGCGCTCCGTCGGGACCGGCGAGCCAGACAAACCGTCACCGCGTTCGGCGTTCGACGCGAACGGGTGCTTGCCCATGGCCGAGGTGTC
>JBIKNA010000273.1:0-9583 GCA_044358965.1 Polyangiaceae bacterium
ACGTCAGGGTGCCGAGCGTCAGCTGGAACGTCCCCGGACGTTTGACCGCAAGCCGCTCGCCCGAGCAATCGAAATAGACCTGATCTGCCGGAGGGAGCGCCACGGCGCATAGCGCTGCCTCGGCGACAAGTTCGTCGCGGGGCTCTTTGCGGGGCTCCAGGTTGCTCCCGACCCGGAGCGAATGCTCGAGGCCATCGGCATCTTCAACGAGACGACCAAGTGTCGTGGCCACCCTGGCACCGGATGGTGTTGTGACGTACGCGGCGACCTTCTCGATCTCGAGGTCTGCACGCGTCGCGGCACAGAATAGCTCCTGGGAGCTCAGGGTCCCGGAGGTCAGCATATCGACGAGCTGGCCGTCCTGGCATTGGTCGTCCCGAATCGAAAGCAAGTTGACCCCTTTGAACGCCGCGGCAATCTCGTCAGCGATGGTTCGCTCCTGGTCCCGCGCTGTTGCGGCGTCGCGGAGCGCGATGACGGAGTTCTCGAAGAGATCATCGAGTTCTTGTCCAGACAGTACCTTGCCGCCATGGAGTCGTTCGAAGGACGTCGCCAGAAGCAGATCGGCGATGCTTCGCGCCGTCACTTGCGGCACCCCGTCGAAGGCGGCCTTCGCCGCAAGCGCAAGGGCACAGGCGGGGTCGCTCCGCAACGACCGGATGCCTCCAGCCGCGCAAGCATCGACGTCGGTTGGATAAGACGTTGCCGGCGCAGTTCTGAGCGCAGTGCGTGCAACGGCGAGTTCGCGCGGCTGGCACGTGGCGGCGGGATGCCCAACAAACTCTTCGAGAGCCTCTACGGACCCGTCACCTCGGGCTGCCTTGTAGACAGCATCGACGACGAGCCCCTCGGCCTCGCCCTCGAGCCTCTCACGAACGAAACCCCAGTTCCGGTCGCCGATGGTCTTGAGCGTGGAGGCGAAGTACCTGCGGGTGATGGGCGACGCGCACGCCAGTTGCTCGGCCACGGCGGAAGCCGCCGGACGACTCAGGTGCTCGAGCCCCGCGCCCGCCTTCGCCGGCTCGGCGCGCGCCATGGGCGACGCAAGGCCTAGAACCAATAACGCTGAAGCCACGGTAAGCGCTCGGCGGGAGGTGATCGGCAGATCCCCGGGGCAGCAGGAAGGACGCGTCGACCGGGTGTTCGCTGCTCGCACTGCGCGTGCCAGCAAGATGGAACGAGATGGTGTGCTCAATTTGTGCCCCCGCGAGTGCAGAATTTCGCGGCAAGGTACCACACTCCCCGAACGGCGCGGGCTGTGATTATGCGGATCTGCGGCCGCGGAAGAGCCAGCTTTCGAGGACATCGGATAGGCGCCCGAGAGGAAGTGTCAGCCCGATGAGGGCGAGGGCCTCGGAGAGGATGCCGAGCGGAAGTGTCAGCCCGAGAAGAACCACCACGAAATGCGTGGAGCGGCGACGCGCGTGGGACGCGAACGTCTCCTCGAGGGGAATCGTGTCGGGCGGGTGAGCCGCCGAGAGCAACTGCGGCTCCGCCCCGTTGCGCTTCGTGAAGGCAGCCTTGGCTTCCACGAAAGACTCGAAGCGGTGGATGGCACCAGTCCTGATCTCGACTAGCGCCCATGCGTCTTGCTCGCCTGCGATTTGGCGGGTGTTCATGAGCATCCAGTCGCTGCCAGTTGGCGCAGAGACGGAGGAGCCTAAGGAGATCAGTTGCTCCGGGTTGCGCTGGAATAGGGCGAAGCAGTGATTGTGTGATTCGCCACCGCACGAGTACGAGTGCGTGCACGCAAGCCCTGTCGTTGCCGAGAGCAAGTAGTCACGCTCCTGGAGGTACAGAGCGTCGCCCCTCTGACGCCATTCACCGACGACAGCGACCAAGAGGTGCCAGAGGCCGATGACGCACGCGGTAACCAGACGCATGCCCCGTTGGACGCAGGTCGCACGCTAGACCTTTGGTTTTCCTACGCACCCAAGGCCCTCGAGCGCCAGCACGGCGATCTCTCGCTCCCCGAGCGGCAGCTCACGCACGGCGCGTTGCAACTGCGCAGTGCGGTCCTGCGCGGAGATCGCTTCATCCGGGCCTGGCTCTGCAGACACAAGGCGCTCTTCTACGCCCTCGGAGGCAATGGGCAGCCGAGCTTTGACCGAGTGCTTGATGGCCACGTTGTGCGCGACCCGATACACGAAGGTATTCTCGGTGCATTCTGCACGAAACGTGGAGCGCGCGGTCCAAAGGGCCACGGAGATGTCTTGGAGAAGGTCCGCGCGGTCGGCGGGTGTGTGCGCGTAGGCGCTGGCTACGCGTTGCAGGCGCGCCTGATAGCGGCGCCAAAATGCGGAAAAGTCCTCGTCCACGGTGCCCGCCAAAGGAAGTAGAAACCGAGCGACCATTCGTGATGGGTATAGTCCGGCGACCTGGCTGGTTCTTACAGCAAATCGGCAACCGGCGGAATTTGGCCGGTGTTGACCATGATTCAGGGTCGGTGCGGGTGCGGGGGCGAGGGGTGCTTGATGTAGCTGCTGCGCGAGTCGCGGCAGTGCTCCCGGTCAGATGGGCGCAGCCTTGGCATCACGGTCCCACGGGAAGCTCCTGGCTGCCCTTCGGAATCTGCCATGCCATGGTTGGCTCTCGGAGCGACTTTGTGCACGGAACCCGCGCCACGAGTTTGCCCTTCCACCGAAAGTCGATCGGTGTTTGCGCGGCGCAGAGCTGTCGAACCTTGTCGTACATCGCCGACGAATCGGAGACAGGATTGAATCCCGCCACCGAGTCCACCTCGAGATCTCCGTTGAGCGGACCGCAGTGGTCGCCGGTATCGAGCTTGACGTGATCGGGCTGCGGGAAGAAGCCGTAGTTGCGTCCGCAGTGAATGGCCAAGACATGGCTTAGGCCGCTCGCCAGGTCGCTCGCCGCTTGGCGTCGCAACGCCAGCGGCACGCCATGGCGACCCACGGCTTCCGCAAAGGCAGCCCAGGTTCGCTCGTCGCTGCCATCGAGCAGCACGCTTGCGGCTCGAGCCGCTTCGGGCCCGACGAGCCCGAAGGAGCTCTGCACCGAGTACGTTCCACCGTCGCTCTGCGCCTTTACGAGGACGTCCTTCCACCAGGAAAGAACGTCCCGCTGGCCGTTCGAGGTCTTGCGCAAGCCGATGTCGATGGCCCATTGGAAGACGGTGCCGCATGCGTAGACAGCGAAGCCGCCTTTTGGTCCGTTGGTTCGTAGATCGCGGTTGCCCTGTGCGGCCTGGCAACGTTCGAGGTGCCGGTTTAGTGTCTCGGAAAACCGTTCCTGGCTCATGGTGCCGCGTTCCCTAGAGGCAAGGAGCGCCGCGTAGTTTGCACCGCCTTCGTGCAGCCACGGATGCCCGTTCGACGGGTGCGCGAGCTCGCCGTTCCAGAAGTGGAAGAGTTCGTGGTCGACGAAGTCCGCAAGCCGTTCGCTTGCGGCCGGATCACGTTCGTTCCACCCCGAGCCGTAGAACCGAAGCGACATCATTGCCCCGGACGTCGTGTCACCATGAAACGAACCTTGCCTTTCGGGTTGGTGCGCGACGAGGATCGTGGGGTGCTCCCGGAGGGGCACTCCGAGCCTTCGTTCATAGAAGGCCGCTGTTTTGCTGGCCGCCTGGTCGATCTCGCGAAGAAGCCACGAGGGTGTACCCGGCGCGCTCACCACGTCTGCGGCGCCGCGATGAACGTATGCCGAAGGACCGGCGAAAACGTAGCCATCACCCACGAGCGCTCCGGTCGCGTCTCGTCGGCCCACAACGGTCCAATCCGACGGCACCTCGATGGAAAGATGACCGGCAATGGCCTCGCCTTCGATGTGAAGGTGTGGTGCATAGATCATCCAACCCTCCCCAGCTCGAGTGAGCGCGGGATAGACACGGTCGTGTGCCTTCGAATCGGGCGCGATGCTGATGTCGAAGCTGCTCACGGGCATCGTAGCCGCAACCCCGGCGTCGACGAGCGAGAGGCCGGCGCCGAGCACCTTCCACGTCTCCTTGCGGATCTCCGCTGCGTCGTCGTCGAAGCGAAAGACTTGCTTGGGCTGCTGCGTGCGGAAGCTCGCCCGAAGGCCGACCGCATCGGGTCGAAGGAAAACGCCACTGGGCGGTGACGGCGGACTCACCGCTTCGCGCACGTTCGCAGGCGGCGGAGGAACATTGCGCGACGGTCCAGCGCAGCCCATGCCGAGTACCAAGAGTCCCAGCGCGACGGACCGCGTAGGAGCAAGGCTAGCGCTCACGCCTCGGGAATATTTGGCGACATCTTTCCGCATGCGAACACTTCCGCGACCGTTCGGTCGCCGTCCCCACAGCGCGTCGGCGTCGACGCGCAAGCCTTGGATCGCGTGCCCGCTGTCCATCTCCCAGGGACATAAAGCGCAAGTATGTCCAATGCACATAAACGTGATATATCTTCCCTACAGATACACGCATCATGAACCAACTCATCAGTACCCCGGGCTCACGTCGGTTCACGCCACGTCGGTTCACGCCTCCCAAGGGCGCCCAGCTTGTGCCAGACGGGCGGAAGTGGCGCGGCTCGGCACAGGGCGCGTAATGGGCGGTTATGTCGTCCGGGGGTTGTTCGTGCAAGAGGGCTTTGGTTTTCCTACGCACGCAGGATACTGTGCTCGTTCGCCGGAGACGGGCGTCAGGCACTGCGCGGGCGTCAGCCGCTCTCTTGCACGTGTTGGTGGCGGTCCGGCGCCGTTTGCTCGCGCTACTCCGGCGTACGTGACTTTGCGCCAAACATGGGGCAATACCTGGTTAGAGCGCCGCAGCCTCTTTGTTGCGGACGAACTGCTCGAATACGACGATCTCGACCGGGGAGGTGCCCGCGATTTCTCCGAGCACCTTGCGGACGCGGGTTTAGTCGAGGCCGCCAAGACCGCTGGCGATGCGCGGCATGAGCCCACGCGCGTGGGCGCACGTCGCGAAGTCTCCCCTTCGAGTGAGTACGGTGAAGGTGCCGCATGCCGTCCCCTTCGCAGAAACCCAGCCGAAGCCGACGGCGGTTCCGTCTGCGCCACCAGATGACCTCTCGAATCTACGAAAATAGACCCCGATGGGCGCTTGCGGCGCTCGCCATCGTTGCGGTGAGCGCGACGTCGTTCGACGTTCGCGCCCAAACGGACACTGCTGCTGCTGCGGAGTCCGCGTTCTCGATGGGGCGCGCGCGAATGACGGAGGGAAAGTACGAAGAAGCGTGCGCCGCCTTCGCGGAGAGCCTTCGTCTCGAGCGCGCCACCGGCACCCTCTACCACATCGCTCTTTGCAGCGAGAAGCTCGGGCGCACGGCAAGCGCCTGGTCGGCCTACAGGGCCGTCGCTGCGGACGCTTCTTCGAATGCCGATCGAGCGCGCATCGCAAAGGAAAAGGCGGCCGCACTCGAGCCGCAGTTGTCCCGCGTTCTTTTCGCGTTCGAGCAGCGCGTGCCGGAGCTCGTCGTCTTGGTCGATGGCAAGGCCATTGGTCCTGCGCTCCTTTCCGAGGGGGTCGTCGTCGATCCTGGCGCTCACACAGTCCGAGCCACGGCGCCCCATCATGCGCCCTGGGAGGCACCGTTCGAGGTTCGAGGGAGCGGCGCACGTGTGCAGCTGGCCGTCCCAACGCTGAAAGCCCTTCCACCGGAAGCACCGAGGCCCCTTCCATCGTCGCCCCCCGAGGCAGGACGAAACTCGACACCGGGCTGGATCGTCACTGGCGTTGGCCTCCTCGCTCTTGGCGCCGGAGCAACTACCGGAATCCTCGCGGCCGATAGGGCCGGAGACGCGAAGGGCTGCCCGTGCGAGAGGGGAAGCCAAGAGGCCCAGCGCGCGACGGCGGCGTACGACCAAGCGCAACTCTTCGGCAACACCACGAACGTGCTGCTCCCCGTCGGTGCCGTTTTGACCGCCGTTGGCGTCTATCTGGTGGTCCGGTCGGGAAGTCCGGCTCGGACCGCCGCCGTTCTTCCTGGGGGCTTCCGATGGTGAAGCGTCGCCTCGTGTTGGCCACGACGCTCGCCCTCTTCGGAGTAGCCGCGTGCCAGCTCGTCCTCGGGCTCAACAAACCTGAGGAATTCGATCCCGTGAGCGACGCCGGCGACGCCGGCCGCGATGGCGGCATAGAAGGTGGCATCGTTGCGACTTGTGTGCCTTCGGTTTTTCCTCCCCGTCCGCAGCCCGACGCCGCTTCCGACGCCGCTCCCAACATGGACCGCCTGTACTACATGGCCATCCGTTCGTTTTCGCTCGGCAGCCAAGACAATCTGCCAGGCGTCAACCTCGATTGCGCCGATACCTGCTCCGAAGCCGGGCCAGCGGCCTTGAGCTGTGTCCCGCGTCAGGGAGGCGACATTTGCGACGAGCCACGCGGAGTCGACAATCAGGTGGCCCGCATTGCGAAGAATAAATTGTTCATCACCGTGGACGAGTCGCTTGGCGCCCAATCCATCCAAGCGGGCAAGTTCGGCGAAGTTATCGTACTGAAAAACTACAATGGCCTCCCTGACGATGAAAGCGTTGGTGTCGGCTTTGCACCATCGCCAGGCTTTTCCGGGCGCTTTGGCGATGGTGACGGCGGGCTGGGCTGTCAAGAGATCAGAAACTCGCCGATCCCCGACTCGGGTCCTTCGTGCGGCCCGCCTGGAACGTCGTGTTCTTCCGACGCAGACGGGAGGAGCAATTGTTGCGGGAACTGCAATGACGATGGCGGTTGCAGTCCGCTCCCGCAATGGAACGGATGCGACAGTTGGATTCTAGACACGGGCTTTGCTGTGGGCCGAAACGATAAAGGAGAGCCACTCTCGTACATCCCTGGTTACGTCCTGGACTCGGTCCTCTACGTGCTACCCAGCGACCAATCTCGGATTCCGCTCCAACTCGGCGGAACAGTGGCGGTGCTCAGGGCGGCAGGGTTGGTCGCACGAGTTGAGCGCATTGACAAAGATGGAGTGGAAGTGGATGCCGGCGACAGAGCCGAGCGGATCCGTCTCCGCGGCGCGCTTGTCTTTGGACGGCTGTCTCCACGCGAGCTTTTGGGCTTCGCGCTGCAGACCCGCCCGTGTTTGCCGTTCTCTGTAGTCGAACCGTTTGTAAAGGATTTGTGCAAGTCGCAGGACGTCGCACTCGATCTGACGAATCCAGGCGCCACATGCGATGCCTTTTCCACGGGGTTTCTCTTCGACACCGAGTCGGCTGAGAGCGGTCCCGTTGGGGATGCGTCCGTCGGCAAGCCTTGTGTGGTATCCACCCCAGATGGCGCGTCGGTCGACTCATTGTTCGACTGTCCGTAAATCTCGCTCCAGCTCCGGCGTAAAGTGCTCACGAAGGCCGCAGTGACCACCGTCGCCCACGCGGCGCCCGTCGCAAAGGGCGCATCGGCGCAGGCGACGTTGGCCGCGCTCGCCCACAAGCTGCTCGCCGCGTTCGCGTCCACTGGCTTCGCGCTCGGCGTCGTCAGGACATCGGTGGCTTCGCTCGCACTGTATCGCTGGCACGCAGCGACGGAACACGTCGCGACGCCAATCACGAGCCCGCCTGCGGCGACCGTGCCTCTCAAGGTCACGGCGCCTCTGCCGGTTCTGACGATCAAACCGCCCGTCGAAGTGACCATCGCGCCTCCGCCACCAAAGAAGGTGCAGGCTGCGCCATCGAGCGTCGCTTTCGACGGAAAGGAAGCCGTCGGCCGGTGCGCTCCTCGCCGAAGAGGTGCGTCTCCTCTCGACTGCGCGCACTCTCGCCCGCGAAGGCAACACGCTCGGCGCTCGCTCGGCGCTCGAGAGATACCAAGCCGAAATTCCGAACGGATCGATGCGTGAAGAAGCGCTGGCGCTCGCCATCGACGTCGCCGCAGCGGAGCACAAGAGTGAAGAAGTGCAGGCGCTCGGCTCGAAGTTCGTCACGATGTATCCGAGTTCGCCGCACATCGAACGCGTTCGCGCGGCGATGCGCGGCGCCCAGTGACCGAGGGATCCGGTCAGCGCATAGTTGAATGCACGGCGAGCCTGCCAACTCGCGAACGCAAGCACTGCTGCCGGTGGCTGCGCCTCTTCGGCAATGGGGGGCTGACGGTCCGCTTCGGGTTGACGCAAGCGCCCGTATTCAGGGCAAGGGAAGGGCTCTTGAAGAGAACGTTGGGCCCCGACGTGCTGGCCTGCGGCGCCGCAACAGCGCCCGAGCGCGGACCTCCCTACCCTTGGAAGTGAGGCTTAGGACTACTGCAGCGGTGGCGGCGGCGGGGCGATTCGCTTCAGGTTCAAGCCCGAGTTCCGCTCAGAGCGACGTCGCCATGAGCCGGTAGTAGGGAGCTTCGTTCGCGAACGTGGCCACTGAGATCCACACGAGGTCGTCGGCGCTGTCCGTGAGAGAGACGACCTCGTGTTTCTCGTCGCGTGCGTGTTCGACGGTCGCTTTCTGCGAATCTTCCGTCGGCAAATTGCCAGGGATAGGCGTACGACGTACCGCGCCGCGGTCGCCTCGAGGAACCCAATACGCAGACGAACGAGTGACCAGTGGGTTGCCGAAGGTTTCGGACGCGACGATGGCGGGCGCCATCTTCTGCGAAGTGCCAGCAACGGGGCGCTCCCATCGGACGAGGGGGAGCTGAGCACTCGACATCAACAACTGGCCCACGAAGACGCCGTGGCGCCCGACGATGAACGACAGGTCCTTCGAAAACGAATAGAAATTCGGAATGTTCGCGTCGAGCGGGTCGCTGAGCTTAGCGGCGTTGCCCTCGAGCGAGTAGCTATCGGCGAAGGTGGCATCTTTCGGGACGACCTTCGCGGAGACCTTGGCGTCCTCGTCGAACAGCAGCATGGAAGCATCGTCGATGGAGAGAAGCGGCTCGACGCGCGAGGCGCCATCGTTCCAGTGTTCGATGGTCTGTCGCTCGAGGTAGCCGTACACGCCGACCTCGTAGGATACCGTCACAAATTCCGATACGATCCAATGAAGGCCGTTTGAACCTGCGCGCAGATCGCTCACGAATGCCTCAGCACTCGTCGGTCCGGGAAGCTCGCGCGCGGTGAACGAGGTCGCGTCGAGCAGCGTCACCCCACGGTGTGCCCCGGAGGATGTTGGGTCGCCTCTTCCGAGCGTCCGAAACGCCACGTTTCCGTTCCAGCCCACAAGTGGACCGCGGACGTACGCGCCTCGCCACACTTCGGCGGCAGGTCCGCCGACAAGCGGAACGCGAACGATACGGCCCGGCGCGTCCGCAGCGGGCTCTCTGACGCCGCTGCCGACCGCATACATCGTCCCCGCAACGAATACGCCGTCACCGACGACGACGGCACTCGATGGGACGAAGTTGGGGTACTCGGCGAAGGCGGAGAGCATCCGCAGCGGCGCCACACCGGAGCCTGCGTCCGCTCCCCCGCCGAGCGAGGTCGACTCGTGAGTGCATGCAGCCAGCATGGTCGCGAGGAGGGCTGCGGACGCAAAGAGAGTCACAGTCTTGAAAGTTCGCATCGATTGGGTCTCCGCCTACGTATTGCAGCTTATAGACACTGGTGTCTTTTAGACTCGGTCGCGCATCTGTCAAGGCATACCAGTCGATTTCTGGGGGATCTTCGTTCTCCCGTGAGCGTAGTCGATTCAAAGGCGCTTCTCGCGCTGGGCGCAGCCT
>JBIKNA010000274.1:0-9575 GCA_044358965.1 Polyangiaceae bacterium
CGCCTCACCCCTCGCCCGGTCCCCGGCCCCGGCCCCCGGCCCCGGTCCCCGCACCCGGTCCCCGGCCCCGGTCCCCGGCCCCGGTCCCCGCACCCGCACGGTCCAAACCCTGAGCATAGGTAACAAGACAGACCCGCAGCAGTCGGTTTTTGAAAGCCGCCTCTGGACCCACGGGGCACACTCCTTCCGTCGAGAGGAGAGTTCATGGAGACCATCATCAAGACAGCGTGGGCAGCCATCGCAGTCGTCCATATCGCTCCGGCCATGGCGCTCTTTTCGCCCAAGGCGCTGGAGCGGTTGTACGGGATTGCCATGGACGGGGATCTGCGCGTGCTGCTGACCCATAGAGCCGCCCTCTTTCTCGCGATTGTCGTGCTGAGCCTCTTCGCCCTTGTCGACCCCGTGAGTCGCAGAGCCGCAAGCATCGTTGTGGCGACCAGCGTGCTCGGTTTCCTCGCGCTTTATGCTCGGGCGGGGCTTCCCCGAGGGCCTCTGCGCTCCATCGCGGCTGTCGACACGTTCGCCCTAGTGCCGCTTGCCATCGTGTTGGTGGCGGCTTGGCGCGTGCCGCGCTGACATGGTCTCGAGACGCTTCGGGCCCGGAACCCCTAGAGTACACACCATGGTCAGTGTCCGCACGCAGGCCGCGTTCGATGTTCCGCGCATCTCTCTCTGTCGTGCGCGCGCCGCGTATCTGGGCCCGGCTCTCCATCTTGCGCCGCACGAGAACGCCACCGCGACGATAGCGATTGCTCTGGCTGAGCCCTTTCGCCTCACGCTTCCTACCTCTACGTCCACCTACGCGACGAAGGCGATCGCCCTCATTCCGCCGAATACGCAACACCACCTGATTGCCGCAGGTCCCATGGCGTTCGTCTATCTGGACGCGCTGAGCGACGACCATCGACAGCTCACGGTCGTGGATCTCGAGCACGCCCAAGCAGCCATCGCGCGGGCGTGGCAGGCATCGGCCACACGCTTGAACGTCGAGACGCTCTGCGCCGCGCTGGGCGTTCCAGCGCGTGATGGAGCGGACATGCGGATGGTCGCGGCCATCCGTCGCCTGGACGAGCGACCGCAGGACTATCCACGTATCGTGGACCTCGCGAGAATTGTTGGCCTGTCGCCTTCCCGGGTTCAGTCCCTTTTTCGCCACGAGGCAGGAATGCCCTTTCGACGGTATCGCTTGTGGCGGCGCATGGCCGTTACCATGCGCCGTTTGGCGTCTGGCGGATCACTCACGCACGCGGCGCATGAAGCAGGTTTCGCCGGCTCCGCGCACTTGAGCGCGACCTTCCGGGCCATGTTTGGTCTCACGCCTTCGAGCCTCTTAACGTTTGGCGTGCGCATTGAAACGACCGCTTCCGCTACCCACGACGAAGCCCTATCGACTTACAACACTGCGGCCTCCTCAATGGCAGGGCCTGACGTTCCTGCGCCTTGAGGTTTGGGAGACCTTGTTGCGTGCGTGCGAGCTCGAAACGATGGCGTGTGGAGAATCGCCGTGGACCAGGGCCGACTGCGACCGTTTCGATCTCAACCTCTGCCCCAAGAACAACGAGGTGCCTCGATGCGTGTGAGTGCTCGTGAGTCTGGAACACACGATGCCGAGTCGGGCGCGGGAGATCCAAAACCGCGCAACCGGCCGGACCTTGGTCTTCAACGTGTGACGGCGGAAAGAGCTCAGGAACCTGCTGGCGCATGATGTGCGACGTCCAGGTCTTGCACAGCGCGAGTGGGCGCTGAACAGACTGCGCGGAGCGCGACGCCAGATCGCAGGGCCATTGGCGATGGCACGGGGGCTGCTTCGCGAGGCTTGTCCTTCGACGGCTTACGAAAGGTTCCCAATGAACACTCCACGCGCCTTAATTTCACTAGTTCCATCCACCTTCATCGTGCTCGCCTCCCTTGGTGTCACCGCATGCGGAGGCAGAATCGCAAGCGAAGCAGAGGAGACGACACCGGTTCCACCCACCGCTGGGACGTCGACAGAGACGCCCGCCCGGCCCCAGGAAGTCCTTAAACCACGGGCGCATTGCGCCGACTTCGGGGAGCGCATCGGCACAACCAAGGTGGTGATGACAAAGGGAGCCCAAGTCTTCGCGGTGGACTGCTCGGGCATCTACGTTGGGGTGCAAGCGTCGCCAACAGACTCGCTTGTCGTCTCGCACTGCGATCTCGAGAAGGGATGCGAGAGCGCAGCTTCCCAGTTGCTCCGCTTGCCGCCGGACCACGGCGCCTCTATCGCCATTGCGGGGGACGACGTTTTCATTCTCGATACGGGCGCGCCTGCTAAGGGCGACGGCTCACCTGCCATGCCGTCCGTGCTTTGGCGTGCGCCGAAGAGCAACCCGCAAGCGTTACGACGTCAGGAGCTACCGAAAGCACTTGCATGGTCGAGCAATGTTCAGGCGTGGGGACCACGGCTCTTGCTTTCGGACGGGGTCACGAACGTCTTCGAGCCTGCCTCCGGCGCATTCGCACAGGTTGCCATCGGAATATTTCACGGAGTCAGCGTTGCCGACGACGAAAGTCTGTACACGTTCCACACGGCTACCTTTCGTCGCTGGCAGTGGGACAACGGGAAGCTTGTGGCGGGCGAGCCATCGACCAAGTGGGCGGCCAGTGCATTCGCAGTGCCCGGTGGACTCTGGGTGGATTGGGGGCAGCCGCTGGGCACGACGCCCCCGAAGCGCGCAATCTGTTCCGACAAGGAGCCCGCGGCGTGCGAGCAGGCCGTGAACCCGCTGAAGGGAGCGATGGCAGACCTCGTTCCCTTCAAGGTTGCCCATGACCAGGTCTACGCGGTCCGCAGAGGGGCCGTAGCCCGCGGCGATGTTGTAGCGTGCTCCGCCGCCTCCTTTGTGGAGGGTGTGTGCATTCCAGAACTGGTCTACCCCGCGTCAGGAAATGCGGTGGCCGCTGATGCCGATGCCGCACACCTATACGTCCAATCCTCCGACGGAGCCATCACCCGCATCGCGCGCAAGTAGCCATCGGAGCGTAGCGGGAACCCCGACGAGTCCAGGCGATCTCGAGAAGCACAACTGTGCGACGGCATCGACGATGCTGCGCGACGCTCTCGTAGCCGCAAAGTCCTGCGCTCGTCGGGAGCACCTTGCGCGTCGTGCGTCGAAGCCGCTTCACGCCGAGACGATGTTGGAGCGCCGCCACACGCTTGCTGGCGGCGCTTTTCGCGAGCCCGAGGGATCGCTCCGCCGCGCTGAAACTACGCCGGCCCAAGCCACTCCTTGCACAAGGTCTCGATCGCCGCCTCATCCCGCAGCGTCGCGTCGAACGCCCGCACCGCCGCGTCCGGCGCTGCACTCGCATAGGCCTTGGCGAACAGCACCCAGTTCGACAGCTCGTAACGGTGCAACAAGCTCCCGAATCGACGCGCCTGCGCCTTGACCAGTACCTCGTGCGCGCCTGCGGCATCGCGCGCGTCGAACAGCGCGCGGGTCGTGTCCATGAGCAGAGCGCGCAACTCTGCGAAGGCCGCCTCGGGGTTGGCCGCGAGTTCGCCCAGCATGGTCTCGAAGTCATCTTCGGAGAGCCCCGCGGCGCTGGTGGCATCGGCCATGGCGGGCACTTGGCTCTCCAAGAACGACGAGTTGGGGGCGTGTCCCAAAAGGCGGCCCACCAGGTACACGTCGAAGGCGCTGGCGATGGACTCGCCCAGGAAGAGCGCATCGGCGCTGGCGCGTTGATCCGCGGTGCGGCAAAACGCCCGGTTGGCCAGATGATGCCACGCAACGTGTGCCACGACGTCAGCCTCGAGATCGGCCGATGGCAAGATGTCGCCGCCAGCGTCGGGCTGCCAGAACGTGAGGTTGAGCAAGAGCGCGTGATCGTGCCGCGGTGGCTCGCCGTCGGGCAGAACGCGGAAGGTGTATCCCGAGGCCTGCAACGCGGCTTTGAGATCGCCGTAGATGGCCACGTGCTCGAAGGACTCTTCGTCGTGGATGGTGAGCGCGTCGAGGGTAAGGGTGGCCAGGGTCATGGCCGCGTTTGTTAGCACGTGATGGGGGCACCACGTGATGGCACCGCGCTATGGCGTTGCGCGCGCGATGTCGGCGGGCGGCAAGGTGATGCGGAACGTTGTGCCCTGGCCGGGCAAGCTGTCGAAGCCAAGCTCTCCGCCGGCCTGGCTCACGAGATCACGGCAGATGCTGAGCCCCAGCCCGAGGCCAAGCCCAGGCGCTTTGGTGGTGACGAACGGCTCGAATATCTGACCCTGGAGATGCGCGGGGATGCCGCTGCCCGTGTCGGTGACTTCGACGACGGTTCGCCCGCGCTCATCGGTCTTGGTGGTCAAGAGGAGCTCGTTGTCGCGCTCTTGGGTGTTGGCCATGGCGTGTGCGGCGTTGACGATGAGATTGAGGAACACCTGGCACATGCGTGCCTCGTTGGCGAGCACCGGCGCGGGCGCGCTGTATTGCTTGCGCACCGTGGCGTGGCGGCCGACCTCGTGCTGGGCCATGCGCAGCGCTGCGTCGAGCACCGGCTCGACATCGAGCAGCGCCCGCTCGCCAGAGCTGGCGCGGGAGAAGCTTCGGAGATCTTGCACCACGGCTCGCATGCGCGCGGTGCCCTCGATGGCGGAGGCCAGGGCCGCGCGCCCGGCCTCGGACGCTTCGCTGAGGCCCGCAAACTCTCGCTGAAGTTGCTCGAGGCTGGTGGTGACGTAGTTGAGAGGATTGTTGACCTCGTGGGCGATGCCCGCAGCTAGGCGGCCCACGGAAGCCAGCCTATCTGCCATGTTGAGCCGGAGCTGGAGTGCGCGGTCTTCGGTGAGATCGCGGCTCACCATGGTGACGCCTACGATTTTGCCGTCTTGCACCACGGGACCGACATGCGCGCCGAATACGCGGCCGCCCAAGGCCGCGCTGGTGCGGGCCTCGTGGTGGCCTGGGCATCCGGTGGACAGAACGCGGTCTACGTTTTGCCGAACCCGTTCGATCTCGTCGGGGTCCAGCGCATCGTAGATGCTCCTGCCCACGAAACTCTCGGCGTCGTCCGGAGGGGACGCGCGGTTCAAGAAAAGAATCTTGCCCTCGCGGTCGGCCGACAAGATGAAGTCCGGCGCGCTATCGAGCACCGAGCGCAAGGTGGCCTTGGAGCGCCGGAGGGCGAGTTCGGCTTCTTTGCGTTGGGTGACGTCGAGGAAGGTGACGAGGGCGCCGGTGAGCTCGCCTTGCGCCGACTTCAGGGGCGTTGCGGTGAACACGCAGTACGCAAGCGTGCCATCGGGTCGCTTGACGCCGATGGTGAGCGGCGGCTGCGGCTGGCCCGTTTGCAGTGCCTGACTGACGGGGTAGGCCTCGACGGGGCAGGGGGAGCCGTCTTCGAAGGTGGTCTCGGGCGCGAAGTCTTGGGTGAAGCGTTGCGCCAGCCGGTCGAAAGACAGGCCCAGCAGCTCGCAGGCCTTGCCGTTGGCCTGCAAGATGGAGCCATCGCGGTGCACGTGCACCACGCCGCCCGGAAGGTGCTCGAAGATCTGCTGGAGCAGCTCTTCGTCGAGGGGTAGGGACCGGTTTTTGGGGCTCTCGTTCACGTTCAGATCAACGGCAGCAGGGCAGAGTGTCGTAGCCTGTTCCTCCGAATGCGCAATCCCCTCGTTCCGTCGTTCGCTCCCTCCCCGCAAGAGTCCATTGTCCTTTCGTACGAGGAGACCCGCGTTGCCCTTGCCCCTGCCCGTGGCGGCATGGCCACGCAGTTCTTCGTGGGCGAGCGCCCCGTGTTCTACCTGGACCACGAAACCCTGCTCGATTTGAGCAAGAACGTGCGCGGAGGCAACCCCGTGTTGTTCCCGTCGCCCGGCAAGCTCGAAGGCGATCGCTTCGCTTTTGGCACCCACGAAGGCGCCATGGGGCAGCATGGCTTCGCCCGCAATCAGACCTTCGAGGTACAAGAGGTTGGGCCCGCGCATGCCGTGTTGCGCCTTGTTTGGGGGCCGGGCAACGCCGCAGCGTTCCCTTGGCCCTGCACCCTGGTGCTTCGTTACACCCTTGGCGCGGCGACCTTGCGCATCGAGCAAGAGATCACCAACGACGGCTCGCTACCCATGCCCTTCGGGTTTGGGTTCCACCCGTATTTCTACGTGCCTGCGGCCAGCAAGTCGCACGCCCGCGTACCCACGCAAGCCACCCGCGCCTTCGACAACACCCGCAAACAAGAGATCGCCCTTGGCCCCATCGATTTCGGCGCCGGCGAGGTCGACTTGCATCTCATCGATCACGGCCGCCCCGACGCCAGCCTGGTGCTTTCCGACGGGCGCAGCGTGCATCTGTCTTGCTCCCCCGAGTACCAACGCTGGGTGCTCTGGACGCTTCCCGATCGCGACTTCATTTGTGTCGAGCCGTGGACCTGTCCCGGCAACGCCCTCAACACGCGCCAAGATCTACTGACCCTTCCGCCTGGCGAGACCAAGGCTCTCTCCGTCCAAGTCTCCCTCCTCGACTAACTCCTTCTCACCACGTGCCCGTGCCCGTGCCCGTGCCCGCCTTCCGGTTCTCTCCCTCATCTCTCTCCCTCATCTCTCTCCCTCATCTCCGCCCTGCCACTACCGCCCCACCCGGCGCAACCTGGCACAGCCATCCCCTTCGAATCACCCGGCCAAACACGCGTCCCCCAATGGCCCGCGCCTTGCCTTAGGCGCGCCACATGCACCGCCACGACGCCTCCAAGCTCTTCCGATTCCTCTTGGCCTCCCAGCTCGCCGCAGCCTGCGGCGGCGCCGTGACCCCGGGCATCAGCGAAGGCACCGGATCGAGCTCTGGCTCCAGTGGCACCAGCAGCAGCGGCTCCACAAGCACCAGTAGCTCTGGCTCAAGCGGCTCGACCAGCAGCGGCTCCACAAGCACGAGTAGCTCTGGCGCCAGCGGCTCAACGAGCAGTGGGTCCACCTCCTCTGGTTCCAGTGGCACCAGCAGCAGCGGATCTACGTCGAGCAGCTCTGGCTCCAGTGGCACCAGCAGCAGCGGATCTACGTCGAGCAGCTCTGGCTCCAGCGGCACCAGCTCTGGCTCCAGCGGCTCCACCTGCCGCTATGGGCAAATGCCCTTCGACGCCGAGTTCTGCTGCGCTCCCGGCGACAAGTGCGACGGGCCTTCGCCCGGAGGCGACGGCAGCTGTGCGCTCGACTGCGGGCGCATTTGCCTGAGCGTGACCGGCGATCCAACCCGCTCCGCCGAGTTTTGCTATCACGACGTCGTTACCAACACGATCTCGTACAACTGCGGCATGTGCGGTGTGGGGCGCGTGGCATCGGGCACCCAAGCCTGCGAGCGCGGGGGCACCTTGGGCGAGCGTCTGGCCCGGCAGGCCTACTACGAGGGCGCCAGCGTGGTGGCTTTCGAGCGCCTGGCAAGTGTGCTGCGCGCGCACGGTGCGCCGTCGCTCCTGGTGCAACGGGCCCAACGCGCGGCTGCCGACGAAGCTCGCCATGCCGTGCGTTTTGCAAAGCTCGCCGCGCAATACGGCGCTTCGGTGCCGGCGTTGCAACTGCCCGAACATGCGCCGTCGCTCTTGGAGCTTGCGCTCGAGAACGCCACCGAAGGCTGCGTCCGCGAGACCTTTGGCGCGCTCGTGGTGTTGCACCAAGCCCAGCACGCGCACGATGCTGCCGTGCGCGCCGCCTTCGCCAGCATCGCCGACGACGAGGCCGAGCACGCCGCGTTGTCTTGGGAGCTTCGCGCCTGGTTCGAGAGCCAGCTCAGTGCATCGGAGTGCGCACAAGTCGACGCCGCCCACGCGCAAGCCTGCGCCGACGCATCGGGTGTCGAGAGCGCCATGGACGAAGTGGACCTCGCCCTCGGGCTCCCAAGTGCCTCGTTCGGCGCCGCGCTTTTCCGTGCCGTGATGGACGAGTCCCACGCGCTCCGCCCGCTGGCAGCCTAGAGAGAGCCTGAGCGGGGGCCTAAATGACCGAGCACTCCTTGCTCTTGTGCGCGACGCAGAGATCAAGGACCCCAAGCTCCGTGACCAGGCCCTGCGTGCGGCCAAGAGTATCTGCCTGCCACATCGCCGAGGCCGTCGGACGCCGCAGTCCCGCGGACAAGGCGCGGGTCTTCGGCATCGCCAGAGGCGAACTCCTCGAAGTGGCTGCTGCCCTCGAGATCGCCGCTATCGCCTACGACACACGCATCCGCAACCAATCACGCTGCCGCCGTCATCACCGACCGTACGCCCTTCTGACGGGCCTCTCACGCTGAGTCCCGCTCCCGCTCCCGCTCCCGAACGCGCACCATTCCGAGCGGGTTCGGGCTGCTGCGAGCGTGAGCGGGGCTCGGGGTCGGGGCTTTGGGGTCGGGGCTTTGGGGGCTCGGCGGGCTGGCCGTCTGGGCATTTGTGACAACGCGCTCTAGAAGCGCACGGCCGCGCCGCTGCCCGATGGCCCCACGAAGGGCGCCCACCGCGCGGTCGCATTGCTCGCGTTGGGGGCACTGCCCCGGGACAGATAGCCGTACACCCCGATGGCCCCGGCAATGATCGCCACGCCAAAGGAGATGTTCGCCACGAGCTCGAGGCGCCGCGTCGAATCTAGGTCCGCACGGGCGCGTTCCGAGCAAACGTCTCCGTTACAGTATTGCTTGGCGTCACTCAACGCGCCGAGCGACAGTCCCCCGGCGATGGCGCCGCCCACCAAGGCGACAGCGCCCGTGGCTCCGGCGATTTTGGCATAGGTGGGCACTGGGGCACGGCCCGTGGCGGTGACATCTGTTCGCGGTTCTACCGCGGGCGGTGCTGTCGGGGCCGCGCCCTCCGTTGCGGAGCCAAAGGCAATCTGCAGCTCGAGTGCTTGCTGCTCGGCAAGTTCGAAGGCGCGCTCCTGTGGGGCACGACCGGGCGCCTCGGCCACCAGCTTGTGCTTTCCCGGGTTCAGCTTGCGCACCACGCCGGCACCATCGGCCACTACCTTCTCGCCGTTGATCGTCACGTTGGGCCGCTCGTCGGGCCCCAAGCCGTAGAAGCGCACGGACAGCATGGGGATGCGCGCCGACAGGCTCTGGATCTCGGACTCGCACTTCTGCCGTGCCGCGGCAAACGGTGCCGGCTCCGCCGCACTCTGCGGGAACGTGAGCACCCGGCGGCACGACTCTTTGGCTTCGAGCAAGAGCCCCAGGGAGGCCTGCGCCCGCTCCACCGAGAGCGCCGTGGTGGGCACGTGCATGATGTCGTCGGCCTGCTGGTAACGGCGCAGCGCTTCGGCGCGATCCCCGCTTGCGAAGAGTGCGTCCCCTTGGTCGAGCAGGGTCCTGGCCGTTTCGCGATCGGCCGCAGTGGGCTCGGCGTGCGCGGCGGTCGCCAGCGTCATCGAAAGACCGAACGAGACCAAGAGGAGCCTTCGTTTCATGGTGCAACGAGCATGGCAGAGGGGCGCGCAGGCCGATGTCCGAATGTGATCCATCGGTGTCCATGGACGTTCAGGGCGCGCGCAGTGCGGTTGTTACGCCTATTTCCATGGCTCGCAGGTCTCGGCTGTTCCACGTGGCTCTTTCGCTCCTGTTCGTGGCTTGTTTCGGCTCGCAGTCGCTCCGCATCGAAGGTGCCGACGAGGGGCCGGATGCTGG
>JBIKNA010000275.1:0-9556 GCA_044358965.1 Polyangiaceae bacterium
CGAGCACGCTTGTGCGCTGCTTGGGGCCATGGGTACTGCCCCCCTAAGTACGCCCATCGCTGGGCTTTCGGCCACGACCACCGCGGCCACCACGCACCTAACGCAGATGTTGGCCGCGCATGCCGCGCCGGACTTCCGAGGGCACCATACGGTAGCCGAGCTCGAGGCCGCCAAAGAGCGCTTCCACGATCGCATTGCAGTGATCGATGCTGGAGGGAAGACCACCTACGGCGCGCTCTTTGCGTCCGCCGAGGCGTGGGCCACCTGTCTCACACAGCAAGGCGTTGTCCCCGGCGACGCCATTGCGGTGCTCTTTCCGCGAACAAGCGAGCTCGTGTCCGTGTTGCTCGGCATCTGGCTCGCGGGCGCGGCCTATGTGCCCCTTGGGGCTCGTTTGGGCCCAGAGCGGGTCCAAAGCATGTTCCTCGATGCCTCCATTCGGCACGTCTTGGTGCACCCGTCGCTGGAAGCGGACGCGCCATGGCTCGACACGCTGGCCCCCGCGACGCGCTTGCAGCCCCCAGGCGACGCCAGGTTCGCGCCCCTGGCATCACAAGGCATCCGCGCGCTGCCAGCCAGTGCCGGCGCGTATGTTCTCTTCACCTCGGGCTCCACCGGGCGCCCCAAAGGCGTGCGTGTGCCCCATGCGGCGCTCAGCAACTTGCTCTTGCACTTCTGCCAAGCGCTTGCGCTCGGGCCGGAGAGTCGGTTCCTGGCCATCACGCCGCTCACCTTCGACATCGCGGGGCTCGAACTGTGGGCGCCACTGCTTGCGGGGGCCACCCTGGAGCTCGCCTCGGACGCGGATCTGTCCGATGCCCAGTGCTTGCATGCTTGCATCGCACGCACCTCGCCGACACACCTGCAGACGACCCCCAGCACGCTTCGCACGCTCCTCTCCCTGGGCCCGCTCGACCTTGGCTGCACCACGGTGCTGGTTGGGGGCGAAGCCCTTCCTCGGGATCTTGCCTCGCAGTTGCTCGGCACCACGAAGGCTGCGTTCAACGTATACGGCCCCACGGAGACCACCATCTGGTCCAGCGCCAAACGCCTGTCCGACAAGGACACCAAAGGTCCGGGCTACGTGGGCCTCGGCGACCCCATCGCCAACACCCTCTTGCTCGTACGCGACGCGCACGGGGGTCTGCTCGGGCACGGTGTCATCGGCGAACTGTGCATCGCTGGGGAGGGCCTCGCCGAAGGGTACGTGGGTGACGCCACCCGCACGGCCCAGGCCTTCGTATTCACGGAGTTCGGTCGGATGTATCGCACGGGCGATCGCGCGTGCAGACACCACGACGGGGAGCTGTCGTTTCACGGGAGGAGCGACGAGCAGGTCAAGCTCCGCGGTCACCGCATCGAACTCGGTGACGTCGAGGCCGCCCTCGAGACCCACGAAGCGGTCGCCCAAGCCATCGTCGTGTTTGCCTTCGCTACCGATCCCGTGCGGGCGCAGCTCGTGGCGTTCGTCCGCCTGGCGCCCGGCAGCGCCGCCGATGGCCCCGCACTGCGGGCACACGTAGCGCAGGCCCTCCCCGGCATCATGGTGCCAAGCCGCCTCCACTTCGTCGCCACCTTCCCGCAGACCCCCAACGGCAAGGTGCATCGCAATGCCATGCGGGCCCAGGCCGAGGCGGAGAGCGGCACCGGGGCATCAACTGGTGTGCCGGCCGACGCGGACGCAGCCACACAGATCGTGTGTGCGGTCTTTGCGGGTCTGCTGGGGCGTTCCCACGTGGGTCCGGACGATGACTTCTTTGCGCTCGGTGGCCACTCGCTCCTCGCCACGCAGCTGGTCTCGCGCATCCGCGGTGCCCTTGGCAAAGAGCTCGCGCTGCGCACGCTCTTTTCGTCTCGAACACCGCGCGCCCTGGCTGTGGAACTTTTGCGCACCAGCCAGAGGCCGCAGCATTCGGCGCTCGTCCGCCTCGGCGACGAAGAGCTGTATCCGCTGAGCTTCGCCCAGACACGCCTATGGTTCATCGATCAGCTCGAGCCGCTAAGTGCGTTCTACAACATTCCTGCGGCAGTGCGGATCCGCGGCCCCTTGCGACCGGACGTCTTGCAGCAGGCGTTCTCGGCGCTACTGCAGCGCCAGGAGACCCTCCGCACCACCTTCGAGAGCCGCGACGGGGTGCCGTTTCAGCGTATCCACACCCACGCAACCTTCGAGCTACCGCAGCTCGACCTGCGAGGTTCCACCGCAGCCGAAGCCGAGGCAGAGCGCTGGGCCATGCGCCTCGTGCAGCGCCCCTTCGATCTTGGGCGCGACCTGCCCATCCGTGCGGCGCTGGCCACCATCGCGGACGACGACCATGCGCTCATCTTGAGCCTGCACCATATTGCCGCAGACGGCTGGTCCATTGGCGTCCTGATCTCGGATCTGGTGAGACTCTACGACCAGGCGGCCTTGGGTGCGGCGCAGATGCCCACAGCGGCGCTGCCTGCGCTGCCGATCCGTTACGTCGACTACGCGCGTTTTCTGCGCGCCACACTGGGCGACGCCGACGACAAGACGTCCCTGGCCGCGCGGCAACTTGCCTGGCACACCGCACGCCTCGAGGGTGCTCCGGTTCTTTCGATCCCCACGGACCGTCCTCGCCCGGGGGTGCAGCGGTTTCGCGGCGCCCGGGTGGCCTTCGAGCTCCCGGTCGCCCTTGGAGACCACATTTCGACATTCGCCCGGGCCGCGCACGCCACACCGTTCATGGTCCTGCTCGCGGTCCTCTCGGCGCTGCTCTATCGGCTGGGGCGCACCCAAGACGTCAGCATCGGCACCCCCATCGCCGGGCGCACCGAGCGAGACACCGAGGGTCTCATCGGCTTCTTCGTGAACACGCTGGTGCTACGGGTGCAGGCGCCGAGCAACGCCAACCTGCGCGAGTTGGTGGCGCTTGCGCGGAAGGAGTCCCTCGGCGCGTACGAGAACCAAGACGTTCCCTTCGAGCGTGTCGTGGACGCCCTCGGTGTGGTCCGTGACCGTTCCCGCTCGCCACTCTTCCAGGCCATGCTTGTGGTGCAGAACGCGCCCCGGCAGGAGCTCTCACACACGGGGCTCTCCTTTGCGCCGCACGTGGCCGAAACCAAAACGTCCAAGACAGATTTGGAATTCACGCTGATGCCGAGGTCCGACGGGAGCTACGCGGCTTCGCTGGAGTACGACACGGACTTGTTCGAGCACGGAACCGCCGCGCGCATCGCCAGCGCTTTCCAAGCGCTCCTCGGTCACGCGCTCGATGCCCCGGACGCACCCGTGGCGCAGTTACCCCTGCTTGGGCCGAAACAGCAGCGGGGCGAGGATGCCTCGGTGCTCGCGGGGCCTTGGCTGCACTTCCCGACGGACGAGAGCGTGACCGCGGCCTTTGAACGTCATGCACGTTCGCGCCCCGACGACGTCGCCATCATCGACGACCAGGGCGAGCTTCGTTACGGCGAGCTGCTCGCCATGGCCCAACGCGTCGGCAGCGCCCTTTGCTCCCGGGGCCTTCTCGCTGAAGACCGCGTAGGCATCCACATGGCCCGCGGACGCTTCATGCTCGCGGCCATCTACGGCGCCATCATGGCGGGCGGCGCGTACGTGCCAATCGAACCCGAGCTACCCAAGGCCCGCAAGGCGCACTTCGCCCGCATCGCCGGGACACGTTGGATCTTGAGCGACGCAAACGACACACAAGACTTTGCCCCAGAGGCCCTCTGCGTCGACGCCCGGGCCCTTGCATGCGACAAGGACTCGCCGGTGCTTCCATTGCCCGCGGTGCGTGGCACGCAGCTCGCTTATGTACTTTTCACCTCCGGGTCCACGGGCTTGCCCAAGGGCGCCATGCTCGAACACCGCGGCGTCATCAACCGCATCGCATGGCAACAGGGCCTCGTGCCCATCGGCACCTCCGATGTGGTGCTGCACAAGACGCCCATCGGCTTCGATGTGTCGGTTTGGGAGCTGTTCTGGCCGCTCGGCTATGGCGCACGCATGTCCATCGTGCGCCCCCAAGGCCACCAGGACCCCGCACACCTTGCGGCGTGGATGCGCGATACCCGCGTTACCGTCGCGCACTTCGTGCCCACCATGCTGGGTGCGTACTTGGATGATCCGCGCATCGTGGACCTTCCTTCGCTACGCGCCGTTCTTTGCAGCGGCGAGGCACTTACCCCAGCGCTGGCCACACGGTTTGGGCGCCGGTACCCGCAGACCAGCCTCCACAATCTGTACGGCCCCACCGAGGCCAGCGTCGACGTCACCCACCACGCGGTGCCCCAAGGCACCCGCGTCGAGCGTGTGCCCATTGGTCGCCCGGTGGCCAACACCGTGGCCTATGTCCTGGACGAAAGCGGCACCCCGGTGCCCCGGGGCTTTGTCGGGGAACTCTGCGTGGCGGGTGTGCAAGTGGCCCGCGGCTACATGGGGGCCGACGCCGCGGCCAACGCGCGCTTTCTGCTCGACCCCTTCGCCAACGACGCGCAGGCACGACGCATGTACCGCACGGGCGATCTGGCCCGGGTGGCCACCGATGGGGAACTCGAGTTCTTCGGTCGCGACGATCAGCAGGTCAAGGTCCGCGGGCAGCGCATCGAGCTCGGCGAAGTCGAATCCACACTCATGGCGTTCGAGGGCGTGCAGGCGGCCTGCGCGATCATCGACCAACGCGATGCTGCAGACCCGCGCATCGTGGCGTACGTCACCGAACGCGCCACCTCCGAGGCAGTATCCAGCACGGATGCGACTGCCCCCATCACGGAGCACGTGGCCAGCTGGGGTGAGGTATTCGAAAGGACCTATGGCGAAGGTTCGACGAACGACGATCCGACGTTCGACCTCCGGGGTTGGGTGCGCAGCATCGACGGACAGGCGATGCACAAGGACGCCATGCGCGCTTGGGTCGACGCAGCCTGCGCCCTCGTACTGGACGAAAAGCCAGAGCGGGTGCTCGAGATCGGCTGCGGCACCGGGCTCGTTCTCTTTGGCACGGCCCCACACGTGGGCACCTACGTGGGTACCGACATCGCGCCCAAGGCCCTGGCCCGGGTCCAAGCGCACGCCACGCGCTTGGGCTTGAACCATGTTCGCACCATTCCTTGTGCCGCACACGAACTCGCCCAGGTACCCGGCCACTTCGACACCGTGGTGCTGAACTCTGTGGTGCAATACTTCCCCGACGAAGAGCATCTGCTGGGCGTACTGGCGCTCGCCATACAAAAGCTCCCCGCGGGTGGACGCATCGTCTTGGGCGACGTGCGCAACGCTGCGCTCGTGCCGGCGCTCTGCCTGCAGATCGAACTGGCCCAGGCCCAGGACGGCGAGACACTGGGAACCGTACGGCGCCGCGCGGCAGCACGTGCCCAAAGCGACCAAGAGTTGTCCCTGCACCCCGACTTCTTCGCGAGCCTTGGAGCCTTTCTTGGCCCGCTGGGTGCTCGGGTACACCGCGTCGAGGTGCGACCCAAAGCCCCGGGGGTAGACCCGGAGCTGGGCAAGTACCGGTACGACGTCGTGATTCAGATCGCTGCGGAGGCCGAGCAGCCAGTGCTGCCGCAGGCGTCTCCCATCGCTCCCAAGCGCGTGGCCTTGGGCCAGCTTCCGCAGCGCGCCACAGACGTTTCGGACTGGATCCGGGCGCAACGTGAGGCCGCGCTCGTCATCGAGCACATCCCCAACGCGCGCTTGGCCGAAGACGCACACTGGGCTCGTCTCGACGACCACCTGAGCATCGGCGCCGCGCGAAGTGTCATCGCGAGGGCACCGACGGTAGACACTGCCGCGGAGACCGTTGCAGCTTGCTTGACCGCGGCGCTAGCGTCGGGTCGCAGGGCTACCGTGGCCGGCGCGGCGCCAGGCGCAGACCCCTTCGAGCTTCGCATCGAGCTCGCGGACGGATCCCTTCCCCCGGGCACCAGCTTCGCAAAGGCGCCGGCCAGGGCCGCGCTGGTTCACGCTCCGCGCCGACGCAAGCGCCAGGCCGATTTGGTCCGGGCGCTCTTGCGACACGCGAGCGCCCATCTCCCCTCGGCCATGGTGCCGAGCACCGTCATGGTGCTCGACACGTTGCCCTTGTCGGCGAGCGGCAAGGTGCTCCGCAGCGCGCTGCCGGCGCCGGATCTTGTTTCGCCCTTGGGGCGCAGCAACGAGCCTCCGCGCGACGCCCACGAACAACGTGTGGCCGAGATCATCGAGCAGCTTCTTGGCCTACCGCGGGTCGGGCGTGACGACGACTTCTTTGCCCTGGGCGGCCACTCGCTCCTCGCCACGCGCCTGACTGCGCGGCTATCCGCCCAACATGGTCTCGACGTGCCCCTGCGCTGGGTTTTCGAGGCCCGCACGGTCAAGGGACTTGCAGCCAAGATCGCCGAGAGCGCCCGCGGCCCCGAACGCGGCGCTGCAAGCAAGAGGTCCGGGGGGCCGTGGTCCCCGGCGCCGTTGTCGCATGCACAGCGGCGACTGTACCTGGCCCACGCGCTCTCGGATCTACCTGCACAATACAATGTACCCATGGCGGTCGCCATCGACGGCCCGCTGAACTTGCCGCGTCTCGAGCACGCCATCCGCAGCGTGGTACAAAGGCATGCGGCGTTGCGCACCCGCTTTCTGGCCGACACAACCAGCGAGCCCTTTCAGGTACCGTTGCCCGAAGCGGAACTCGTGGCCTTGCTGCCGGCACTGGTCGAGCATCATGATCTGTCGACCATCGGCCCGGTGGAGCGTGACGCCGCCGTGGCCTCGGCCCTCGAGACCTTCGCCCGGCGGGCCTTCGATCTTGCCCAGGGCATTCCCTTCCGGGCAGCGGTATTTCGTCGCGGGGCCGACGCCCACGTCCTTGCGCTTTGCGCTCACCACCTTGTTTGCGACCGATGGTCCATGGACGTGCTCCTGCGCGATCTTGTGGCCTTCTACGACAACCCCGATGCCGCGAGCGCGCTCCCCTCCCTCGACATCGATGCCCTGGATCACGCAGCCTGGGAGCGGATGCCGGCGCAGGAGCAAGCGCTGGACGCCGCCACCACGCGTGTGGTCGCGCACCTCCGCGGCGCCCCAGAGGTGCTCTCGGTTTGCACCGATCGCCCGCGCAAACCGGGGCGCGGGGCCCAGGGCGCCCGGGTGCGCTTCGAGATCCACGAAGAGACGGCCCGGGGGGTGCGCGCACTCGCAGAAGCGTCGGGCTGCACCCCCTTTGCGGTGTTCTTCGCGGCTCTCGGCCTTGTGTTTCGCGCCTATGGATCCGGCGACGACATCGTCGTGGGTACCGCGGCCGCCGGCCGCGGCGACCGGTCTCTCGATGGCCTTGTGGGCATGTTCGTGGGCACGGTGCCCCTGCGCCTTCGGGTGCGTCCGGACGAAAGCTTTCAGGACCTGCTCCGGCAAGCGGCCAAGGAGGCCTTGCGTGGGCTCGAGGACGAGCGGGTCCCCCTGGAGCGCGTTGCCAAGGCGCTTACAGCGGCCCGGGCCGTCAGCCACGAGCCCGTGGTGCAGGCCATGTTGGTGCTCCAGAACACCGAGCGCCCACCCCTTGTGCTGCCCGGCGCCGCGCTTCGCCTCTTGGACGTCGACACCCAGACCACCAAGCTCGACCTGACGATGTTCTTGGAGGCCAGCGCCGACGCCATCGGCGGATACGCAGGTGCCATCGAGTTCGCAACGGACATCTTCGACGCGGGCACGGTGAGGGCCATGGCCGCAGCGTTCGGCGCAGTGCTCTCGAACGCCGTAGGGACCCCCAACACCCCCTGCGAGCAGCTCGAACTCGTGGACGCCGAAGCACGGGCGCGCCTCTTGTCGCAGGCCATGGGCCCCACGCAACCGCGGCGCCTAGCTGGCCTGTTCCCGGCCATCGAAGACACGTTGGCCGCCCGGGGCTCCGAAGCCGCCATTGTGTTCCGGGGCACCACCATCACCGGCAGCGCGCTCGCAGAACAGGTCGCCCGGTGCGCCGCGCGGCTCCACGCGGGCGGTGTCGTACGGGGAGACACCGTGGCCATCGCGCTTCCGCGAGGCCCCTCGTGGGTGGCATGGGCCCTGGGCTGCTTGGCGCTCGGCGTGGCGTTCGTGCCCATCCCGAAAGACACGCCGAAGGAGCGTGCGGCCCACATGCTCACCGAGGCCGGTGCCGCGCGCATCATCGTCGAGGGGCAACCATCCGCGCTGCACGATCCGTCGTGGCTCGAGGGGCTCCGCACACCGCTGCTTCGTAGCGACGAAAACGCGCAAGTCATCGCCGGGCCAAGGCCCGCGCCCCTCCCTTCGGATCGCGATCTTGCCTACGTGCTCTTCACCTCGGGCTCCACCGGCGCCCCCAAAGGCGTGCGAGTGCCGCAAGGGGCCTTGCGCAACCACATGGAGTGGATGCTGCGGGCCTTCCCCTTGGACGCCACGGACAAGGTCCTGTTCCGAACCTCACCGGCGTTCGATGCCTGCATCTGGGAGGTCTTTTTGCCGCTGCTGGCCGGCGTTCCCATGGTGATCGCCGACCAAGACGCCGAGGCCGATCCGCGGGCCATGGCGGATCTGGTGCGAACCGAGCGCGTCACCGTGATGCAGGCGGTCCCCACCATTCTGCGTGCCCTCGAAAGCTCCACGGTGCTCTCCGAGATGAATTCGCTCCGGTTGATCTTCGCCGGCGGCGAGGCCTTTCCCGCGAGCCTGCGGCAGGCCATGGCGCAGCAGACACAAGCGCGCATCGTGAATCTGTATGGTCCCACGGAGACCACCATCGACGCGACGTTTCATGTGTGTGAAGGGCAGGCAGAAGGTGCCACGGAGCCCATTGGTCGTCCCATCGACAACGTGTGGGCCCTGCCACTGGGACGCGATGGCAAAGAGGTGCCCTGGGGCGCCCCCGGAGAGCTCTTCGTGGGCGGCGCGGGCGTGGCCCTGGGCTACACCCACGAAGAGAGCAGCAGGTTTCGCCCCGACACGCTGACTGGCTCCGGACGCATGTACTCGACCGGAGACCTCACGCGGCTCCGGGCCGACGGTACCCTCGAGTACCTGGGCCGCTCCGATGGACAGCTCAAGATTGGCGGTGTCCGCCTGGAGACCGCCGAAATCGAAGCGACCTTGAGCGCACATCCCGACGTCGAGGCCGGCGTTGTGGCCTTGCGCGGCGATCCGGCGCGCCTCGTGGCCTACGTGGTTTTGCGGCGCCTGCCGGGCGCGCCAGAGCATAGCCGCATCAGCAGGGTGCTGGCCCAGCTACGCCTCACCTTGCCCCCAGCGGGCGTCCCCAAACAGGTTGTTGTCTGCGATGTGCTCCCACGCACCACCAGCGGCAAGGTCCATCGTGCAGCCCTTCCGGAGCCGCCGCCATTGGGCGACAGGGAAGAAGCGTTGGTCCCTCCCGACGGCGCGCAAGAGATCGCCATCGCCGCGCTGTTTACGGAGATGCTCCGGGTGTCCGCCGGGGCGGAGTCCGACTTCTTCGCCTTGGGCGGCGACTCCATTCTGAGCCTGCAGCTCGTGGCGCGGGCGCGGGCGCGGGGCATCGCGCTCTCGCTGCGCGACGTGTTCGAGGCAAGGACCGTACGAGCCCTGGCGGCGCGTGCCACCATGCCCGCACACGCTGCGCCA
>JBIKNA010000037.1:0-30600 GCA_044358965.1 Polyangiaceae bacterium
AAACACGACGAGCGTCAGCGCGCCCTTGAGGTAGGCCCCGAGGTGCCGCTCGAACTCCCCCCGCAACGTCACACGAGCGCCCGGCGAGGCAGGCGCGGGCGCAGCAGGAGCGGACATACCCTGCTCTTTTACTCCATTGCGAACGCCGGTCGCTCAGGATTCTACTGCCGGGGGGCGATGCGGCGGTGCGACGAAGCGAGCTTGTGCCCCTGGGCTCGGGGGCGGCAAACGCACAAGTCGCGCAGGGCCAGCTGGGCCATGAGGCGCCCAAAGGCCACCCGGGCCATGCCCCGCACCATCAGGTCTTGCACGACCCCGACCTTGCCCGCAAAGGCGCCGTCGAGCACGTACACCTGCGCGCCCGCCACAATCTTGGCCTTGGGGTCCATGTCGACCACGCGGGGCGCAACGGCCTTGAGTCGTGCCAAAAGCGGCGACGGGACGGACCTTGGCTCCGGGGCTTCGACGTCAGGCTCCGGCGCGCGGACGGACAACGGCTCGTCGTCGTCGAGCACTGGGTTGCGCCGGCTGCGCGGCCCCTTGCGCTTGGGCTTGCCTTGGGTCTTGGTGGCAGGGCGCAGCCTACGGAGCTCGGCCTCGGTGCCATGGGTAATGGCGCGGTAGACGGTGAACATGGCGTCGGCCATGGCATCGGCGGCGGCCAAGTTGCCCTGCAGAAGCGCCCGCGGCAACCAGCCGCTGAGCAGCACGTGGGCATCCGGGGTGCTGAGCCAATCGGCAAGCTCCGCGGCAGACACGCCGTGGCCCGGCCCCATGCCGTTCCACGGCGCGCGAATGGTGTCGGGCAACGCTCGCAGCGCCCCGACGAGGGCCTGCGGCTGCTGCAACTGCCGCCGGAGCCCCTCGCGGTCCATGGCGGCATGCGTGGGCAGGTCCAAGTCGAACTCGATGCCGCTCGGGTGCACGCGCACCAGCACCGTTGGGTGTCCGAAGGTGCGCGGCGAGAAGCGCCCCGGGCGCACGTGGGGCATGCGCCGCATGATGCGCGCCCGCATGGCAGCGGCGCGCACAAAGTAGAGCTTCACGAAGGGCGCCGAACTCTGCGCCGGCTCCGTCAACATCTCGAGGGTGAGGTCCTGCGTCGCATGCCGTTGCACGAGCGCCGTGGCCCACGCCTCGAGGCTCTTTTCGTCTACGCAAGGGGGTTCGACGGGCATGACCCCCGGCGCGACGCTCTTGTCGGTCTTGTTTCGCCGGGCCATGCGCAGAACCTGCTGTCTTTTATAGCACCTGCCACCGCCATACATCGGGGAAAGCCGCGCCCCCCTTGACGCGCAAACGCGGCGTGCACACCTTGCCGCCCATGACCATGAGCCCCGCGCAAACCATGCAAGTGTTCGGGGTGGCAAGTCCCATGTCCGTGCGCTCCGTGCGCGCGGGAATGTACGGTGGGAGCGAGCTGTTCAAGGCAGTGCTGCTGGGGATCGCCCTGTTTGGTGTGTGTCTCGTTGCCGTGGCCCGCTAAGGGGGGCCACAGATCCCTAAGGAGCCGCCATCGCGAGCAACGTGCTGGTGAGTGTTTTTCGTAAGCGTTGCGCGATGCCCCAGCCGGGTCACGCGAGAAAGGTTGTGACCCAATGAACGTCGTGCGTGCGCGAAAGCGTCAACGTGGCCGGCACCGCGCCGCGCGAATCAGTGCTCGAAACCACGCCTTCGAGCGTGGTACGTTGTCTTCCTCGGGTGTCGGCGGCGTCGTGCCTCGCACCAGCAAAGGTAAGAGTTCAGCGGTGACTGCCAGCAAGCGAAGCTCCGACAAGGCATCGGCCAAGCGCGATCGGAGCCACGAGTCCGACACCGAACTTGAGCAAGAAGATGGCGCCACGTCCGAAACCTCGGACGGCGACGACGCCGGCGACACCGAGGGCGTCGAGCCCGTACAAGCCGAGCTCGTCGAACGCGACGAGGAGGAAGAAGAAGACCTGGTCGAAGACGAGGTCGAGGGCGACGACGACGTAGAAGCGCCGGTGCAAATCGACACCACCAAGCTCGAGCGCGTCGACGCCATGACGTCGTACCTGCGCGAGGTGCAGCGACACCCTCTGCTCACGGTCGAGGAAACCCACGAGCTGGCAGTGCGCTTTGCGCAGACCCAAGACCCCAAAGCCGCGGCCAAGTTGGTCACGTCCAACCTGCGGCTGGTGGTCAAGATCGCCTACGAGTATCGCCGCGCCTACAAGAACATCATGGACCTGGTGCAAGAGGGCAACATCGGCCTCATGCAAGCGGTCAAGCGCTACGACCCGTACCGCGGCGTCAAGCTGTCGAGCTACTCGGCGTGGTGGATTCGCGCCTACATCTTGCGCTTCATTCTCAACAACTGGCGCTTGGTCAAGCTGGGCACCACCCAAGCCCAGCGCAAGCTGTTCTTCAATCTCCGCAAGAAGCGCGCAGAGCTACAGGCGCTGGGCATCGACCCGTCCGACGCCGAGGTGGCCAAGCAGCTCAACGTCCCCGAGTCCGACGTGCGAGAGATGGAAATTCGCCTGCAAGCCAGCGAAAAATCGCTCGATGCGCCCGTGGGCGACGCCGATGGCCGCTCCATCGCCAAAGTCGACATGATGCCGGCGTTGGGCGCGGGCCCCGAGGCCATGATGGCCGACGGCGAGCTCCAAGCTCTCCTCAAAGACAAGCTGGCTGCGTTCCGCACCACCCTCGACGGCAAAGACAAGGAGCTCGCCATCTTCGACGAGCGACTGGTGGCCGACGACCCGCTCACCTTGCAAGACCTCGGCGACCGTTTCGGCATCTCCCGCGAACGCGTTCGACAGCTGGAGCAACGCCTGATGGGTCGCTTGCGCGACTTCCTCAAGCGCGAGATGGGCGACGCCACCGAAGTGGTGTAACGGTCTTTGCCCATGAGCGATGCCCCGGGCGTGCTGTACGTGGTTGCAACGCCCATCGGCAACCTGGGCGACATCACCGTGCGGGCGCTCGAGACCTTGCGCCTCGTGAGCCGTGTGGCCGCAGAAGACACCCGGCGTACACGAGCGCTGCTTTCGCATCATGGCATCTCCGGCAAGCCGGTCGATTCCTTGCATGAGCACTCGAGCGATGCGTCCGTCGCAAGGCTCACAGAGCTGATTGCGCGCGGCGAGACCGTGGCGCTCGTGACCGATGCCGGCACCCCGGTGGTCAGCGACCCTGGCGAAGCACTGCTCCGCGCCTGCATCGACGCAGGCATCCAGGTGGTCCCCATCCCGGGTCCCAGCGCGGTGCTGACGGCCCTTGTGGGCAGCGGCCTTGGCACCGGCCACGGCTTTCGCTTCGTGGGCTTCTTGCCCCGCGAGGGCCCCGAGCGCTTCGCCGCCCTGCGCATGTGCGCCGAGACTGCCGAACCCGTGGTGTTCTTCGAAGCGCCGGGCCGGGTGCGGGGCACGCTCATGGACTTCGCGCGCATCGATCCCGAGCGGCCCGCGTGCGTGGCCCGAGAGCTCACCAAGCTCCACGAAGAGTTCGCCCGCGGCACAGTTCAGTCGCTGAGCGAACGCGACGACTGGATGGGCGAGGTGTGCGTGGTGCTGGGCGCGCGGCAGAATGTCGCCAACGAGGCGCTGCCCTCAGACGCGGACCTAGATGCTCGCATCCAAGGCGAGCTTGCCAAAGGTACCCACGCCAAGAACATCGCCGAGCTATTGGCTGCGTGGAGCGGCCGCGCCAAACGCGATGTCTACGAGCGCGTGGTCCGCATCAAACAAGGCCCGCGGTAGCGCCAAAGGCTACTTGGGCAACGGCGCCGGGCCGTCTTTGGCATCGGGCAACGCCCCGGGACTCTCGGGGATGGTGGGCAAGCTGAGCACAACGGCCGTCCACGAAGGGAACAACGCAGCACCCGGAACAAGCTCGAGCGCCATGGCGAACACCATGCGCCAACGGAAGCCAAGGATGGCAATGAGGAGCACGGCCATGACCAGGTCGAGCACATCGTCGGGGATGGCGAGAGCCCCCTGCGAGAACACCGGGAACATGCCGATCTGCAGCAAGTCGGCAGCTCCGGCCAACGCCAAGGCAATTTTCTTTCGGCGCGCGGGCACCGCCGCGGGGCTGATTCCGGCGCGCGCAGCCTGCGCGAGCGCCTTGGGACTTGCGGGCATTGTCTTCGAGAAATCAGCCATGGGTCACCTTGCGCTGGCGAGCGCAGCTTCGAGCTTTGGAGCAGAGAATCCAACCATCACTTGACCTTTGACGTCCATCACCGGGATGCCGCTGCCGCGGAGGCCCGCTTTGGCGAGCTTGGCGCTCATCTCGCGCTCGGCGCCGGGGTCGGCCTCGATGTCCTTCTCGACGAAGGCGATGCCCTTCTTCTTGAGGTAGGCCGCAGCTTCGTGACACGCACCGCACCAGGAGGCGCCGTAGATGATGACCGCCGGGCGCGCCGCTGCGGCCACGCTGTTGGCCCCTTCTTGGGCCGAACCTGCGGTCTGGGGCGCACGGGCTTCGATGGTCTTGCCCGCCTTCTTTCGGCGATCCCGGGCAACGTCGTCGAAGGCCGCACGGGTCATGGTGCGCACGGCATAGGCCCCGGACGGCCCGGCGTTGCGCAGATCTGCAACCAACACTTCGTCGCTGGCTTGTTCGCGCTCGGGATCGAGCACCCGGACGAGATCGCGGCCCACCAACGACACGTCTTTGGCACGCTCCTCGGTGTGGAACTCGCCGCGTTCGTCGATCCAGGTAAAGAGCAGCCCTTGGGTGTCGTCGGTGATGACCGGCAGCGCACCGGCCTTTTGCGCCGCAACGTCGGCTTTGGGGGCCTCGCGCTTGCACCCCGCGGGCAACGAGAGCAGCGTCACGCTGCACGCGACAAATACCGCACCGCGCCGAAACAGCGAACCAAAGGAGAACCGCGCCATGCGTCGACCCAGATCGTGCGCACGCAGCGAGCGTTGCGCAAGACCCTTGGCGACGGCCCAACCCGGCACGGCTGCGGGCGCACACCAAAGCTCGCGAATCAACTCAGGATCCCGGCAAGGGACCGCCACGTGTCGGACAAGGAGCTGTGCTCATTTGGGCTCTGCCGCAAAAACTGTTCGATGCGCGGGAGCAGCGCGATGGCCTCGTCGACGCGTTTGTCGGCGCCGCGAGAGTACGCGCCCAGAGCGATGAGATCCCGTTTGGACTCATAGGCAGAAAGCAACGTCCGGAGGCGTCGGGCCGCCGCGGCATGCTCTTGCGGAACCACGGCATCCATGACCCGAGACAGCGACGCGATGGGGTCCACGGCGGGGTAGATGCCGCGCGCCGCGATGGAGCGATCGAGCACGACATGGCCGTCCAAGATGCCACGCACCTCGTCGGCGATGGGCTCGTCCATGTCGCCCCCTTCGACGAGCA
Organism: Polyangiaceae bacterium; assembly: GCA_044358965.1. Classification (GTDB taxonomy): domain Bacteria; phylum Myxococcota_A; class Polyangia; order Polyangiales; family Polyangiaceae; genus SXNL01. The sequence continues at coordinate 5,353 of JBIKNA010000037.1, forward strand.
CCGTGTAGATTGCGGTGATGGCGCCGGTACTCCCCTGCCCCGCCCGCTCGAGCAGCCGCGGCAGCATGGCGAAGACGCTTGGCGGATAGCCACGACGCGCGGGGGGCTCGCCACAGGCGAGGCCAATCTCCCGCTGCGCCCGCGCGAATCGCGTGACCGAGTCGACGAGCAACAAGACATGTTGGCCTTGGTCTCGAAAGTGCTCCGCATACGCCGTGGCAACCTGCGCCGCGCGAAGGCGCTCCAAGGGCGACGCGTCGCTGGTGGCAACGACGACAACACTCTTTTTGCGTCCCTCGGCGCCAAGGGCCCCTTCGAGGAACTCACCCACCTCGCGGCCGCGCTCGCCCACCAGGGCGACCACCACGATGTCCGCCTGGGTGCCACGGGCCACGGCACCGAGCAGCGTGCTTTTGCCCACGCCGGAACCAGCAAAGAGCCCGATGCGCTGCCCTCGGCCGAGCGTGGCCAGGCCGTCGAGCACCCGCACCCCGGTCTCGACGGGCTCTCGAATGGGGTTCCGCGACAGCGGGGCGACCGGATCCTGATCGACGGAGACGAGCTCGCCGCGTGGAAGCTCGCCCAGGCCGTCGATGGGTCGGCCCAAGCCGTCGACCACACGGCCCAGGAGGCCCCGCGACACGGGTACCTTGAACCCATCGGCGGCGCTCTCGACTTCGTCGTCGAGTCCTACGCCACGAAGGGAGCCAAGGGGCATGGCCACCGCAAGACCGCCATCGAAACCGACAATTTCACACGGCAGACGCTCGCCGGCCCGGCGAATGAACACCAGATCACCGACGCGAACGCCCCCCATGCGTACGCGGCACGACAGGCCGGTTACGGCCACGACCGAGCCAAAGGCGTGCGTGGCCGTGGTCTGCCCGAGCCGTTCGCGGAGCTTGTCGAGATCGGTGGCCACGGCGGATGACGGGCCCGCGCCTTAGTGGAGCCAATCGGGCTCGAGGATGAACACGATGAGCACCCCGAGACCCGCCATGAGCAAGGCAACGAGCACCACGAGTGCGATGGACCCGAAGCTTACCTTGGACTCTTCGGCTTTCTTGCCACGGTTGGGCACCACCATGGTGGCCGCCTGCCGCGGACGCGCGGCCCCGGTGATGGGCGCAACGCCCGAAGCGCTGTAGGGCCCAGAGCCCGTGGGCGACAGTCGCCCCGGGCTGGACGCACGGCCCGAAGACGAGTGGCGCTCTTCGGGGACGGAGCTGCGCCGGCTGATGGGGCTGTCCTCGATCTCGAGCGGCATGCTGCCATCGGCGTTGACGCTGGGGACGGGCGACGCGGCTCGGTGGCCCCCGGAGGTGGAGGCATCACTTTGGCTGGTCCAGTTGGCGAGATCCCGACGGTCGACGAACTCGTCGTCGGCCTGCGCGAGGTGCGGCAGGCGGGCCGCAAGCTCCGGCGTGGAGGCGATGGCCCGACGCAGGTCTTTGCCAAGTTCGGCGGCGGACGGATAGCGCTCGTCGCGAGCGTGCCGAAGACAGCGATCGACTACCTTGGCCAACGGTTGCGGAATACCTCGCACGACCTCGCCCAATCGCGGCGGCGCCTTGGTGGCAATCTCGACGAAGAGGGTCTGCGGATCGGGGCTCGGGTACGGCAGGCGGCCCGAGAGCAGCTCGAACATCATGATGCCGAGGGCCCACACGTCCGTGCGGGCATCGACCTCGGCGGAGCTGCGGATCTGCTCGGGCGACATATAGGCCGGCGTGCCGATGGACTCGCCGGCGGTGGTGAGCCGGGCCTCGCCGGCCGCGTGGATCCGAGAGATGCCGAAGTCGAGGAGCTTGGGAATGACCACCGCCTCGCTCTTGGCCAGGAACACGTTCTCGGGCTTGAGATCGCGATGCACCACGGACTTTTGGTGGGCGTAGGCCACCGCTTCGACGATGGGCATCATGAGCAGCAGGGTGTGCTCGATGGACAAACTGCCGCCGCAGCGGGCCACATAGCTCGAGAGGTCCTCGCCATCGAGGAGCTCTTGGACGATGTATGGCGTGCCGTCGGAGTCCTCGCCGACGGTGAACACGTCGACGATGTTGGGGTGCCGGACCAGCTCTGCGGCACGTGCCTCGCGGAAGAAACGGCTGACGAGCTCGGGGTACTGCATGAGCTCGGCCCGCAGCACCTTGACCGCGACATTCTTGCCGGAACCGTTGTCGACCCCGTGGTAGACCTCGGCGGTTCCCCCGCGGCCGAGCTCAACCCCGATGGAGTAGGGGCCGAGCTGGGTGCCCGTGCGGGTAGGAAACGTCGTTACCATTGACGGTGCCTAGGATAGCTGAGCATGGCATCGGGTAAGAAGCAGAGAATGCGCCGAGACCCATACTTTTCGAGGGGTTGGCGCACCATGACACTGATGCTCACTTGAGCCGCAACGACGCAAACGCTGCGGCCAAAGCCCCAGCCTGCGTTCGCACTGACCTTATGATTTGTCGGTTTTTGGGCTACCGCTGGCGCCGCCGCACGCGCGGAGCTCGTCTCGCAGCGACTCGAGAAGCGTTCGGGCTTTCTCGGAGAGGGCGATGGGCACCTCGACTTGAACCAGGACGGCAAGCACACCGCGGCCGCGACCGTCGAGACGACTGACCCCCTGCCCCTTGAGCGTGAGCACGGTGCCCGGTTGCGTGCCGGCGGGGATATCCAGGTTTGTGGAGCCAATGCCCTCGGGGGTGAGGGACGGCACCTCGACCTGAGCGCCCAGGGCTGCGTCGGCGTAGGTGACACTCACACGAGTAAGTAGATCTGCTCCCTCGCGCTCGAAACGCGCGTCGGGCTCGACGTCGACATCGACATAGAGATCCCCCGGTGGCGTGCCCGCCGGACCCGGAACCCCTTGCCCCGGTACGCGCAAGCGCTGCCCCGCGTCGATGCCAGCAGGAAACGCTACGAGCACCTTGCGGGCTTTGGCCACCACGCCGCGTCCGTCGCAGGTCTTGCAAGGAGACTTGATGACGACGCCTTGGCCGCGGCACTTGGCGCACGGCGAGGTGAACATGACGAAGCCGCGGGAGCTCGAGACCTGCCCTGCCCCACGGCAGTGGCCGCAAGTTTCGGGGCGCGTGCCCGCTTTGGCGCCGGTGCCTTCGCAATCGCCGCAGGCGGCCGGCGCGTTGACTCCTACCTCACGCTTGCAGCCAAAGGCAGCCTCGACCAGCGTGAGCCTTTGTTGGACCTGGAGATCGCCCCCGCGGCGGGCGCGCCCACCCCCGAAGCCAAAACCACCGCCACCACCGCCAGAGAACATCTCGGCGAAAAGGTCCTGCATTTGGGCGAACATGTCGCCGATGCCCCCGCCATCGGCGGCTCCACCGCCCTCGAGCCCCTCGTGGCCGAAGCGGTCGTACACGGCACGTTTTTGCTCGTCGGAAAGGACCTGGAAGGCCTCGTTGGCCGCCTTGAAGCTGACCTCGGCGTTCGGGTCACCCTGGTTGCGGTCGGGGTGATGTTTGAGGGCCTCGCGCTTGTAGGCCTTGCGCAGGTCTTCGGCTGACGCCCCCCGCTCCACGCCAAGTACTTCGTAGTAGCACCGCTTCACTGACGAGACTCCTAGGCCCGAAGTTGCGCGCAGGAACCCCGCGGCGCGTTACCTTTGAGAGGCCAACTTAAGGGTTCCGACTGATGTGTCAACGGCGTCACGCGCAAGGGGGATGAGGATCAGCTCGTTGGGGGCTTGGCATCGGCCCCGAGAGTGGAGAGCAGGCTCCCCGGGTGTACCGAGGCGCGCGGCGGCGGGGCCTCGGACCGCGGGGGCGAGGGCACGTTGGCCTCGGTGAGGGCCAGATTCTGCTCGAGCTCGCTGATGCGCCAATCTCGAGCAAAGAGTTCGCCCTGGAAACGGGCAAGTTCGAGCGCCAGCGCGTCGAGCTTGCGACGAAGCACCTCGTTGTCGCTGGTGAGCGACGCGAGCTCGGCCTGCAACGCGGCAGATGCCTCGGTGGCTGGTGCCGTGGCGGGAGCCGCCGCAACCTGAGGCTCCAAGGCCCGTTGCTCGGCGTCTTCGAGACGCAGCACCAGCTCTTGAATCATGCGTTCGCGCCGGGAAAGCTCGGCGTCGAGTTCGGCAACCCGCCCGCCCCGCTCACGGAGCTTGGTCTCGAGCGAGATGTTCTCTTGCTCGAAGGCTTGATCTGTTGCACTCGGTTGCCGAGCTGCGCGCAGGGCCTCTTCGAGCTTGCCGCGAAGCTCGTCGGCGGCTTGTTGCGCCCGTTGTGCCTCTTGCGCCTGCAGTTCGGCCTTTGCGCGGCCCTCTTCGGCTTTGCGTTGGGCGAGTTCGGCGTTGCCACGGGCACTCTGTGCGCTGTCGAGCGCTTGCTCTGCGGCCGTGAGCTTGGACTTGAGGCCAGAAAGCTCTTCGGCCAGGAGTCGGGATTTGTCTTCGGCGGCCAACGCCCGGTCGTCCGCCGCCCGGGCCCGAAGCGCCAGCGTGCTCTTGTGCACCACGGTCTCGACGTCTGGCGAGTCGACGCGCTCGGCGCCGAACTCGTCGGCCAAACTGGCCAGGTCGTCGCCGTGCATGGAGACCGTTGTCTCCACGTCGGTGATGCGCGGCATCATGGGGAGCACGCGAATCTCGACGGGCTCTTGGGTAATGGGGCCGCTGCCGTCGGTGCGAGCGAGGGCATCGACGTCGCTGGTGGCCCGCGGGTGAGCATCGGCCTTGAGCTGCCGCTCGAGGCGCTCGTTTTCGTCGCGCTGCGCGCGCAAGGCCTCGCCGAGCTCCCGCGCGTTTTGCACCAAGCGCTCGGCCCGGGAGAACTCTTGTTGCGCCCGGGCTTCGGCCTGCTCGGCCCGGAGCCGCAACTGCGCGGCCTCGGAACCCGGGGCGTCGCCGGCGACCTTGAGTTTGTCGACCTCGGCGCTGAGACGCTGGGACAGCACACGCTGCTCCTCGAGCTGCGCCGAAAGGAGCTCCGCGCGCAGCTGCGCCTCGGCGAAGTTGGCCGTGTCGAGGGTCTCAGTCTCGGCCTGCTCGGCCTCGGGCAGCTGCACCAGGGCAAAGGGCTGAAGCTGCGTGGGCTGCTCGGTACCGACGAGAACGTAGAACTCGGGGCTCTGCGCCGTGGTCACGAGCTGCGCGTCGACGCTGACCTCGAGCTCCTCTTCTTGGGCGCCAAAGCGCGCAAAGGCCGTCCCCCGCCACGGAAGGCCACCCAGCACTTCGACGTGGGGGAACTCGAGCGAAACGGCGTCGTACAGCTCGGTGTACTCGATGGCCGACGGCCCCGAGGCGGGTGACGTGATGACAACGACACCGCGGCGGTCGGCCACGCGGCGCAGCTTGGGCAGGAATGTCGTGTGCTCGCCAACCTGCGGCAGGTCGAACACGAGCACCGCGTCGAAGGCGCCGTCGCGGAACTCGAAATCGCTCTTGCCCCAAGGCTTGATGGTGAGGCCTCGGACCGTCTCGGTCTGGGCGCGGGCGCGCGACTCGTCGACGTCGAACAGGTGCACCGAACGCGCTCCCAACTGAAGCAGGAGCTCTCCGTGTTCGGGCCCGAGATCACCGACGGCGAGCACTCGACGCCCCTCGACAAAGGGCTCGAGGTAGGCGCAAAGCGAGAGCGCGCGCTGAGGATCGCTACGGGACGGCATTGCCCGGACTTCTACCCCAAACGGCCCCGAATTCGAAGGACCCTTCGGCCCCGACGCCCAAGAACACCGATTCATGTGCGGCCGAGCACGGACCGAGGAGCCAAATGTGGCTCGAAAGGCCCGAGACAGGCTCCGATGCCCCCAGGGGAGAGGCGCCGCGGGGCGTGGAAAAAGGCTGGCAAGCGCCCCCACGAACGCGGACGCGGGCCGTCCCGCAGATTCGCCCGAGAACCGCAGTGGTCAGGCGGCAGATGCGCGATGGCCCCTGGCTTAGGCTGCCAAGCGCCGACGGTCGGCCTGGACGTCCGCCGGGCAAAAGGACCGCGGATCTCGCCGCTCCCGAAGGTGCGAAAGCAGCTGTTGGACCTGCGCAGTCAGGTCGGCTGCCTGCATGTACAGGCGCCCCCGGCCCCCCTCCCATCGGAGCGCCAAGGTTCGCAAACGCTTGTCGGCGTCGGACCCCGGAACCGGGGCGAACTCGAGGCAGAGCGCAAGGTCAAAACCGGTGAGGTGCGGCACATCGATGGTCCGCACATCGAAGGTGCGCAAGCCGCGCAAGGGTTGAGGCACTGCCACCCGAAGGCGCATGGGAACGTTGGCGGCTCCCAAAGGCGCGACGACGCTGACGGACACATCCGTCCCGCTGAGCGTGTCGTAGGCCGTTCGCAAGACCGGCAGGTGCTGCTCCGGAGCGCCCGCCGAGAGGGCAGAAGCGCGTGTCCAGACCACGGGGCCAAGGCCAAGGGCAACCAAGGCGAGCGCACCGGCGACACTTGGGGAAGACGGCAACAGAGCCGCGTAGCCGGTGCCCGCAAGGGCGGCGACCACACCGGCCAGCCACAGGCGTCGCGGCGAACGAGCCGTGGCAGCAGGGCCAGGCTCCCGAAGGCGAGTCGGGTGCACCGGCGCAAAACGCTCGGCCCCCGCTCCTTGCTGGCGTGCGCGAATGTCGAGCGACAGCATCGCCAGAGACGCCGCCACGACCCCCGCGAATTCGACGCGACCGCGCTGTACGAGCACCACGGTGGCTGCGGAGAGCAGCGCCCCAAGAACACTTCGCAAAAGCCCCGGCAGGGGCAACAGGGCAGAGGCCGGCGTGATCAGGCGGCGCTCCGTCGCGCGCTGTCGCTCGCGCTCGGACAAAAGGAGGAGTGCGGCAAGCCCGGCCAGGGCGGCCGCCAACGCGGGGGTGGCGCGCTGGGACAGCGTGGGGGGCGGCGGTGGCGGCGGGGCCACCTTGACCTCGGGCTTGGTCAACAAATGAAACGCCCGGGGGTCCACCCGCAAGGACCACAGAACCGGCTCTCGCTTGGCGACGTGCGCTCGCAGCAAGGTGACTTCGTCGCGGTCCCCAGACCGACGCACCGTGATCTGTTGCGTCTGTGACTCGCCAGCCACCTCTTCGGGCAACCGAGGCTCCGTGGGGCCTTGGGGCAGATCAAAGACGATCTGCGCACCATCACGCCCCTCGGCGGTCGGCGCCTGCAGGTACGTCAGCTTGGCCAGAGGTCCGCTTAGGTCAATGGCGTTCGCCGCACGCAGGTTCACGTCGTATCGAACCTTGAACGTGTATTGGCCTCGGCGGAGCCCCTGCGCAGGCTCGTCGATGACGATGCGCACGGAGCGTCGGTCGCCGGTGGCGCTGGGCTCGGACTCTCCCGGTGTGCGCTCGGCGAGCTCGGCGTGTGCCTTGACAGGATGCGCAATGTCACTGTCGGTGCCAACCTCGAGCTGGAGCGTGGCGCCGGGGTCAAGCCCAGGGATTTCCCAGTTCTTGTAAGTGCCTGCCACCACGCGCAGGTGCACCTCACGCTCCACCGTGGCATTTCCATCGGGGCGAACGGACACCCTCAGGTTGTCGATGGGGGCGTGCGCCTCTTGCCACCCAGCAGCCTGCGTCGGTGCAGCAAACAGAGAGAGGCTCAGCGCGAGCGTCGCGAAAATGGCGCGAGATCCCCAGGGGGCCATACCCCACAGGTACCCAGGCCCGTTGGCACTGGCCAAGTTCCCTTCGGTTCGCTGGGCCTCCGGGGGTGGGCGCCCTCGAACGAGACGCCCCCCGACGTGGCCCGACGCCTACTTAATCATGCGCATGATCAAGCGCGCAGTGTCATCGATGACGTCACGGTTCATCTGGATGGTAAGCGTGGTCTGGCTGCCCTTGCCGCCGGTTTGCGTGGCGGTGCTGGTGATCAGCACCGGGGAGAGGCCCTTGTTGGACAGGCCATTGACGGCCCCGGCCGAATCGCCGCGCTCGGCCGCCGTGGACAGGGCCGCCACCGGCCGCAGGGTGAAGAAGCCGCCGGCCGCCAGCTTGGACGACGCAAGGCCGTCGATGCCCGGACGGCCCTTCAGGGTGCCGGTATCTGGCGCGGTGGACATCGCGACTTGCGCCCGCTTTACCAGCACGTCCGTGTCGAACCCGAAGAGCACGTTGGTTCGGGCGGCGTCGGGCACGAGCAGTGCGTGGAACGTGACCACCTTGGGCGGCGGCGCCTTGGGAGCCGTGGCGCCCGGCGCGCTGGGCGGAGTGAACGACGAGTCTTTGGTCGAAGAGAACTCGATGTGCACCGTGTCTTTGGGCGAGCCCTTCGGCGCGGCGGTGATCGCGATCTTGAAGTTGTCTTTCTTGGAGTAGCTCTTGTCTTTGCGCATCGCGACGAGCGACGGCCGGTTGTACAGCGACACCCAATCGCGCATCAGGGGGACGACCTTGTTCGAGGGCTTGTCGAGGCCCACGAGCCACCAGCCGGCCAACGCGGGAATCAGGGCATCCTTGTCTTGGTTGCCGCCGCTGGCCTTCTCGAGGGAAGGCATGTCGATGCCGTGCGCAAAGACAACAGGGCTCGTGCCGAGGCCCATGGTGCGACCCACGGCGTCGACGATGGCCTTGCGGTCGGCCTCGGCCATCTTGGCCTCTTTGAGAGCATCGGTGAGCGCCGAGCTGACGAGGGACGCCGGACGGTCGAGCAGGGTGCTGTCGATGCCGCTGCCAAAGAACGCTACGTCCGTGTCCGCGGGCAGGTGCATGAACGCCGCGGGCGCGGGCTGGGACTTGGCCGCTGCAGACGACACCCATTGCGAGACGAGCGAAGCATTGCCGGTCATGACGGTGGTGAAGTCGAGCCCAACACCCTGGGGCTTGATGCGCGCGTCGATGACCACCTTGTCGGTGTCGGCGAGGATGTCGCCCATCTCGCCGAAGAAGGCCTCGGCGAGCCGGCGAACGGACTCGGGTTCGCCGCGGGAGGCGCGATGCGACAAGCGCCCAAGCTCCGCGGTGACCATGCCCATCTCGCTCTTGGTGGCGCCCACACGGAACTCACCGTGGAAATCATTGGGCACCTGCTCTCGGGTGTAGGTCCGCGTGAGGTAGGGCGTCAGGGTGCTGAGCCCCATGGCATCGCCGCAGACCACACGCGCCGCAGCCGCGCCAGCCGAAGGCGCCAGCACGCACTCGAGGGAGTCATCGCCGGCCCCGTCGTCTTTGGGCGGTCCCATGCCGTCAATCTTGATGACGCCGTTTTGCCCCTTGTTGAGCTTGAAGCGACCTCCGAGTTGCTTCTGGGCATCGTCCATGGACACCACGGCGGCGGAGATCGCGTAGCCAGGCTTCATCTTCTTGCCCGACCCCGTGAGCACAACGGCGGCGTCGATGGGCTTGCTGATGTCGATGACCGGGCCCACGGACTCGCGGAACACGAGCTCGCTGACCATGGCGGACTCGAAGCTCGGCATGTGCATCCACCCGGAGACGGCGTCGAGCACGGCCTTGGGGTTCGACACGCGGGCGACGGCCACCAAGCCCTGCGGCTCGGGCACCGGAGACACATCTGCAGGCGCGGCTTGCTCGACCCGCGCCACCGGGGTCACGTTGGTGGTGGGCACCGCGGCCGGCGTCGCCGCCGGCGGAGGCCCCCCGCAGGCAGTGAGGCCCGCAGCAAGAAGCGTCAAGGACAGCGGGCCCAGGATCGTTCGCGTGAACATGCGTCGGGCAGCATACAGCCCCGGCCCGGGCGGGGAATCGTCTTTTGGGTCCAGGCGAACACAAGATCCGCGGCGCAGGCGGACCTACAGCGTGCGATGGCCCCTCCCGCCTCTTGCGGGAGCATGGTTGCGTCAGCTAACGAAGAGAGCACGCAATGTCGCTGAATCCCGCGCAGGCTCAGGCCGTCGAGCACCACGCAGGCCCCATGTTGGTACTGGCCGGTGCAGGCTCGGGCAAGACGCGGGTCATCACCCAGCGCATCGCTCGCCTCATCGAGCGCGGAGCCGCGCCCAAGACCATCTTGGCCCTTACCTTCACCAACAAGGCCGCAGGCGAGATGGCCGAACGTGTCACGCACGTCATGAAGGAGCGAGGCCACCCGCGCGGCGCCGAGGGCCTGACGGTGTCCACGTTTCACTCCTTCGGTTTGGGCATGCTCACCAAGGAGCGTAAGGCCACCGGAGGTACCTTCACCATCTTCGACCAGGGCGACCAAATCGCCGCCGTCAAAGAGATCATGTCGCGCATTTCCGCCGGGCGCGCCTTCGACGCCCAGGCCATCTGCAGCCGCATCTCCTTCGCCAAGAATGCGTTCCTGTCGCCCGAAGACTACTTGGAGCGCGAGGGCGACGAATACGACGAGCTCACCAAGATCGTCTACCCGCGCTACCAGGCCGCGTTGCGCAACTTCCACGCCTACGATTTCGATGATCTGGTGTGCGAGGTCGCGCGCATCTGGACAGAGAAGCCCGATGTGCTTGCGCGCTGGCAACAGAGCTACCGCTACATCTTGGTGGACGAGTACCAAGACACCAACAGCGCGCAGCTGGTCTTGCTTCGGCTGCTCGCCAAGGAGCACAAGAACATCTGCGTCGTGGGCGACGACGACCAGTCCATCTATGCCTGGCGCGGCGCCGACGTGCGCAACATCTTGGAGTTCGAGGAGCACTTTCCTGGGGCGTTGGTCGTCAAGCTCGAGCAAAACTATCGTTCGAGCGGCCCCATCTTGGCGGTGGCCAACGCCGTCATCGGCAAACGCACAGACGCCAAGCACAAGAAGCAGCTCTTCACCACCAAGGCCGGCGGCGACAAGGTCAAGATTGCCGTGGCGCCCACCCCCGAGGCCGAAGCCATGTTCGTGGCCAAGGGCCTCCGCGCGGCCATGCGCGACGAGGGCCGCCGGGCCAGCGACATGGCCGTGCTGTACCGTTCGAACGGTCAAGCCAAGCTCATCGAAGAAGCCCTGCGCGAGCAGGGCGTGCCCTACAAGGTCGTGGGCGGGCAGCAGTTCTTCGAGCGCAAAGAGGTCAAAGACATCCTTGGGTACCTCAAGCTTGCGCTCAACCGCCAAGACGAGATCGCCCTGCGCCGCGTCATCAACTACCCGCCCCGGGGCATCGGCGAGACCAGCGTCGAGCGGCTGGGCTTGCACGCCACGGCCAAGGGCTGGACCTTGTGGCAGGCCGTCGAGCGCGTCGACGTGTTGCCGGACATCCCAAGCGCCGCACGCGAGGGCTGCAAAAACCTAGAGACGCTCGTCGGGTCCATGCGCAAGCAGCTGCTTGTCGATCGCACCCGGGCCAGCGTGGTTGCGCGGACGCTATGCGAGACCGCCGGCATCAAGCGTGACATCGAGCAGACAAGCGGCTCCCCCAACGCCGGGGCGCGGCGCTGGGGCAACGTCGAAGCCATTCTGCGCACCTTTGCCAAGCGCGAAGAGCGCACACAAAACAAGGGGGCCGACGCCAGCGACGAAAAGGCCCTCGCGGCGTTCTTGCACGCGCTCACCCTGAGCTTCGACGACGAGACCGAAGAGGGTGCCCCCAAAGACATGGTCACGCTCTCGACGCTGCATGGATCCAAGGGCCTCGAGTTCGACGTGGTGTACCTCATCGGCTGCGAAGAGGGTTTTTTGCCGCACACCCGCACGCTCGAGGCCAAGGCCACGGACGCCTCGTCCCAAGACATCGAAGAAGAGCGGCGTCTGTTCTACGTGGGCGTGACCCGCGCGCGGCAGCAACTTTACCTCAGCCGATGCCGCGGCCGACCGCAGCGTGGCAAACCAGCGCCGCGCACACCCAGCCGGTTCTTGGCCGACATCCCGGAAGACCTCTTGGAGTCCATGGACGTCAAAGAGGAGAGCACCTTGTCCACCGGCGAGATGGCAAACAACGCAAACCAGCTTCTTCAGATGCTCGACCTGCTCGGTAAGGGATAAGGTTCCCACTGCGCATGGACCGAGTCGCCGATTTCTTCGCCGAGAAGACCCCTCGCCGGGTGCTCACGTTGGGCTTGTTCGTGGCCATCCTGTATGGCTTCCGGCACCTGGCGCCGCTGCTGGTGTTCTTCGTGTCTTTCGAGCGTGCCTTGGGCTTTGGCACGGACATGGTGCACCTGCGCACCAAGCTGAGCCCCAAGCTGTCGCTACTAGTGGTTCTGTTGGCCGCCACCATTGCCTGCGCCGTGGCCGCCGCGCTGGGCGTGGGCAAGGCGCTGCATGCCTTTGCCGAGGTACACAAGGCCTGGCCCGAGTGGCTGGCGCAGCTCCGCGAGAGCCCACTGTTCGAGAAGCTACGCGAGCAAATGGGCGACACCGATCGCCTCACCGAGGGCGCCAAACACTACGCAGGCAGCGCCATGTCCGCCGCCAGCGCCGTGGGTCACTTCTTCGTGCACGGGGTCATTGGCCTGATCTTGGCCATCGTGTTCACCCTCGAACGCAAAGAGATCCAAGCGTTCTACCAAAAGGTTGCGCCACGCAGCATGGGCGGCACACTGCTTCGGTGGTTTGGCCATGTGGCCGAAGCCACGGTGGTCACGGTGCAGCTCCAGCTCATCGTCGCCGCGTGCAACACCCTGATGACCCTGCCGGTCCTGTTGCTCTTGGGCATCCCGCATATCGGGCCGCTCATGCTGCTCATCTTCGTGACGGCGCTCGTCCCGGTGATCGGCAACTTGGTCAGCGGCACGGTGCTGTCGCTGCTGGCCTACCAGGCCAAAGGGCCCGGCGGCGTTGCGGTGTTCTTGGTGCTCACCTTCGTGCTGCACAAGGTCGAGAGCTACTATCTGAACCCAAGGCTCACTGCGCGGCACGTCAAGCTGCCAGGTTTTCTGCTCATCGTGAGCTTGCTGCTCTGGGAGCACGCGGTGGGATTCGTGGGCCTCTTCTTGAGCTTCCCGTTCTTGTTCGTGGCCGGCCGTATCCGCGCCGAGCTGCTGGAAGAAGACGGCAAGCTCGCAGACGCCAAACGCGAGTTCATCGCCCCCAAGAAAGCCTGAGGACACCATGGGCCTCTTCCGAGCCGAACACCTGGACGAGTTCCTGGCCAAGGGATGCAGCTGCGGCAGCCACAAGCTCATCTTCGAGACCTACGTGGATGCGCGGTACACCCTCTTGGGTGGCGAGCAGTATGGCAGCCTGGTGTGGGCATACAAGGGCGAGACCTTCGTGGACGGGGTGTTCGACATCGCCTGCGCCGCATGCAAAAAGGTCCTCTTCCACGAAGACGCCTGCCCGCGATGCCACGCCGAGGGAGCACTGCCAGACATCTTGGCAACCCCGAGCAGGCTCGAACTGCCTGCATCGTGCAGCCAATGCGGCACACAAAAGCTGAACCTGACGGCCATGGTCCCGGCCACGGTGCTCTACCAGGGCCAGCGTGCCGACAAAGCCCGGGCCAGCGTAGACATGGCCGACGAAGGCTTCCATGGCGTACGGGTCGATTGCACGAGCTGCGGCAACGTGGGCAGCGTGGGCAAAAGCTGCCCCTTGTGTGCGGCCCCCGGGCCCCTGCGCGTGCGCCCAAGCTAGATGCGTTTCATGACCGTTACGAGCGGCCTTCAGCGGGGGACTGACCCGCCCCTGACACGCCCGGTCGCCCGAAACTTTCCATCACCCGCGGGGCGTCGCTACGCTTCGGGGGCAGAGCGCCGGGCGCGCAACGAGGCAGTGATGGTGTTTACGAGCGACGAGTCTCGGACGTTTCATGAATGCGGCGTCGTCGTACGGCGCGGATTGTTTGCACAAGACGAGGTTTCCGCAGCCCGAGAGGCCCTGGAGCGCTTGTACGCAAAGGCCCAAACCTTGCGCACAACCGGAGACCACGATGGAGCGTTCTTTGCGCTCGCCCCCTCGTCCGACGGCTCCGTCGTCGTGCAGCGGGTGGTCTGGGCGGGCGGCTCCGAGCCCGTACTGCTGCGCTTGAGCGAGGATGCGCGCTTGGTCACGCCCGCGCTGGAGCTTCTGGGCACCCCGCACTGCGAGCAGCTGTTGTGCCAAGCGCACTACAAGATGCCCAACGACGGAGTGGCCTTCGACTGGCATCAGGACATCCAGCACCGCGACAAAGGTGGCGACACCTGGCGCGACATCACCGGCCGGGGCTCTTTCGTGCAGAGCATTCTGCTCGTCGACGACATGACCGAAGAGAACGGACCTCTCGAGTTTGTTCCGCTCCATGCAGCAGTGGTCGACGCGGAGCGACGACTGGTGCGCGTGGACGGCCGGGTACAGGTGGACACGTCTTTCGCGCATCCGGTGACGGGTCGTGCCGGTGACGTACTCTTCTTTGGGCCCTACGCCGTGCACGGCAGCACGCAGAACCAGTCCGACAAGCCCCGCCGCGTGCTCATCAACGGCTACGCTGCCCCCGGGGCAAACAAGCGCTACTACCCCGGCCGCGGCGCCTGCCGGCTGCTGCCCCGCGCGGCTTCGAGCGCTGCAGCCTAAGTCCCGCGCCATAGCAAGCGAAGGCACAAACGAAAGAAGGGGAACACGCCGGGCGGCAGTTCCCCTTCTTCTACTTGTTCAGCAACAGCTCAATCGGGATTGATGTTGCGGCTACCAAAGAGGCGCGGCGCGTTTGCGTTGCCGGCGTCACAATAGAACAGCTTGTCCGTGCGCACGGAGCACGCTGACTCTCTGCCTACGCTCAGGGCCAGGAACTTGTCGAACGACTCGCCGGTGCCGAAGCGGGTCCCCAGGCAGGAACGGCGACCGTCGGCCAAGAGAGAGCAGGCACCCTCGGACGAATTGGTCACGTTGGTGAACGAGTCCGCGGAGAGGGTGTTGGTTCCGCCGGTGTCGTTGACGCCCCAGCAGATGCGCTTGTCCGCCGTGGTGATGCCGCAGAAGTTCGTGCGGCGTCGGCCCGCGGAGATGGACTTGAACGTCCCGGTGGGAGCCGTCACGTTGTAGTTGGCCTGGTAAGAACCGCAGACCACGTTGTTGCTGGCGTTGATGCCGCATACCCAGCCACGGCTGACGGCCACCTGCTTGAAGGTCCCAACCAGCGCCGTGGGGCCATTGAAACATTCCATGGCGCCGTTGTCTTGACGGATGGCGCAGACGCCTCTGGTGTTGCCACCCTCGGTGCTGCCGGACCAGGACACAGAGTAGTGTGCGTACTTGGTGACGGTAGACGCTGGCGCATTGCCCCGGTTGCCCCAGCACTCCAAGGTGTCGTCGGCCCGCAGACCGCAGCCGTAGTCTGGCCCAGACTCGGCGCTCTTGAACACAGTGGAGGGCGATACGGCGCGCACCGAGTCACTGCGGTAGGCGCCGCCGTAACACTCCACCTTGCCCGCGTCGGTGATGCCGCAGATCACACTGTCACGACCAGCGGCAACGGGTGCCTTGAAGCCAGCGGCGGGCAGAATAGGCGCGACCTCGTTGGGCCCGACTTGGTTGTAGTTGCGCGACGCGGCACAGAAGAACCGGTCCGTCATGTCGACGCCGCAGGCCATCCGGTTGCCGTTGGCGAGGGACTTGAACTTGAGACTGCTGCGGCCGACGAAATGCCCTTCCTCGCCGGTGCCCCAGCACTCGAGGGTGTCATCGGTGCGCGTGGCGCAGGTGTTGTCGAAGCCGACGCTCAGCGCCTTGTACGAGTCCGTCGAGGGAGCACCGTTGAAGGGCGAACGTGTGGACAGGAACGGCGCTTGATCGCTCGCGCCCCAGCACCGGAGCTTGTCGGCGTCGGTGATGCCGCAGAAGTGGGATTCACCGCCCGCGAGGGCCTTGAACTTCACGGCGACGGGCGCGTTGGTCACAACGCCACCGTTGTCGATGCCCCAGCAGGCCGTGGTGTCGTCGGCCTTGGTGGCACAGAACGCGCTGACGCCGCGGTAGACGCGCTTGAAGGCCCCCGCAGGCGCTGCGGACCCACCGATGGCCCCGTTGCACGCAAGCGTGTTGTCGGACTTGACGACGCAGTTGCCGACATCGCTCGCGGCGATGTCTTTGATTGCGCCGCTTGGCACCGTGGTGCGTCCGTCGGCCGCAGAGCCCCAGCACACCGCGGTATCGTCGGTCCGGATGGCGCAAGCGTGGGACGAACCGACCGCGACTTTCTTGGCCTTGAGGCCCGGAGGAACGCCCTGGACCATGTTTGCGTTGTTGTTGCCCCAGCAGGTCACTGTGTCGTCGAGGCGAATGCCGCAACCTGCGTCCCAGAAGAGCTCGACGCTCTTGAACGCCGAGGCCGTGGCGCGGGTGCCAGTGGAGGGGAAGGGCGCGCCGTCGAACAGCACCACGGGTCGGTAGTAGCGGCCGCTGCCATCGGTGGGGCCCGTGAGATCGACACCGGCCGCGAAGGTCTGACCCGGGAGGTCCACGTAGCTGCCATCGGCATCGACGGTCGAGCGCTGCCACTTGATGGTGGTCTTGCTGGCTTCGTAGACGGGCTTCTTGCGAAAGCCAGTGTCGCTGGTGGCGGCGACGACGTTGCCCGCAGGCGTGAGGGCCCGCACCGTGTATTTTGCGGGCGGGGCATCGGTAAAGGCAGGCTGCCCTTCGACGACGACGCCAAAGACCACTGCGCTCGGGCCGCGAGACAGCGCCCCGGAGCTGATGTTGCCGCCGATCAACGTACCGATGGGGGCCAGGCGGTCGTCGAAGGAGGCGCCGGTGCCGGCGGGCACCCAGGCGCCGTCGTCGCGCTGAACCTCGTATCCCGTGATGGGCGGCGCTGCGCGGTTGCCGGTTGCCTCGCTGGAGGGCAACCCCTTCAGCGTCGAGCCGTTCTGCACGTAGAGCCCGACGACTTGGTACTTGTAAGACTTACCCGGCGTCGAAGCCGCTGGGGTCCAGGTCACGGTGACCTTGTCGACGGCGGTACCGTCGGAGGCCTGCACCGCCGAGGGCGCCGTGACCTTGGCCGCTTCGGCGGACTCGTCGTCGTATTTGGTGACGCCCGTAGAGGCCCACTCGGCGCCATCGCGCAGAATGATGTAACTGGCAGGCTGCAGGCTTGCCGGGGCCGTCCAGCTCAGCGTCACCTTGTCTTCGAGGTTGGTGGTGGCCACCAGGCCAGACACCGGAGGTCCGTCGCCAGCCTTGCACTCCGTGGCGTCGCTGCCTTTGCACACCACGTACTGCCCAGGGCCACACAAGTCACCAGGCTTGGCGGAGAGCGTCGCGCAGCCCCCGCATGCATTCACCGGCTTGCCGTCACAAGGGCCCTGCGGCGTGACCGCGGAGGCATCGGCGACGATGGCCCCGGACGAAGAAGACGGGGTGTCGTCCGTCTCGCAACCCGTAAGGACGGTGAGCCCCGCAAAGGAGACCGCGCCAACAAGCGCACAAAAAGAACCAGTGTATCGGCGTGCCACGTGCTTCCTCACTCTCGTGTGTCCCTTGACGTTCGAGGGAGTGGCAACGCTACTTGCGCGTCGCTTTGTGTCAATCGGTGTCACACTTGCCAGGCCAAATTCCTTGGCAAAGCACGTATCGCACATCGCCTGACGCAACTGTCTCGTTGACAGTGTAACAACCGACGGACGATTCTCGCGCCTCGGGCCCGGCCCTCGTACGCCGGGACGGAGGAGAACGCATGTCACTCGCATTGCCTTGGTCCACGCGCGCGCTCGTTGCTTGGTCGGCTCCCTCGGGCTCATGTCGCTCGCTGCATGCGGCGGCGACGATGGCGTGACGCCACCCCCGCAACCACAACCCGATGGGGGTTCCTCGGTGGGGCCCCAAGGGCCGTGCAATGGCGCCAAGGTCAACGAATGTGGCGGCTGCGCCGTCCTGACCGAGAAGGTGGGCAACGTCTGTGGCGCCGGACAGTTCACTGTCTGCAAAGGAAGCGATGCCACGGAGTGCAAAGCCGGTGATGGCCCGCCGGCGACCGGCCTCAGCGCCACCACGGATCTCCAAGACCGGGTGGTCCTGAGCTGGACGGCCCCCACGGTGCGAACCCCTGTTGGCTATGTGATCGCGAGGGACGGCGTCGAACTCGGCGCTGCGGCCGTGGCGCGCTACGAAGACCGCGCAGCCGAGGCACCGACGCTGACGGCCCCCTCGGCCGTGCAGGCATCGGACGGCACGTTCACGGACAAGGTGACCGTGACCTGGACCCCAGGCGCGGCCACGCCCGGCAAGAGCCACAAGTACACCGTGACGCCCGTGTACACCCAGGCCGGTGCCACGCTGAAGGGGCTCGCCTCCAATGAGGCCACGGGCAACCGCGCAAGCACCCCCATCACCGGGTACGAGGTACAGCGCGATGATGGCACCTGGGTGCCCGCGGGCACGGGCTCGACCTACGACGACAAGGACGCGCCTTTGAGCAAGCTTGTCGGGGGCGACCTCGAAACCGTCGCCGTCTCTCGTGGCCCCAGCGTGATCGCCTTTGGCGTGAACATCAATGGAACGCCGATCTTTACCGACGCCCCTCCGGCGGCCTACAAAGTCCGTGCGGTGACCGCTTCGGGCCCCCTACCCGCCGGCCCCAGCGACACGGGCTTCCGAAAGAAGCCCGTGTTCTCTACCGCGAACAGCAGCGTCAAGTGGCAGCGCTCGTCCAAAGACGGCGACTTCGGCTACAGCGACTTGCCCGGTCAGACCTTTACCCGCGGCCTCGACATGGCGGGGCCTTCCGACGGGTCCGGACGCTTCTACCGCGCCGTGGTCAAGTTCGACGGTGCGGAGTTCAACTCGCCTGCGCAGCGCGCCACGGCGGCGACCTTCAAGAGCGCCCAACTGTTCTGGGACACCGGCTGCGGCGTGCGGTCGGACGATTCCGTCGCCTGCTGGGGCAGCAACAACGGCAACATGGTTCAGGGCATTCCCGCCGGCCTCAAGGCCAAGAAAGTTGTGGTCGGCTCTTCGCACGCTTGCGCCATCAAACTCGATGACACCGGCGTGTGCTGGGGCAACACCGGGGGCGGACTCGGCACGGTGCCGAGCGGCGCAATCAAAGACATCGCCGCGAGCGAGGGGAGCGCCTGCTTCGTCAAGTCCGACGACACGCTGGCCTGCGCCGGCGGCGTCGCCGCGCCGCCCGGGGGCACCTTCAAGCGCGTGTACCGCGGCACATCGAACACGTTCTGCGCCACCAAGAGCGATGACACCACGGCGTGTTGGGGCAACAACAACAGCAACATCGTCAGCGGCGCGCCGTTGACGGTGAAGTTCAAGACCATCGCGGGCGGCGATTCCCACTTCTGCGGCATCACCGACGCCGACAAATTGCTGTGCTGGGGCGCGAACGACACTTCGCCCTTCTTGACGTCGCGGACGCCGTTCGTCGGTACCCCCTCCGTCGACACGTACAAGGCCATCAGCGTTGGGTGGGACAACACCTGCGCAACGCGCTCCGACGACACCCTGGAGTGCTGGGGTCGCGGCGAAGAAGGTCACTTCGTCGGTCGCAGCACGCTCAAGTTCAAGTCTCTTGCGCACGGCAACCGGATGGCCTGCGGCATCGACGCTGGCGATCGCTTCGTCTGCGCGCCGTCGCGCAACTTCAACGGCCCCGGCCCCGACGAGGTAGCCCCGCAGCTGCCCTTGGCCGGAGCCAAGTTCGCCGGAAACGTGGGGCGCGAAGGCAGGCCCTGCGTGATCCTCCAGGACGGCTCGGCCCAATGCTTCGGCAACGGCAACCTAGACACACAAGGGAGCAGCCGGGCCGTCAACCCCGCGTCGCGATTCAAGGTGGTCGAGAGCGGCAACGGATTCGGCTGCGGCATCAAGACCGACGACACCCTCGAATGTTGGGGCGGCGGTGGATCCACCGCGCCGCGGACCACCGTGGCCAAGTACATCTCGCTGTCCGTCGAACAGAGCGGCAGCCGCGTGGCTTGCGCTGTCCGCCAGGACAACGTCATGGAGTGTTACGGCACAACGGCCTTGGCCGGTGCCTTCAAGCAAGTGGCCATCGGGCAGCACCAGGTGTGCGGCATCAAGACCGACGACACCATCGCCTGCACGACCGCGCGCTACCGCAACCGCGGCTACGGCCTGCCGGCAGCGCCCAGCGGCACCTTCAAGTCCATCTCCGGCGGTACGCGTCGCGGTCGCGGCGGCTTCTGCGCCGTCGGCACCGACAACAAGGTGGTCTGCTGGGGGAACAGCATCACCGGCAGCGATGACCCGAACCAGACCTACTCCGCAGCGGTGAATGCCGTCGTCGGCGGCTCCTCGGGTTTCTGTGGCCTGACCACCGACGGCCGTCGGCGCTGCAACAACAGCACGGCCTACGGCACGGGCCTCTCGCTCGAGACCTTCGACAGCATCGCGCAGATCCGCGACACTGGGTTCTGCCACGTACGCAGCGACAAGCTGTTCTACTGCGACGGCAACAACACCCAGCCCCAGATGCCGCGGTTCTACTAAGCCACGGCGTCGGCGCCTCTTTAGCGCTCGGCTGGCGCTCCTCTAGCGCCCATCCAGCAGTACCGAGGCCACCCTCTCGGCGACCTTCCCACGATGCGCAAGCAGTGCGTGGGAGGCGCCGGGTAGGAACTCCGCTGCGGTCCCGAAGCTCGCGGCCAGTGCGCGCGCTTCTTCGGGGCTGCAGAACTCGTCGCTGTCGCCAAGTAACACGTGCCGCAACGGGAGCGTGCGAGCAAAGGCCGCGTTGTAGGGAAACGCCCGCGGCACCGGTGCCACAAATGCAAAGCGTGGCGCTTGGCCAAGCTGCTCGGCGGCGGCGAGCCCCGTGAACGATCCAAAGGAGTATCCGCACACCGAAAGGCGCGCGGCCGGCGCAGCGGCCAAGAGCCACGCGAGCGCGCTGGCGGCATCCTGTACCTCGTGCGCGTCGCCGGTGGAAACCCCTTCGCTCGCACCAACGCCTCGCATATCGAAGCGGAGCCAAGCGATAGGCGTGGATCTTTGGGCTTGTTGTTTGTGAAGCTCCCGGGCGACGGCCAAGATGACCGCTGCGTGCTGGGTGCCGCCATAGTGCGGGTGCGGATGGCACAAAAGGACGGCGTGCTCGGCCCCCACGGGCACATGCGAAAGCCCCGACAGGGTCGGACCGCCATCGATGCCGGGGACCCGAACGGGCACCTCGCCATCTATGGTCCGGGCCGGCGCGAGGACTGGATGCTGTGGAGGCGGCGGAAGCCCGCGGTTCATACGGCGCGGCTGCTGGGCTCCGCAAGCGCCGCGCGCACGCGCTCGGACAGAATGCGCGCCGCGTCGGCCACGGGGACGAGCTCGGCTTTCTTGGGATCGGGCTCGCTGCGAGGCTTGAGCTCGACGTTGCCTGCGGCGAGAGACTTGCCGCCCACGGTGACGCGCAACGGCATGCCCAGCAAGTCCGCATCCTTGAACTTGACCCCGGCGCGCTCGTCACGGTCGTCCCAGAGCACCTCGACACCCAGCGCCGTGAGATCGGCGTAGAGCTTTGCCGCGGCCTCGTCGACCGCCGCGTCTTTGCCCAAGGTGACCAAGTGCACCTGGTACGGCGAAAGGCTCATGGGCCACTTGATGCCGTCTTGGTCGTTGTGCTGCTCGATACACGTGGCCACGAGCCGCGAGATGCCGATGCCGTAGCAGCCCATGACGATGGGCTTCTTTTGCTGGGACTCGTCGAGATACGTCGCGCCCATTTGCGCCGAGTAGTGCGTGCCCAAGATGAAGATGTGGCCACCTTCGATGCCCTTGTAGGACGTGAGGGTGCCGTTCTTGCAGTTGGGGCAGGTGTCGCCCGTGGCGGCCAAGCGAACGTCCACCACCTCGCCCTCGAAGTCGCGGCCGTGGTTGACGCCGGTGTAGTGATGGTCCGTGGCGTTGGCGCCGGTGGCCGCATTGCGAACGAGGGTGGCCGCACGGTCGACCAAGAGACGTCCCTTGAATTCGACGGGGCCTGCAAAGCCCACGTCGGCGCCAGTGGCCTTCTTGACGTCGGCCTCGGCCGCCAGGAACACCTCGTCGACGCCGAGGGCCCGGGCCACGCGGATCTCGTTGACCTCGTGGTCGCCGCGCACCACCACCATGGCCACCTGGTCGCCGGCCACGTAGAGCAGCGACTTGAGCATCTTGGTGGCGGGCACCTTGAGGAAGGCTGTGATCTCGGGAATGGTCTTGTGCCCAGGAGTGTGCACTTTGGCGCGGGGCGCCATGTCTTCGCCCTCGCTGGCATCGGCCTTGGGGAGCACCGTGGCCACCTCGACGTTGGCCGCGTACTCGCAGGCACCGCAAGCCACAATGGCGTCTTCGCCAGAGTCGGCCAGCACCTGGAACTCGGCGCTGGTGGAGCCCCCCATGGCACCGGAGTCGGCGGCCACCAGGCGGTACACGAGCCCCATGCGATCGAAGGCGCGGGTGTAGGCCGTGCGCATGGCTTCGTAGCTCTGCTTGGCCGCAGCCTCGTCGATGTCGAAGGAGTACGCGTCCTTCATGATGAATTCGCGGCACCGCAACAGGCCGCCCCGGGGTCGGGCCTCGTCGCGAAACTTGGCCTGCACTTGATACAGGTTTGACGGCATGTCCCGGTACGAGCGGATCTCTCGGCGGGCGATGTCCGTGACGATTTCTTCGTGCGTGGGGCCCAAGTGATACTCGGCGCCCTTGCGGTCTTTGAGCCGCAGCAGTGTGTCGCCAAAGCGGTCCCAGCGGCCCGTCTCCTTGAAGTAGTCGGCGGGCAACAACGCTGGCATCAGGATCTCTTGTGCGCCCGCGCGGTCCATCTCCTCGCGCACGATGTTCTCGACCTTGCGAAGCACGCGCAGACCGAGCGGCAAGAAGTCGTAGATGCCGGCGCCAACCCTGCGGATGTAACCGCCGCGGGTGAGCAGGGTGTGACTGACGTTGGTGGCGTCGGCCGGGGCTTCTTTGACGGTGGGGATGAGGGCGCGGGAGAAACGCATGACGTGCGATGCTCCTAGCACAGACTGGGGCCGGGGAGAGTGGCCAGGGTGAGGGCGCCTAAGGTCGCACGCACGATCTAGGGCGCGGCCTTCTAGGGCGCGGCGTTGGCGAGTTCCAGCTCGATGAGGCTGGGCGCGATGGTGCCCCGAGACAACACCTCGGCATGAAACGCCTTGAGCGAGAACTTGTCGCCGAGCCGGGCCTTCTCGCGCTCTCGCATGCGGAAAATCATCTCGCGGCCGGTCAGGTACGCGAGGGGCTGCGTGGGCGACATGGTGTAGCGCTTGACCTCGGATTCGGCGAGCGTTCGTTCGAGGTGCACCTCGTCGGTGAGCATCTTGATGGCGGCCTCGTAGGTCATGCCCGCGGTGTGCAGGCCCACGTCGATGACCACCCGGGCCGCCCGTACCAGCGTCCACTCGAGTTGCAGCAATCGTTCTTCGTCGGTGTAGTACCCGAGCTCGGCCATGAGCTCCTCGGAGTACAGCGCCCACCCCTCGGAGAAGATGGCAGCGTCGGTGACCTTCCGCGCCGGCGACGGATGCAACCGGGCAAAGGAGAGCTGCAAATGATGCCCTGGGTAGGCTTCGTGCACCGAAGTATCCACGATGTCGCCGTGGTCGTTCTCCCGAAGCATCTCTTCTTGCTTGGCCTTGGACAGCGACTTGTCGATCGGCGTCACGAAGAACAAACCACGGGTGTTCTTGTCGAAGGGTGGCGGCTGGTCGTACGCAGCGGTGATCGTGGAGCGCTGGAACACCGGGGTATCCATCACCACCAAGTCGTCTCCCGCAGGGAACGGAACCACGTCTTTGTCGACCAAGAACTTGCGCGCGCGCTGCACCTCGGCGCGGTACGCGGCGAGCAGGCCCTCGGCGGTGGGGTGGTTGCCCTTGAGTTTGGCGGTGACCTCGGGCCACCCTTTTGCCTTGGGGTCGATGCGCTTGGCCACCACCAACATCTCGGCGTTGGTCTTGTCGAAGATGCGCTTGCCCATGTCCCGCACCTGCTCCGCAGAGTCGGTGACGAAATAGTCTTCGCGCAGCAAGAACTCGAACATGTCTTTGCCGGCGGCAAAGGATCCATTGGAGCGCGGGAGCACCACCTTGCCGAGGTAGGTCTTGAAGTCTTGGTAGGCCTTGGTGGCCTTGGCCACGGCGGCGTCGACGCGAGCCCTCTCGCCGGGCAAGTTGGCCAGCAAGAAGGCGCGTTGCTCGGCGAAGAACGCCTTGGCGCCGTCACAGCGGTCCATGCCCACGCGGGTCCATATGGCCGGCGGCGCCCCCAGGTTCTTTTGACCCTGGGCGAGCACCGCAGGGATGGCCTCGATGCGTGCCAAGATCTGGCTGGCGCGATCCTTTGCGGGGGCATAGTCCCGCGCCGTCATCAGGAAGAGCGCGCCCATGGGGCTGGCGTACAAGTCGGGCCGACGCACCAGCGGCTGTTCTTCACGCTTCCGGCGAAGGTCGACGCGGAGCTGGTGCACCATGAGCGAAAGATCTGTCTCCGCACGCCGGGACAACTTGGCGCCGGCAAAGGTGCTCTCGAGCTTGCGCAAGAACGCAGCCTCGGACTCGATGAGCGCATTCCACGCCGCCGGGTCCCGGGTGTCGAGTTCCGTGTCGTGATCATGGATCCCAAGCGCAGTGGCACTCTCCGGCGACAGCTTGACCAGCAGGGCAACGTACTCCTGCTGCGCGGCGTCGAGCTCGGCATCACGGAGCGCAGGCGCAGCGGGGCCCGCATCTTCGAGGGAGGCCGCAGGCTTTGGGGTGTCGCCGACGGGAGACGCAGACGCTGCGGGGGCCGCCGCGGGGGCTGCAGGCTCGGGGGGCGGAGAACACGCTCCAAGGGCCAGGAGCACCGCAGCGACCGACGAAAGGACAAAGCTGTTTTTTTGCGACGTTTTCACCTGAAGACCCCTTGCAGCGCGTGGTCTACCACGGGGTGCCCATGGAACCGGTCGCGCAGCTGATGCGTAGCGAAATCACACGGAAAAAGAATTGATCTCCGGGCCAAGGCGCGAGATCGTAGGGGCTCAAGGGGTTTC
Source organism: Polyangiaceae bacterium (assembly GCA_044358965.1). Lineage (GTDB taxonomy): Bacteria > Myxococcota_A > Polyangia > Polyangiales > Polyangiaceae > SXNL01. The sequence goes on from JBIKNA010000037.1 coordinate 30,109, forward strand.
ATGACGGAGCAAGGCACTCGCAGAAAAGACGCCACGGAGTTGGCAGCGGGCTACACCAAGGGCCACCGGGCGTACGAAATCGGCGGCATCCTGCTGGCCACGTTGCTCGCCACGGGGCTTGTCGTGCGCCTCGCGCAATCGCCGCGGTTGTCTGGGTGGCTCATGCCCCTCGCTGCGCTGCTTGGCATTCTGTCGGCGGACTTCATCTCGGGCTTTGTTCACTGGCTATTCGACACCTGGGGCGGCGTGGACACGCCGGTGGTGGGCAAGCTCGCCATTCGCACCTTCCGCGAGCACCACGTCGACGCCAAGTCCATCACGCGGCACGACTTCGTCGAGACCAACGGCCACAACATCGCTCTGTCGGTGCTGCCGCTTTCCGGAGGCCTGTACTTGCTTCGCGGCGAAGCCCCCATGGACAACGTGTTCTATGCCCAGTGGCTCTTCTCCATGGCGGCGTTCGTGGCCATGACGAGCCAGATCCACAAGTGG
>JBIKNA010000276.1:0-9543 GCA_044358965.1 Polyangiaceae bacterium
GACCACCATGGGCACCGTGCTGGTCTTTGCGCTGCTTTATCTGGTGCTGCCCGCACAGCGGCCCCCGGTCCGCGAGGCGGCGCTCGCCGCGAGCATCTCCGCCTGCCTGTTCATGGTCGGCGTACATGCGGTCACCTGGTACGTGGCGCGGCACGCTGGCTTCGGCGCCGGGGATACGCTGCTCGTTCTTTTGTGGCTACGCTACGCGGCCCAGGTCTTTCTATTCGGAGCGGCCTTCGTGCGCGCGTATCTCCACCCCCAAGCGTGAGTCTGATGACGAACTACCTATTGGTTGGCAACCCCACCGCGCAGAGTGGTCTCAACGAGATTCGCATCGCCAAAGCCCATGAAGCCATTGTGGCCAAGGGCGCGCGATGTGAGCTCTTCTCCACGCTGCCGGGCGGCGCCACCGTTGCGGCCCTCGGCAAGCAACTCGCGCACAACGCGCCGGACGTCGTGGTGGCCATGGGCGGCGACGGCACCTTCCGGGAGGTGGGGGCCGCGCTCATGGACAGTGGACTCGCGGGCCAGATCGTCATGGGCATGCTGCCGACGGGCACGGCCAACGACCAAGGTCGTAGCTTTGGACTCATCGCCGGCGACGACGCCCTCGAGCGCAACGTCGAGGTGCTCTTGCGCGGCCGCACCACGCCCCTCGATGCGGTCGATCTCACGGGGCTGGCGCTCGATGGCCAAGAGCAGTTCCGCGCGTGGTCCTTCGACTCGGTGGGCTGGGGCCTGTCGGCGCGGGTGCTTCTCGAACGCAACAAAGACCGGGCCTTCGTCGAGAAGCTCGGGCCGCTGCGCCTCGTCTATCGCGACTTGATGGTCTACGCCGGCGCATTTTCCAGGGTCTTCATGGACTCCTTTGTGACGGATCACACGTTCTCGGTGCTGTTGCGTGTGGACGGCAAGGAGCACGAGCTGCACGGCGTCACGGACTTGATCATCAAAAATACACGGGTGTATGCCGGCGCGTGGGTGCTCGACCGCAGCAGCGAACCCAACGACGGATTGGTCGAGGTGGTGCCCTTCCGCAATCAAGCCGATTGGGTCGCCAAGGCCATCGTCGACCACGACGGCAACCCGCTCCCGGACGTCTTGCGCGATCCCGGGGGCGTCGTCGCCAAAGATCTTCTCCGGGGCGCCGAAATCGAGCTGTCCTTCAAGGGCGGTGTGCTGCCGCTGGCGCAGTTCGATGGCGAAGAGGCCGATCCGAGCCCCCGCGCGCGCATTCGCGTACACCCCCGCGCGCTCTCGCTGGTGGTGCCGTAGACCGATTGCGGCGGTCTGGTCTTGCGGCCACCATTCGTGCGAGCATCTTCACCGCAACTCGCCCGAAAGGATCTCCTGTGGAACTCACCGCTCGCTTCGAAGACGCCCAAGCTCGTGTCAAGACCCTCTCCAAGGCCCCCAGCAACGAAGACCTGCTGGAGCTATATGCGCTCTACAAGCAAGCCACCGCCGGCGACGTGTCGGGCTCGCGGCCGGGCATGATGGACTTCAAGGGCCGCGCCAAATTCGACGCGTGGACTGGCAAGAAGGGCATGGCCAAAGACAAGGCCATGGAGTCTTACGTGGCGCTGGTCGGCCGGCTCGGCGCCTGAGTCGAAACGGCAACAGAGCCCACCTGCACAAAACCCAAGAGCCCCCGGCTGCCTACGAGGCACCGAGGGCTCTTTCTCGTTGTGGCTCAGTGCAGCGTGACGGACTGCGCGCCCCACTCGCCCACCGCACAAATGGCGCGGTCGTTCTCGATGATGATGTCGCTCGTGTAGCCCCAGCCGCGCAGCTGTGCATCAGCCATCTTGCGGGGAGTGGCCGTGGCCGTGTCGTAGAACGAGACCCCCTGGTCTTGCCAGAGCGCGATCTTGGTTCCCTCGACGGCCAGGGGCCACTTGGCGCCGCCGTTGAACTGGCTCACGATGTTGAGCTGCCCAGAGCGGATGCCGCCGAAGACGCTGAGGCCGCCTTGCTCGACGACGGTGGGGGGCGAGTACACGCCGCTGCCGCTGTTGGCGGTGCTGTAGTCGTAGACGGTGTACCGGGTCACGTAGACACGGTCGTCGGAGGTGACGATGCCGCCAAGGTTCTGGCTGGGCAAGTCTACGCGCTGGCGCTGGATGGCCCAGGGGCCAAGGACGTCGAGCAGGCGCAGGTTGCGGTCGACGGTGTAGCAAAGGTGATTCGTGCTGTCGTACCAGCGGTTGCTGTACGAGTAGTTCAGCCCGTAGCAGTCGGTGTAGTCGTTGGCCGGCTTGACGCTCTTTTCGTAGGCCATCGTCACCAGGCGGCCCGAGGGGCCATCTGCGGCGATGAGTGAACCCGGCACGTTGAGGCTTGCCACGCTCGTGGGGGCGGCGCCGCTGATGTCGACGCGGTCGACGTAGAAGCGGACCTTGCCCGGGATGGGGGAGGGGGTCCACCGGCTGGTGAGCACCTTGCCATTTTGAAGGTGCAGGGGAGTCACACCCAACGATTCTCCGAGTGCCACCTTGGGGTGCACCATCGGCGCCGCGGGGTTCGCAAAGTCCACCACGTACAAGTCGCGCTCGAAGGTGGGCGGCGTGTAGACGTAGCTCGAAGAGCCCGAAGAGGTCCCGTTGGTCGGAATGCTGCTGGGCGTCACGCGAGAGTCCATGAACGCGAGCTTGCTGCCCTGTTGCACGACGGCGGAGCCGGTGCCGGTGAGCGCGCCGTAGTAACCACCCGCGTAGGAGTAGAACGCGTAGCCGTCGAGGAAGCCGCCGCCCCAGTAGTAGTAGCCGTAGTTCTGCTGCGCGGGGAAGACGACCTCTTGTTTGCCCACGAAGGTCGGCGCTGCGGGGTTCGATAGATCAAGCGCCGCCAAGAGCATCTTCCGCTCGTTGGTGCCGCCACCGCCGTAGGGGCCGTAGCTGTACGAGTACATGGGCACCGTGATGTAGGCCATGGTGCCGTTGACGAACATTCGCGCGGCGTACCAGGCCGTCCAGGCGTAGACGCCGGAAGCGCCGCAGTAGCTCTGGTTCACCGGCGCCAGCTGCGCGAGCGAAATCTTGCCGATGGGGTTCGCGTTGTCGATGTTGTCTTTGGGCATCACCGTGAGCATGGGCTCTTGGGTCCACCAGTCGTTGGTGAGCTGCAGCACGTTGCTGCCCATGCTCACCACCTTGTAGGCCGGGTTCGACAAGTCCAGCTCCGCGGTCTTCTGCGGTGCGTCGCGGTTTGCGTAGTCGTACACGCTCACGTTGCGGTCGGAGATGCCGAGCAAGCGACCGTTGGTGGTGAGCGCACGCCGAGGTTGGCCGTGCTGCGGCGCCACGCCGCGCAGGGTCAAGTCATCGTGTGTCATGTCGATGAGCTGGATGCCGCTCTGGCCCGGGGTGCAGCTGTTGCCGCTCCAGCTGCCGTAGCTGGCGAAGGGCACCAAGATAAGGTTCTGGTCCGGCAAGATCTGCAGCGCCTTGTGCATGCGATCCTGGTCCTCGGCGAAGTTGCCCCAGCCCTGACCAAAGTGCACGCGCTTGAGCATCGTGGGTTTCGCCAAGGTGCTCACATCGAAGAGCGACACTTGGAGGCCCGCCGACCAGTTGGTGTCGTCGTAGCCAAAGCCCACCAGGCGGTCGCCCATGGGTTCCATGTGATAGATCCAACCCGGCATTTCGAGCTCGCCCGCTTGCTTGGGGTGTGCGGCGTCGGCCAAGTCGATGGTGTAGAGCGGGTCCGTGCGCTCGGCGGTGATGGCGTAGCCCCGGATGCCATCGAAGCGCACGCTGCGCAAGCTCTCGGGCTTGGGGAGAATCAACTCTGTTTGACCGAGAGGCACCACGGTGCTGGCGTTCTGCACCTGGAAGGTTTGCACCTTGGGGTTCTTGGTGCCGTTCTGCCAGGTGTTGCCGTACTGGCTCACCACCCGAAGCACCCCTTGGTACTCGTCCATCTGCCAGCGGCTGGTGATCTGACCTTCGACGGGGACGTCGGCGCCTTTCACCAGCGTGCCCGCAGGGTTCGTGATGTCCACGATCTGAATCACCGAGTTCTGCTGCCCCTGACCGTTCCAGTTCCAGGTGGGGCCGGCGATGTACAAGCGCTGGTTGGTGGCCGAGACGCTCCGCTGCGCCCAGCTGTACCCCTGCGACGGGGCCGCATAGGAGAGCTGGTCGACCTTGGTGAAGCCCGCCGTGGTGCCAAACGAAGTCACCACCGTCGCCTGGGTGTTCTGGCAGCCGTAGCAGTACCCGTTCTCGAAGGTGACCAGGTACACCACGTCGCCCACCATGCGTGAGTCCGAGATGGTGCCAGGCACATCGTAGTTCGCGAGCTTCTTGATCTGCGCCGGGTTCGACACGTCGAGCGCCAGCATCTCGCTCGACTGGACCCACTTGCCCGCGAAGCCGCTCTCGTCGCCCACCCAACGACCCCAGTCGTTCATCATGACGTAGGCGACGCCGCCCTTGACGTACATCTCGAAGGGCATGGCCTCCATGCGGTACCGACCCAACATCGTGAGCTTGTCCTTTTGGCTCACGTCGATGATCGTGAGACCGCCGTAACGCGACAGCGCGAAGAGCTTGGTTCCATCGAGCTTCAGGATGTCGGCCTCTTCCACGGCGCGCGCCGCGTCGGCGCTCGAGTCTCCGGAGTTCCCCGGCGCGGGAGCCGAGGCGTCAGCTCCGCCCGAAGAGCTGGCGCCGCCCGACTTTGCGTCGTTCTGGTCGCCACGGGCGCGCGGATCGTCGCTCTCGAAGAAGCCCGTCTCGGGATCGCGGCCGGTGAAGTCTGGCGGTGTGTCGCTGTTGCTGCTGCCAGAGCTGCAGCCAACGGCCATGCCGAGGGAGAGCAACGAAGGCAGGAAGAAGAGGGAAGCCTTGCGGTTCATGCCAGGCGCAGGAGCACGACCAATGCCAAGGTGCAGCGCTGCAATATCAACGCTTTGTGCGTGTGCCAGCTTGCGCCGTGTGGCACAGGTGGGACCTTCGGATCGCGTGTCGGGTACGACTTGGTCCTACCTTCCTGTGCAGAGGCGCCTAAACACCTTGGAGATCCTGGCAATGCCCGATAGTGGCCTTGGGCTGATGCGGGCAAACCGCATCGAAGCCGTGTCCACGGCGCTTCCGAGAGAGGTCGATCCGTCATGCGTAAAGTTCTCACTGTCGTCCTTGTTCCTGCGGCGCTCGCAGGAATCCTCTTCGCGTGCAGCTCGACCACCAATCCCGTGGTGACGCCTTTGGGCAACGACTCTGGCGCGACCGCGACGGAGGACGCTGGCAGCAGCGGGAAAACCGACTCCGGCGGCAAGACCGACAGCGGCAGCACCACCGGCGAGGTCTGCAAGGGCTCCGACCCCTATGAGCCCGCCGTCAAGCCCAACGTCACGCGGGAGAGCGCGTGCAGTGACGCCGATGTGACCGCCTTCTTTGCAGCCTGCGGCACCGTGGTCGACAAGATGGACGCCTCCGCATGTGTGGCGCTGCTTTCCACCACCTGCGGCAAGTGCATCGCCACCAAAGAGACCGACGCGGCCTGGGGGCCCGTCGTCTACAGCGGCGCCGATGGCTTTCCCAACACCAACGGGTGCCTGCAGCACGTGACCGGCGCCAAGTGTGGCGTCGAGCTCGCGCACTACAATGACTGCGCCTACGCGTACTGTGGACAGTGCGAAACCCAAGAGGGCCTCGACTCTTGCTACGAGGAAACCGACGCCAAAGAGTGTGCGGCCTACCCGCTGTCCAAAGCTTGTTCCGACGCCTACGAGAAAAACAGCGATGCCGCGGACGCCTGCTACGGCGAGGGCGTCTCGGACACGGACTTCAATAACCTGCTCAAGCTCCTCATCAAGCAGACCTGTCAGTTCACCGGGGCCCAGGACGCGGGAACCGACGCTGGCGACGGTGGCTGAGCGCCTGTCGGGCTGAATGCATTGGCAACGGGGGCCAGGTTCGACAAGAACCCGGCCCTTTTTGCTGGGTGAGCGCGTGTCGTACCTTGATGCCAGCGGCAAAACGTTGGCAGGGCACCCACATCGGGTTCATATTTCATCGATAGGACGTTCGCGTCGCTCCCCATTGGTTTTGGGGTTGGGCGCCTCGGTCTCTACTTTTCCGGAAAGGTCGGTTGTGATGCGCAAAGCTTTGTCTTCCTTGTTGTTGGCGTCGGGCTGCGTGGCTCTCGTCTTTGCCTGCAGCGTAGAGAGCAACAACAACGCGACGAACGATGCTGGGGCATCGGGATCCGGCTCATCGAGCAGCGGCAATGTCACCGAAGACTCTGGCAGCACCACCGACGCCGCCAAGAAAGACACGGGCGCCACCGGTGGGGAGTGCAAGTCCACGGACCCGTTTACCGCGCCGCCCACCAAGCCCGCCACCGCCCGCGCCAACTCGTGCAGCGACGCCGATCTCACGGCGCTCTACGCCGCCTGTGGTGACGACCTTGCCGCAACCTTCGACAGCGCCGAGTGCGTGACCCAACGCGGGACGGCGTGCGGCAAGTGCGCCATGACGGACAACGACGCCGCGGCGTGGGGGCCCGTGAAGTTCTCCGAGGCTGCCAAGCAGTCCGCGGCCAACGTGGACGGGTGCTTGCGCAACCTGCTGGGGGCCGAGTGCGGCGCCAAGTACTACGCTTACAACGCTTGTCTCGGCAATTACTGCCTCGAGTGCACGGGCGCCGACCGAACGAGCTGCTTGCAGGGAGTGGTCGCTGCCGAGTGCAAAGACGTCGTGCCTAGCGCGGAGTGCCTCAAGAGCGCCCAAACCGCCACGGTCACGAACACCTGCTTCGTCAAGAGCTCGAGCGATGCGGACTACATCGCCCTCATCAAGCGCCTGGTCAAGCAGTCCTGTCAGTTCACTCCTACGGCTGACGCGGGCGCCGAAGGCGGCACGGACGCCGGCACCGACTGAGCTCCGCTGACCAACGCTCGGCGCGGATGCGTAGTCGGATCATTCCGCGCTGCTTGCGTTGTCGGTTGCCCCCGGCGCTGTGCATGTGTGCCGACGTAGCCCGGGCGCCCACGCGCATAAGGGTGGTGCTTCTTGTGCACCACATCGAGCTTCGCAAGAGCAGCAACACCGGGCTCTTGGCCACGGAGCTTCTCGAGGGCTCGCGCGTGGTCGTGCGCGGACGACCCGATGTTGCGCCGTCCGTACCCGACGAGGGCCGGCGACTTCTTCTGTTTCCGGCGGATGGCGCTGTGCCACTTGGTCCCTCCCATTGCGCGCTGGCGGCGGAGGCTTCCGTAACGCTTGTGGTGCCCGATGGCACCTGGGACCAGGCGCGCCGGGCCTCCCGGCGTGATCCGTGGGCCCTGGGGGCGAGCCCCGTGTGTTTGCCCTCACTTCCGCCGTCGGCGTACCGACTCCGCACGGCCCCGCGGCCGGGCATGGTCTCCACCCTCGAAGCCATCGCACATGCGGTGGCGTTGCTCGAGGGGCCCAGCACCGGGGAGCCCATCCGGGACCAGATGCTCCGTGCCCTCGACGTATTCGTTGAGCGGAGCATGCGGGTACGCGGCATGCGCTCGTCGGTCTGGATGGGGCTCTAGGGCTCAGGCTCTTGGCGCTTGTGCAACCTATGCGAAGCGGCGTTCGCATCGCGCGCTGGCCGCGCACAACATCGCCAGAAAATTGCCCGGGCTCACCCGGCGTGTCACGTTTGTGTTGTGCGATGACGATCGCGGCGGAGTCCCGCGAGGAGTTCATAAGCCAATGTTCGCGAAACGTGCACTTTCCCTGTTGTTCTTGGGACTGACCTGCAGTCAGTCCTTGGGTGGGTGTGAGCATTCGCAAACGCAGGCCCCTGCGGCCGCTGCGCGAAACGAAGCGCCCATGTCTTCGCTCACCAGCCGGCAGCGCGCACGGCCTGTGGGCTCCGCAGCCCTCAACGACGCGGCCAACTACGTGGCAGACCCGCGGGTGGTTCTCGTCACCATCGACGGCGTGATGTGGCAAGACGTCTTCGCCGGCCTTGGGGACGCCCCGGCACAAGACCCGTTGGCGGCACCGTACACGCCCAACCTGCACCGGCTCACCCAAGAACACGGCGTTCTGTTCGGCGGGCCGTCGTGCAAGAACGAGGTGCGAGCCAAAGGCCCCTACTTCGTCTCGCTGCCGGGATACTTCGAGATCTTCACGGGCGCCGCCTCGGACAAGTGCGCCACCAACGAATGTGGTCAGGTCCAAGGACCAACCTTCATCGATGATCTGCGCAAGACCGCCAAGTCGGCGAAAGACGTCGCGGTGTTTGCGTCCTGGGGCCACTACGCCCGCGCAGCCACGGTAGACACCAGCAAGACGTTCGTGGCTGCGGCCTCGGACTTCAACGCGCTCGTGGCCACGGAGACGGATCCCGCGCTCAAGGGGATCTTGGGCGAGGGCGCACAAGCCGGGCCGTACCCGGGCTGGGGCGACTATCGCGCGGACGCGTTCACGGCCCGCGCCGCCCTGCGCTACCTGGAGTTACGTAGGCCCAAACTCTTGGTCCTGGGGCTCGGCGACACCGACGAGTACGGTCACCGCTGGGACCGTCATGGTTACCTCCGCGCACTTCGCAAGGCCGACGACACCTTGGGCGAACTCTCGGCAACGCTGGCGCGCATGGGGAGCGACGGCCAGAACACCATCGTGCTCGTGACCACCGACCATGGCCGCGCCAGCAACTTCCACGAACACGGCCCCGAGTACCCCGAGTCTGCCCGGGTGTTTTTCGCGGCCTTTGGCGAGGGGCTTGCGGCGCGCGGCGCCACCTGCGCCAGCGAGACCATGTACCTGACGGAAATCGCCGGGACCGTGAAAACACTGCTTGGGCACGAGGCTCCGCCGAGCACCCTCACCGCCGAGATGGCCGAGTCGGTGCCCTCCGTCGTCGCCGCGCGTTAGCCTTCGAGCGAGCGCTGGATGCTTTGGGGGGCTTGCAGGTGCTGCAGCTCTCGGCGTCCGGCCCGCGACCAGCCCGAGTCGGTGTACCCTGCGGTGCATGAAGTCCGAGACCACTGTGCTCCCCAAGATGTGGGCCGTACCCGACTCGATTCGGAATCGCCTCGGAAAAGATGCTGGGCCCCAGCGGTCCATGTTCGAGGACGGGCATCTGCTCATCATCTTGCACCCGCTGCCGGGGACCGAAGCGCAGGCCAAGGCGCTCCTGTTCTGGCGTGCGGCCGACGGCAACTTCCGCACGAATCTGCCGGGCTCGGCCATGGGCGCTCTCGGGGACTTGCTGTCGGCGTACGAGTCGCGTTTGGCCGACTTGGATGTGGCCGAGCAGGCAGCGCAGACCGCCACGCAGTACCACGCCGTGCTCGAATCCCTTGCGCCCATGGTGAGATTGTCGCGCGGCCTCCACCACGGACTTCAGCAAGCTCGCGACATGGTCAAGACGGAGCGCGACCTAATCAACGCCCGAGATCGCGCCGCGAGCATCGAACGATCGGCCGAGGTGCTCTTTCAGGATGCCCAGTTTGGTCTCTCGTTTACCGCCGCCAAACAAGCCGAAGAACAGGCGCAGTCGGCGCAACGCATGGCGGCCACGGCACATCGCCTCAATGTGCTCGCAGGCTTCTTC
>JBIKNA010000038.1:0-30577 GCA_044358965.1 Polyangiaceae bacterium
AATGACCGAGCGCGATTCGACTACAGACGCCTGGCGCCATTTGGGCTTGGGACCCAAATGCAGGAGGTGGGGCCCCAGCGGCAATGCCTCTGGGGCGGAGGACAGCGTCCTCCGATAACGAAGGAAGCTAAATCGCTGAGCTTGATCGAAGATCATGCTCGGTGTCAGCGTGTGATGTCCGCGTGGAAGCGTTTGAGGAAAGCTGCTTCGGGCTCGCGCAGCGCGGCCTGGACCCCGGCGCGCGCCAGCGCCATGGCTTGCCCGGGCGCTGCAAGTTTGCCAAGGCGCGCGGCGCCGCCGGGGAAGGCTGCATTCATTCCGGCGATGGCGCGCAGGCAGCCATGTTCGTCGGTGCGGCGCTCGTGCATGTTCAAGAGCGCGAGCAGGATCTCGGCGCGCTCGGCGTCCGTGAGCGCGGGGGTGCGGCCGATCATGTGGCCCCAATCGTAGAAGTAAGGCCCAAAGGGCATGATGAACTCCCGTGCGCGGCGCAAGGCCCGCGGCGCGCGCAGCGGCAAGAAGCGATGGTTCTCTTTGGCCATGCGCTGCTTGTTGAGCTCACCGGCAAACACGAAGGCGCCATCGAAGCGCGTGCTGTCTTCGTGCCCAAGACGAAGATAGCGTCGCCCAAGCTCTGATTCCGCGTGCGTCTTCTGCCAGGTCTCCACCACGCGGGACAGGTCGCCGAGGTTGTGCGCCACGGTGGTGACCACGGAGAGTAGCTGCTGGTCGGTGCCCTTCTTGCGGGCCAGGGTGACGAGCTTCGCTTCCCTAGCGAGTTCGGTTTCGATCCAATCGCGTGCGTGCGCCGCGGCGGTTTCGTCACCCAGCGCAAGGGCGCGACCCAGGGCGCCCGCCATCACGCTGAACCACTCGCCCTGATGGCCCGCCAGCACTTCTTTGCCGAGCACCACGTGCCGTGCGGTGACGGGCCTGACGTCCCAGCGCGCGATCTCCTCGACGCGCTCGATGGCCGACGTCAGGCGCCTTCCGGCAAGCTCACTCCAGGCGTGCTGTCTGATTCGCACGTCGACATCTGTGGGGCAGAACGTGGCCACGGTGGTGAAGTGCGCCGCGAGCAGCAGCACAAAATAATCTTCGCCTGCGTCGCCCTTGCGCCACCGCGCGTCGATCTCGCCGGCCTTCGAAAGGATGTCGGCGGCGGGCAGCGTGGGTTCGATGGTGAACGCCCAAGGCGCCGTGGCCATCACCTGCTCGAGCAGCAGCTTGGGGGCGATCCCCGGAGCTTTTCGCGGCGCGCCCGTCGTCTTGCCCATCGGCCGCGTCATAGCCCAAGTCTCTGCCACGGCGCCATGGCGACGGCGCCATTCGCGCGGACCGCGACCTTTCTGGAGCAGGGAAGTGTGGAGCAGGGAAGTGTGGAGCAGGGAAGGTGGAGCAGGGAAGGTTCTGCCCTGCGTGCGCGTTCCCATGGTGTGGGCACGCCTTCGCGTCGCTGGCGAATCTATGCAGGGGTCGCAGGCCTTGCATTGCTCGCATGCGGACTCGTCACGGTAGTCTCCCGGGGCCTTGCGCCCGACGTGGCCTCTTGCCCTGCGGTGCCCGAGGCCGTGGTGCTGGTCGACACGGGCCGACACTCCATGGCCTTGTGCCGAGCGGGTCGTCGCGAAGACGCGTTTCGCGTTCGCCTTGGCAAACACGGCACGGGCAAGACCCGAGAGGGCGACGGAAAGACCCCGCTCGGGCGCTACGGTCTCGGTGCGCCGCGGCACTCCGTCGCATTTGGTCTGTTCGCACCCATCGAGTACCCGACGCCTGCGCAACGGGCCCAAGGGTTTACCGGGACAGCCGTTGGCGTGCACGGGCCCCATCGGAGCGTGCGCAGTCTTGGGGCGTGGACCAACGCCCTCGACACCACAGACGGATGCGTTGGCCTTGCCACCGACGCCGAGATGCTGCGGTTTCAGTCCTGGGTCGTGGAGCGACGCGCCCACACCATCATTATCGAGTGATGCATACGCCGGTGCTGGCGGCAGCCCAGGCGCCTACCGCGACCGGGACTTGATCTCGTTGAGCTCCACGGCGACGAACTGACCGCTGCGCCGCCGCGCGCACGTCGCCGCGAGCTGCTCGACCTTGGCCGGCGCCCGCTCCAGGTCTCCGAGGTCTGCCTGCTGTACGATCTCGGCACCCACGGCCCGCGCGACATCGGCCAGGTGGGCCATGTCGCGCTCGGCTTGGTCTGGCCCCAGCACGATGAGCACCGGCCGGGTGACCACCGCACGCTCTGCCGCCGCAACGGCGTGCGCGGCGCGAATGACCGGCATCGGGGCCAGCGCCGTACGGCACCGGTCCACGAACTCCGTCGCGACCCCAATGAACATCACGCTGGGCACACTCTGGCGCTTTTGCGTGGGGGGATCTCGGTCGTTCATGCGTCTCGCGATGCGCCGGGGCGGCGCCCTTCCATGCCTTCACTGTACGGGGGTGGCGACTTTTCGCAAGGCCGGCCTTTTTTGCTGCCGCGGGCCCGGTACACTCTGTGTTGGAGCATGTCCCTCGCCGCCGTTCTCGACACCCCCATCGGTTTGCTCGATCGGGCGCGCTCCTGGGCGCTGCGCAGGTCGATGCCTTGGCTGCGCGGTGCTTACGTGCCCCTCGATCGCCGCGTCGCGCTGTACGGCAGCGTCATGTGCCTCGTGTCGTTCTGCCTTGTGGCGCTGGTGCCGGCGTGGGTCATCGCTCTCGGGCCCATCGTGCTCGGGATCCCCCATATTCTTTCGGACATTCGCTACCTGGTGCTGCGACCGGGGTTGCACCGGCGCGGGGTGCTCTTGGGCAGCCTGTTGCTCAGCGTGGGCCTTGCGTCTACGGGGCTCGGCGTCCGTGGTGCACTCATCGGCGCCCTCGTGGCTGCGTTGTGCAGTCGCGGTTCTCACCTTCGGCGTGCGGTGGCCCTTGCCTTTGGCGGTGTCGCGCTCGTGTTGGCATCGCGCAATACGTTCCTTGCAGACTTCGTGTTCCTGCACGCACACAACGGCATTGCGCTGCTTTTCTTCGTGCTCTTCCGACCCCGCCGGACGGCTTGGTTTCTTGTTCCCCTGGGCTGCGCCCTCTTGGGCGTCGGGCTCATCGCGTCGGGCGCGCTCGATGCGTCATTTTTCCGCGTGACGCCGCCGCGCGGTTTCGATGTCGACACGCTGTCGTTGCAGCTGTCGCCCAGCCAGGACGGAACGTGGGCCATGCGCTTTGCGTTGCTGTATGCCTTCGGACAAGGCGTGCACTACGTCGTGTGGCTGCGTCTGGTCCCGGAAGAGGCCCGCGGCTCCGGGCCTCGCTCGTACCGGCAGTCGCTTCGGGCGCTTCGCGCAGACCTCGGCTCCGTGCTGCTCTTGTTTGCCTTGCTGCCGGCCCTCGCCCTGCTTGTGTACGCCGTCCAAGACCTGGCCGTTGCGCGCATGCGCTACCTGCAGGCGGCTTTCTTCCACGGCTACCTCGAGCTTCCGGCGCTCGCCATCTTGTTTGTGGAGCGAAGGCTCGGCCCCAGCCACAAGGACCCAGTCCAGCACGGCGCACACGCATCGCCTTAACGCACCTTCATACTCCTTCGCGATTTCGTCTCCCAATTCGGCGCAGGTGCATGGCGCGGTGTCAGTCTGTGGCGTATGGACGCCTACATGCGTTCAGCCGTCCTGGGTTCCGTCTCCCTGGCCCTCGTGGTTTCTGCGGTAACCGCTGGATGCGTAAGCGAAATGCCCGAAGACACACCGGACCTCGGGCCCATCGCCTCGAGGACGGACGATCTGACCACACCCACCGGTGCCGAACTCATCGTGCTCCCGCGGCCGCCGGCCCGAACGTCGGCGGTATTTGCCGATGCCTATGTTGCGCCCTTCGTAGCGTCCGGGACTGCCGTGACGGCTGTGCCCACAACGGCACAAAAGGCCGAGGGCACGACCTCGCTGCAGATCAACCTGCAAGCGCCCAACGCGGAGTATGCCGCCGTGATCACCGCGGCAGAGGCTCCCTACGATGCGGCCTCGCAGACCGAACTCACCTTCGCCTTCAACGCGGGGGCGACGGTGCATGCGGGCATCGACACGCTCGCCGTGGCCGTCGACGACGACAATGCCGCCACCGCGCCCGTGTACGTGACGCTGAAGCCGTATCTGGTGCCGACGGGCAACGTGGCGGCCTCCACCTGGTACCGGGTCAACATCCCGATGTCTGTGCTGAACCCCGGAGGGCGCCCCCTTCGGCGTGTGCTCATCGCCAACAAGAGCACGCTCAGCAACGTACCGTTCTTCTTGGATGATGTGCGCCTGAGCTGGACCGACGCGGCCCCGCAAGAGCGTGCGGTCTACACGGATGCGCTCGGCGCCGGCTTCAGCCACGGGGGCTGGTCCGTCGCCCAGGCGTCAGACACCTTTCGAAGCACGGGGGCAAATGCCCGCAAGGGCACGTTCACCGCCGCATGGGGGGCGCTCACCTTCGTCTACGACTGGAACCAGGCAGCGTTTGCCTCCAATGCCTTCAGCACGGTGTCTTTCGACATCTCCGCGGGGCCTGGCACGCCGCCCGCGGCCATGAACTCCATGCGCATTGGCCTCGACTTTGCGCCCACCAAGACGCTCTCGTCGTTTGTCCCCGGTGGGTTCAAGGCCAACACTTGGCACCGCGTCACCATCCCGGTCTCGGCGCTCAGCACGCAGCCCTTCCGGGCCGTCACATTCAAGAACGAGTCCACCAGCCTGTACTCGTTCTACGTCGACAACGTCCGCTTCCAGAAAGACGGCGCAGCACCGCCGTTGCGCACCGTCGTGCCGCCCGTCGGCGGCGATCCGGACACGTTTGCCGCAGGCGAGGTGGACGTCGAGACCATCGTGCGCACGGCGTCCGACCGCAAGGCCGTCTCACCGCTGCTGTACGGTGTCAACGTCGCCACGGTGGCGCAACTGCCCGCGGATTTCATGCGCTGCGTCACCCTGGTGCGCCGCGGCGGAGACCGCGCCAACACCTATAACTGGGAGACCAACGTCTCCAACGGTGGCCCCAACAACGGTTGGGGCAGCGACATGTACTTGGCCCAAGGGCTGCCCAACCAAAGCGTCGCCGGCGCCCTGGACCAAACCCTCATCGCCCGGAACCGCGCCGCCGGCCGTGCCAGCATGGTGCCCTTCGTGCTGAACGGGTACGTCTCGGGCCCCGTCGCCAGCAACATCTCCTTCGCGACGGGGTGGAACCGCGATGCCTTCTTCCGCCGCGTCGAGGTGGTCAAGCCTACGGCGCTCTCCCTCGTGCCCGATCTCAACGACGGTGTGGTCTACACGGACGAGCATCTGAACTTCCTGAAGAGCCAGTTTCCTGGCGACATCTACGCCCCGGGGGCCACGCAGACGTTTGTGGGCATCGACAACGAGCCCGATTTGTATGCGTACAACTTCCCCATGCTCCAGGCCGGCTCTGGCGACACGCTCGTGCACAACGGTGTGGCCGTGGGCAAACGCGTCACCGGCGACGAGTTCACCGCTCGTTTCCTGACCTTCGCCAAGCGCGTCAAGCAGCTCTCGCCCAGCGCTGCGATCGTGGGTCCCGATCACTACGGCTTCGACGGCTGGACGTCTTGGTACGGGTCCATGATCCCCCGGTACCAAAACTCCACCACTGGTGCCTGGTACATGGACGACTTCCTGAAGGCCGTGCGCACCGAGAGCCAGAACACCGGAACGCGCCTGCTCGAGACCTGGGACATGCACTGGTATCCGCAGCGCGTGTTCAATGGCGTGTTCACCAACTTCTTGGACCACACGACGCGGCCCATGACCGCCGACGAGATCTCGGCGGTGGTGCAAGGCCCGCGCAGCTACTGGGATCCGACCTACGACGAGCAATCGTGGATCACGCGAGATCACCTGCGCGCCCCGGCCAATATCCTAAACCGCCTGCAGGCCCGCATCGATGCGTACTACCCCGGCACCAAGCTGGGCGTCACCGAGTACTTCCCCGGCGGCCGCGGGCATATCGCAAGTGGTCTGGCCGTTGCCGATACGCTGGGCGTCTTTGCGCGGCAGGGTCTGCACATGGCTGCACTGTGGCCGCACCCGGGCAACGTGAGCCATGCCTACGGCGCCATCAAGCTTCTGCGCAACCCAACCAACGCTGCAGCCATTGGTGCCACGCGCTTCGGCGATACGCTGGTGCGTGTCGAGCACCCGGAGAAGGACCAGTCGTCGGTCTTCGCCACCAGCGACAACGCGAACACCGTCACGGTGCTCGTCGTCAACAAGACCAACGCCACGCGCAGGTTTGGACTCCGCGCCTTTCACTCCGCGAACCTTGGCACCTTCGAGGCGTACCGCATCGACCAGGCGAGCCCCAACCCGTACTTGGCCGCGCAAGGCGCGCTCAGCAAACGCAACGCCTACGCCTACGCCGCGCCGCCCATGACCGCGACGCTGCTCGTGTTCCGCGCCCCCTGAGCGGCCGGCAGCCGGTAGGGCCTGCCCCGCGGTGGGCCCGAAGCGGCCATGCGCGATTCAGATGCGCAAGAAGCCGCGCGACAAGAACGCATATAGGGCGCTCACGATTTCCATTTCGCCCATGGGCAAATCGCGACGCACCACTTGGTATAGGAGCTCCTTCATGGCGCCGATGGTCAGGATGGCCAGCGTTCGCGGATCGCCCTCACCGACCAGACCAAGCTCCTGACCCTCCTGCAGGCTCTCTTCGAGCAGTTTGGTGACACCTTCGTAGAAGATGTTGAGCTTGCGATCGAAGGCCGGGTCCACACCCATGGCGTCGGAGAGCAGCAGCTTGGTGGTGGCCTTGTCTTCGAGGAGCGCCCCCATGATCCGGAAGATGTTCTCGCGCACCTGCGCAGGCACGTCGGCCTTGGGGTCTACGCGCACGATGGCCATGCCCAGGCGGGCGAAAGCGCGGTCCACCAGTTCCTCGAAGATGCCCCGCTTGTCTTGGAAGTAGAGATAGAAGGTGCCCCGGGCCACCCCGGCCGCGGCGACGATGTCGTCGATCTTGGCCGCGTGGTATCCGCGTTTGGAGAAGATGTCCTTGGCGGCCAGCAGAAGCTGGGCTCGACGCTCGGACTTGTCCATCGGGGCTCGCATGGCGGGGTTCGCCTCATACCATCGTCGATGGTGTCGCTTGCTTGCAATCCGATGGCGGCAGGCCAGACACCCGCCGTTCGGTGCCGGGTGGGCTACCCGCGCTCGGGCCTGACTGCACTGACACCGGTGTCAGTTTTGAGGTGCAACGATTGCGTGCGCACATGTAGGCACCGCGTGCCTGGCTCTGGGTGATGTAGAAAATAAATGTCATTTCATGAATTTGCGTCTCGTGAGGGGGCTCCGAAAATAACTTCACGAGTTTGCGCCCAAGGGCTAGCCTTTTGCTGACTGACGCGTCAGTCTAGTGGCGCCTGTTCAGGGGATCGGCCGGAGGTCCCCTTCGGGCGTAAGCAGCAACGAGAGATCGAGCATCACCATGGCAACTTTCAACGGCTTCCTCGCGATCGGTATGGACGTTGGCTCAACGACGGTGAAGTACGTCGTGGTCAACCCCGCCAACAAGGAGATCCTCTCCTCGCGCTACGAGCGCCATCACACCAAGCAGCCCGAGAAGGTCCTCGAAATGCTCGAGGAGATCATGGCGGCCTACCCGGAGCACCCGGCCGACAAGTGGCGCATCTTCCTGACGGGCTCCGGCTCCGCGCCGTTGTGCGAGCCCGTCGGTGGCAAGTTCGTCCAAGAGGTCAACGCCGTCTCCTTGGCCGTCGAACGACTGCACCCGGACGTGGGCAGCGTCATCGAGCTTGGCGGCCAAGACGCCAAGATCATCATGATCAAGACCGACGGCAAGACGGGCGACAAGACCGCCGTCGCGTCCATGAACGACAAGTGCGCGTCCGGCACCGGCGCCACCATCGACAAGTGTTTCCTCAAGGTCAACGCGCCGCCGGAGCTCGTCACCACGCTGCGCTTCGACGACTCCAAGCTCCACCACGTGGCTGCCAAGTGTGGCGTCTTCGCCGAGACGGACATCGTCAACCTCATCAAGAGCGGCATCCCCGCCACCGAGGTGCTCTGCTCGCTGGCCGACGCCATCGTCATGCAGAACCTCAGCGTGCTCACGCGTGGCAGCACGCTCAAGCCGCGGGTGCTCTTGCTGGGCGGCCCCAACACCTACCTGCCGTTCCTTCAAGACTGCTGGCGCCTGCGCATTCCGCAAATCTGGGAGGAGCGCGGCTTCGACTACCCCAAAGACATCCCCATCGAAGAGCTGGTCTTCGTGCCCAAGAACGCCGAGTACTACGCGGCCTTCGGCGCCGTCATGTACGGCCTGCACGAGCCCGAGCACGTGGGCCTTCTCTCGGGCACCAGCAACCTGCGCGAGTACATCCAGAACGGCCGCAAGGCGCGCCTCGGCGAGAGCGCCGGCCCTCCGTTGTCCAAGACGGAGATCGAACTCAACGAGTTCCGTGAACTCTACAAGATCCCCAAGTACGTCGGCGCCAAGTTCGAGCCGGGGCAGGTGGTGCAGGCCGTCATCGGTCTCGATGGCGGTTCGACCTCCAGCAAAGCGGTGCTGGTCGACTTCGAGACCGGCAACATTCTGGCCAAGGGCTACCAGCTCTCCAAGGGCAACCCCATCCAAGACACCAAAGAGCTGCTGGCGCAGCTCAAAGAGTACGTGACGTCCCAGGGCGCCACCCTCGAGGTCAAGGGCTTTGGCGCCACCGGATACGCCGCCGACGTGCTCGAAGAAGCCGTCAAGAGCGACGTCAACGTGGTCGAGACCGTGGCGCACATGATGAGCGCCGTGCACTTCTTCGGCGACATCGATGTCATCTGCGACATCGGCGGGCAAGACATCAAGGTCTTGTTCATGAAGAACGGCGACATCGCCAACTTCCGCCTGTCCAACAGCTGCTCTGCGGGCAACGGCATGTTGCTTCAGGCCACGGCAGATTCGTTCGGCGTCAAGGTCACCGATTTCGCCGACGTGGCCTTCCAGGCCGAGCTGGCCCCCAAGTTCAGCTACGGCTGCGCCGTCTTCCTCGACACGGATCGCGTCAACTTCCAGAAAGAGGGCTTCTCCAAAGAAGAGATGCTCGCGGGGCTGGCGCAGGTGCTGCCCAAGAACGTTTGGCAGTACGTGGTGCAGATCCCGCGGCTCGCCTCGTTGGGGCGCAGGTTCGTGCTCCAGGGCGGCACCCAGTACAACCTGGCCGCGGTCAAGGCCCAGGTCGACTACATCAAAGAGCGCGTGCCCAACGCCGAGGTGTTCGTGCACCCGCACACGGGCGAGGCCGGCGCCATCGGCGCCGCCATGGAGACCCTGCGTCGCGTCCGTCGCTCGGGAACGTCTACGTTCATTGGCTTGGATGAGGCCATCAACCTCGAATACACCACCAAGAACGACGAAGAGACGGTCTGTCACTTCTGCCCGAACGAGTGCAAGCGCACGTTCATCGACACCAAGACGCCCGATGGCAAGACCTCGCGCTACATCGCCGGGTTCTCCTGCGAGAAGGGCACCGTCGAGTCCAAAGACGCCATGTTGGCCCTGGTGGCCGAGCGCAAGAAGACCGCCCAAGAGTTCCCCAACATGGTGGACTACGAGGCCAAGCGCGCCTTCATGCACTTCTACGCGCCGGCGCCGCAGCCCGAAGAGGGCTCGCCCATCAAAGACGTCGAGGTCAAGAAGGGCATCCTGGGCCAGCGCCGCGTGCAGATCACGCGGCCCTTCCGCAGGTCGAGCAAAGAGTCTTGGGCCGCACGCAAGAAGATCCGCGTTGGCATCCCCCGGGTGCTCAACATCTACACCACGGCGCCGTGGTTCCGGACCTACCTCGAGGCCGTGGGCATTCCCAAGCAAAACGTAGTGTTCTCGGACGAGACCACCGAGGAGCTCTGGGTCGAGGGCGGCAAGTATGGGTCCATCGACCCGTGTTACCCGTCCAAGGTGGCGCAGGCGCACGTGCACAACCTGCTGTTCAAGCAGCACACCGAGAAGCGGCCTCTCAAGTACATCTTCTTCCCCATCCTCACGCACGTGACCAACTTCGTGGCGGACACCATGGACAACGCCTGTTGTCCCATCGTGGCCGGTGCGCCCGAGGTCATGAAGGCAGCGTTCACCAAAGAGGTCGACTTCTTTGCCACGCGCGGCATCGAGTACGTGGACCCGCCGCTGTCTTTCGTGGAGCCCAGCCTCATGGCGCGGCGCATGTTCGAAATCTGGGGCCCGCGCCTCGGCATCACCGAAGACGAGAACGATCACGCCTGCCGCGAGGCCTGGAAGGCGTTCACCATCTTCGAGAACGACCTCGAGAACAAAGGGCGCGCCATCCTCGAGACGGTGGAAGCCGAAGACCGTGTGGCCATCCTTCTCATCGGTCGCCCGTACCACTCGGATCCGGGTCTCAACCACGGCATCCCCGACGAGTTCCAGGTGTTGGGCTACCCCATCCTGTCGGCGCGTTCGATCCCCAAGACCCGCGAGTACTTGGACAAGTACTACAAAGACGAACTCGATCGCGGCGTCATGAAGTCGCCGCTCGAGCTCAACCACCTGTGGCCGGAGAACTACTCCGTCAACAGCGCGCAGAAGGTGTGGGCTGCCAATTTTGCGGCGCACCACCCGAACGTCGTGGTGCTCGACCTGTCGAGCTTCAAGTGCGGTCACGACGCGCCCATCTACGGGCTCATCGACGCCATCATCGAGAAGAGCAAGACGCCGTACGCGGCCTTGCACGACATCGACGCGAACAAGCCATCGGGCAGCATCAAGATTCGCGTCAAGACCTACGCGCATGCGCTCAAGCTCCACGAAGAGCGTTTGCAAGATGCCGCGGACAAACGCCGCGGCTTCGAGCACATGCTCGACAACAAGCGCATGGAGCTCCTCGAACTCAAGAACAAGCAGCTCGAAGAGCGTCAGGTGCAGGATCCGGAAATTCGCGCGCAGCTCGAGATGTTGCGGCAGAAGGTACGCGCCTACGAGGCGCCCAAGCAGAAGGCAGCGCCAGAACTACCCAAGGGCATGGTGCGCCTTGGCAAAAAGACCAAGGACGGAGACATCGTTCGCATGGGCGAAATGCCCATGCCCAAGAGCACGCCGGCTCTTGCCTCGAGTGTCTCCGCAGAAGCCGAAGAGTAAAAAGAGAGTTAGGGAAAAAACCATGAGCAACCAAGTCACCAGCACCGGTTCGGCCCCCAAGAAAAAGCTCCAGATCGTGGGGCAGGCGCCCGCGATGGACATCGAGCAAGAGCTCGCTGCCTTCGAAGAAGCGGAGAAGAAACGCCTGGGCCTCGACGGCAAGACCGAGCAATGGATCGAGGACATGGTGGGGCTCACCTTCACCAAGGCCGAGCGCAAGAACGTCACGGTGCTCGTCGGCGGGCTCACCATCGCGCACGACTACCTGGTCGAGGGCGCGCTCAAGGGCGTTGGCTACAACGTGGCCATGCTCGACGTGCCCGACACGGCGGCGTTCCAGGTGGGCAAAGAGTTCGGCAACCGCGGCCAGTGCAACCCCACGTATTTCACCGTGGGCAACCTGGTCAAGACGCTGCAAACGCTCCGGGACAAACATGGTCTCAGCAGCGAAGAAGTCGTCAAGAAGTTCGTCTTCCTGACCGCCGGCGCCTGCGGCCCCTGCCGCTTTGGCATGTACGTCACCGAGTACCGGAAGGCCCTGCGTGACGCGGGTTTCGAGGGCTTCCGCGTGCTGTTGTTCCAGCAGACGGGCGGCGTCAAGCAGGCCACCGGCGACGAGCTCGGACTCGAGCTTGGCCCGGCGTTCTTCTGGGCCATCATCAAGGCCATCTTCGCTGGGGACGTGCTCAACGCGCTCGGCTACCGCATGCGCCCTTACGAGGTCAAAGCCGGCGAGACCGACAAGGCCCTCGAAGCCTCGAAGAAGATCATCTACGAGGCCCTCGAGAAGCAGACCATGATTCTGCCGGCCATCTGGCGCTGCAAGCCGCTCTTCGAGGCCGTGGAGCTCGATCGCACCATGCCCAAGCCGAAGATCAGCATCATCGGCGAGTTCTGGGCCATGACCACCGAAGGCGACGGCAACTACGGGCTCCAGCGCTTCTTGGAGCAAGAGGGCGCCGAGGCCGACATCCAGCTGGTCGCCGCCTGGATTCTCTACATGATCTGGGAAGGCAAACACGACACGCTCGACCGCAAAGACCTGCGCGAGCACGATTTCGCCAAGTACGGCCTGGGCGACATCGGCAACTACGGCGCCACGGTCAAGCTCGCGGCGCTCAAGGGCGCTGATCTCGGCGTGCGGGCCCTGTTCCAGACCTTCGCGTACACGCTGGGCCTCTACGGCTACCACTTGCCGGACATGGACAAGATCGCCGATGTGAGCGACCAGTACTACTCGAACGATCTGCGCGGCGGCGAAGGTCACATGGAGGTCGGCAAGCTGATCCTCAACGTGACCAAGAAGAAGGCGCACATGACCCTGAGTGTGAAGCCCTTTGGCTGCATGCCCAGCGCTGGCGTGTCCGACGGCGTGCAGAGCGCCATCAGCGAGAAGTTCCCCGGGACGATCTACTGCCCCGTGGAGACCAGCGGCGATGGTCGCGTCAACTTCTACTCCCGCGTGCAGATGTACCTGTTCAAGGCGAAGCAGTCCGCGGCGGCCGAGTACGACCGCGCGCTTTCCGAGCACGGGGTCACCAAAGAGCAGGTGCAAGCGTTCTTGAACGCGAACCCCAAGTTCAAGAGCCCCCTCTACAAGGCACCGCACGCCTACGCCGGCAACTGCGCCGACTTGGTTGCCGCGGTGGCGCCGTACATCACCAAGACCCGCGCGCAGCGCTGGAAGGAGCGCGTGGTAGCGCTCGGTAAGACCAGCACCAAGATCGCCCAGACCTCGCCGCACATGGTCATCAAGGTCATGAAGACCGCGGTGGCCGAGGCGCCGGCGGTGGCCAAGCTGGTGGCCGAGGACCTCACGATTTATCGAGAGTTCCGCGCCAACAAGAAGGCCAAGGCCCAGAAGGCCGAGCCCATGGACGCTGCCGCCGAAGAGTAACCTGCAGGCCCATTGGGCAAAGCGCAACGGACGTGCGAACATCGGACAAACGATGGTTTCGCGCGTCCGTTTCGCATTTTTCGGCTACGTGGCGGCACTTGGGGCGGGCGGCGCGGCGCAGCTGCTCGCCTGCACGGCGCTTCGGGATCTAGACCAATACAGCGCGGGTGCTGGCGTCGATGCCGCTGGGAGCGACGCCCCGGTGGTGCCGGATGCGGTGGCCGACGTTCTTCCTTTGCCCACGCCGGACGCGACGGCGGACACGGGCGTGTGTGCCGCGGACATTGCAAAAGACCCGGCCAACTGTGGTCGCTGCGGCCGCTCGTGTTTGGGGGCAACATGCAGCGAGGGCCGTTGCCAGCCGCAGGTGCTTGTGGGCAGCGAAGCGCAGCCCACGTATCTCGCGCTTCACGACGATCGCATCGTGTACAAGGCCATGCGCAAGTTCAGCAACTTCGACAACGAGGCCATTGTGTCCGTGCCCCTCGCCGGGGGAGTGCCCGTCACTGAGAAGACCAATCTCGGCCCCTTGGGCACCACGCCCGGCATTGGGTGCGCCAGGGCGACACGTTCTACTTCGGGTACTGCTCGTTGTTGCAGCGGCCCAAGTCCGGTGGCCCGGAGAAGTTCGTCACGTCTTGCGGATCACATCATCCGGCGCCGGCAGCAACGGCCGTCTACATGGCCGATGGCGAAGGCGTGTTGAAGGCAAACTACACCATGTTTGCAGAGACGCCGGACGCGGCCATTGGTGGTCTCAAGAACCTCGGCGGAGCCGTCGTGGACATCGCGGCGGGCGACGGGGGGCTCGTGGCTGCCGTGGATGGCGGTATGGTGAAGGTGTTGCGCTATGCCGACAACACGGACTCGGAGCTCGCCACGCAGCAGGGGAGTCTGGTCGCTGTCGCTGCACGGTACGATCTCGCGGTGTGGGCCCGGGTGCTCGGGGGCAAAGGTGGCATCGTCCGCCGAGGGCTCACGGATCCGGCGCCCACGGTGCTCGCGGATGAGCAGCCCGGGCCGCTGGCACTCGCGCTCGACGATGTGCACGCGTACTTCTTGGTGAGTGGAGGCAATGCCACGGGTGGCGAGCTTCGTCGGGTGCCGCTTGCCGGGGGGCCGGTGGAAACGCTGGTTGCGGGGCTGAATCGCCCGGGCTTCGTCGCGGTCGATGCCACCCACGTGTACTTCACGACGCGCGGCACCAACGTGGCTGCGGCAGACGGTCAGGTGTTGCGCGTGGCCAAGTAGGCGCGCGCGAGCGCGCGGCCAAGTAGGCACGCGTGAGCGCGTGACCTGAGGCTACACCTCGATGATGACTGGCTTGAGTACGTTGCCGTAGTTTGCGGCACCCGTGCGGCACTCCACGTTGGGGAGGATCTGCGCCGTGCCCTCGGAGTGCGTGTGTCCGCAGTACACCGTGAACTGGGTGGCCGGGAACTTCTGCGCCGTTTCGGCGATGGCCTCGCCCACGGTGAGCGACGAGAAGTGCGGTAGCCAGTCGTCGTTGGAGATCTTCCCCTTGTGCCAACAGGCTTCGCGCCAGGGCGGGACGTGTGTGGCCACCAGCACCTGCTCGTGGTCGGCTGCGGCAGCGGCCATGCTGATACGTAGGGCATCGGCGGAGCGCTTGGCCAGGGCCTCCATGCGCGTGCGCCGCTCGGTCTTGTCGGTGGTGACCAGATCTTGAATCAGCATGTAGTCGCTTAGGAACACCTGGGACGCTTCCCAGTTGCCCGCGCGGCCGTCGGCCCAACCATCGTGGCCCACGAGCGCAGCTCTTTTGCCCAGCTTGACGACGCCGGCGTCGGACAACCAACGGAGGTTGCGACCGCTGCCGAGCTTCTTGGCCCTGGCGAGTACCGTCTCGACGTCACCGCGGTAGAAGTCGTGGTTGCCGAGCACGAAGAAGAACGGAAAGAAGAATGGCGAGCTGACGCGGGTGAGGTGACGCTCGAGGTCCGGCGCTTCGGAGATATCGCCAGTGATGAGCACGGCGTCGGGGGCCGCTTCTTCGATGGTCTCGCAGAACTTGTCGAGCCCAGCATCGTCCAGGAAGTTGAGGTGAATGTCTGTGAGCCAGGCGATCCGCACGATTCGTATCGTCGCTTAAGGCCGCCCCTTCGCCTAGCGCCGAATCTGGGGTGCCTCTACGTATCTACCTTCCGGTAGAGCCGGAATCATGAAGGTTTCCCGCGTCCGCAACGCTTGCGGCGCCGCCTTCCGACGCCCGAAGGTCCATGGTTATGGCCGGTGCCATGGAACCCAGGCGCACAAGGTCCGCGCGCTTCGCCGCGCCGCCCACCAACACCGACAGCGCGAAGGCCACCGCAGCCGACAGCAGGGCTGCGCGCAGCGCGGTGCGATCGGGGCGCGCCAAGGGGGCGGGTGCCGGTGGTCCTTGCGCCGGAAGGGGTTGCGCTGGCGCCTCGGATCCCGCGGCCGATGTGGCGGCATTGCCCCGGTCCGTGGGGCCGAAGTCCGACGTGTCGATGCAGATGGCCATGGGCGTCGACCGCTGCTGCCCGCGCTGCTCATGGTCGGTGCCGAGCAGCTCTGCCTGCCGCAGCAAGGCAAGGCGTTCATCGAGCGTCTCACTGCACGCACGTCGCACGGTGGTGGCCACGGCGCTGCGCGGTGCACGCGGGCAGCAGGCCTCGAGGTCCCGCGCCATGTTCATGGCCGAGGCGTGTCGCTCGTGCCGGGCGCGCGCCATGCTCTTTTGCACCACGGTGTCGAGATTGTCGTGCACGCTGCGCCGCAGGGCCGTCGCTCGTGTCATCGGGTAGTGCAGCTTCTGTTGCACCAAAGCCACGACGTCGGCCGCGTCGAAGGGCTTCGTGCCGGTCAGCATCTCCCAAACCACGAGGGCCATGCTGTAGACGTCCGCGCGCGGGTCTAGCGGCTCGCCCAGCAGCTGTTCCGCCGGCATGTACGTCAGCTTGCCTTTGATGACCCCGTTGTCCGTATGTTCCCGTCGTCGCTTGGCCCACGCCACGCCAAAGTCTGCGATGCGCGCCACGCCATCAGCGCCCACCATGATGTTCTGGGGTGACACGTCTCGGTGCACGATGCACAGGGGCTCTCCGGAGGGGCCCGCGGCCTCGTGGGCGGCGTGGAGTCCGTACAAGACGTCGCAGGCGATGGACACCGCAATGTCTTGGGGGATGCGCTCGCCTCGCCGCGAGAAGGCCCGCAGCAGCTCCGTCAGCGACACACCATGGACGTACTCCATCACGAGGAGCATCTCGCCGCCGGCGGCCACCACGTCGAGAACGCTGACCACGTTGGGGTGATTCACGCGCGCGGCGAGCATGGCCTCGTCGATGAACATGCGCTCGATGCGCTCGTCGCCGAGCAAGTGCGTGTGCACCCGCTTGATGGCGCACACGCGGCGAAATCCCGCGCAGCCGAGGTGCACCCCCAGGTGCACGGTGGCCATCCCGCCCGTGCCGAGCACCGGTCCCACCACGAAGCGGGCCGGGTCCCGGGCGGCTACCAGGGTGCCGCTCGGCGTACGTTCGACAAAAGGGATCGGCTCCGGCGCTTGCGCCGGAGTCCGTGTGGCTGACTTGAGCATGGTTGCCTACCTTGATGTCTGGGTGGCGAGGGCCGAAAAGTGATGCCTGTCAGCAGCGAATGAGGGGTGCGGCCCTCGACTGCAGCAGCGCAAGTACGACCTTTTCGACGATTCCGCGGGTAATGCGCCGCAGAAGAGCACGGACCGGGCCAATGCAGGCGGGCGCTTCGGAGCACGATTTGTTAGCGTTTGATCGATGCCAGGCGATCGCGCTCTTCGCGCCATGACCGACGACGGGTCCTTCCGCGTTATCGCGGTGGAGACCACTCAAACCGTTCGCGGCGCCGCCGTCGCGCAGGGGGCCACGGGCGATCTCGCGCGCATCTTCGCCGAGCTGATCACCGGCGCCGTTCTCGTGCGCGAAGCCATGGCGCCAGACCTTCGTGTGCAGGTCATCCTGCAGGGTGACGATGGTCGCTCGCGCCTCGTCGCCGATGCACATCCCGACGGCACCACCCGCGGGTTGGTGCAGCTCGCCAAAGGCGCAACCTCCATCAGCATCCAAGACCGCGGCCTGTTGCAGGTGGCCCGCACCATGCATAATGGCGCCATTCATCAAGGCGTGGTGCAGGTGCCGAGCAACGGCAGCCTTACCGAGGCCTTCATGGAGTACATGCAGAGCTCCGAGCAGGTGGTCACCTTCATTGCCGTGGGCAGTGTCATGGGCGACGACGGTCCGGCGCAGGCGGGGGGCTACCTCGTGCAGCTGCTGCCCGAGCTCGAAGAGGGCCAGCTCATGGTCATGACCGAGCGGCTCAAGGATTTCGAATCGATGGACGCGCTGCTGGCCAGCGGCAAGGGCGCCGCGGATTTGCTCCTCGCCGAGACTCTCTACGCCATGCCTCACACCTTGGTGGGAGAGCGTGAGCTGGGCTTTGCGTGCAACTGCAGCACGGCGCGCTTGGCCGCCAGTCTGGCCACGTTGCCCCGCGAAGACATCGAGCACCTGGTGTCCGATGGCAAGATGCTCGATATCGAGTGCGACTTCTGCAAGACCAAGTACGAGTTCAGTCCGGAGCAGCTCCGGGGCTTGCTCACCCCCAACTGACGCGCGATCCATCCAGTCCGCGGCCAACCCCAACCCCCCCAGGCGCACATGCGGTACTTGTTCGAGACCGAGCTGCATCAGGCGCTGCGACAAAACGTCCGGCGCTTTGCCGAGACGCACATCGCGCCGCACGCGAATGCTTTCGAAGAGTCCGGGACGTTCCCTCGGCAGCTCTACGAGCAGGCGGCCCATGCCGGGGTCTTGGGCGTCTCTTACCCCGAGAGCATCGGTGGTGCTGGCGGTGATCTGACCCACGCCGTGGTGGTGGGCGACGAACTCGTGCGCGCGGGAAAGTCCGTGGGCACGTGTGTGAGCCTGGGGAGCCACGGCATCGCGCTGCCGCTCATCGTGCGCGCGGGCTCCGTCGCGCTCCAAGAGTCTTTCGTGCGCAGAGCCCTGACGGGCGAGCTGATTGCCGCATTGGCAGTGACGGAGCCTGGCGGCGGAAGCGACGTGGCGCAGCTGACCACGAAGGCCGTCCGCGATGGCGATGACTTCATCGTGACCGGCAGCAAGACGTTCATCACATCGGGCGTCCGCGCAGACTTCTACGTGACCGCCGTGCGCACCGGGGGCCCGGGGCACGCCGGCATCTCGGTGTTGGTCATCCCCAAAGGCCCCGGCGTGACGGCGAGTGCGCCCATGGCCAAGATGGGGTGGTGGGCGTCGGACACCGCGGAGATTCAGTTCGACGGCGCGCGGGTTCCGGCGAGCCACATGTTGGGCCCGGAGGGCGGCGGTTTCTTGCTGCTCATGAGCAACTTCGAGCGCGAGCGCGTATTGCTCGCAAGCCAGTGTGTGGCCATCGCGCAGCTGGCCTACGACGAGGCCCTTCGCTACGCCAAAGAGCGCAAAGCCTTCGGCAAGCCGCTCATGGGCCAACAGGTCATCCGGCACAAGCTGGCGGACATGGCGTCGCGCATCGCCGCTGCCCGGGCCCTGACCGGCGAGGTGGCCTCCCGCGTGCTCGCCGGCGAGTCGTGCCTCTCGCTCGTGGCCATGGCCAAGAACGTGGCGACCGATGCGTGCTCCGCCGTATGCGACGAGGCGGTGCAGATTTTTGGCGGCGCCGGCTACATGCGAGGCACCCTAGTGGAGCGCCTGTACCGCGATGCGCGGCTCTACCCCATTGGCGGCGGCACCCGCGAGATCATGAACGAAGTGATCGCCAAGACCGAGGGCTACTGACGTGACGCATGTTTCTGGCCTCTTCATCTACCCCATCAAGGGGTGCGGGGGGATTGCGGTGCCAAGCGCCATGGTCCAGGCCCGCGGCCTCGCCCACGACCGTCGGTACATGCTGGTGGATGCATCGGGCTCCTTCATCACCCAGCGCGAAGAGCCCCGCCTAGCGCTGGTGCAGCTGGCCATGGTCGGTGAAGCGCTGCAGATCACGAGCGCCGAAGGCACCATCGCCACGCCGCTTGTGCCTTCGTCGGGACAGCCCTTGCCGGTGACGGTCTGGGACGACAACGTCACCGCCTGGGCCGTCGACGCGGCCGCCGACGAATACTTCTCCTCGTACTTGCGATGCCCGGTGCGGCTTGTCTACATGCCCGACACCACACGGCGCATGGTGGACCCAACGTATGCGGGCCCTTCAGACATCACCTCTTTCTCCGATGGATTCCCCTTGCTCGTCGTCTCCGAGGCATCGCTCGCCGACTTGAACGGGCGCCTGGCGTCGAAGGTCCCCATGAACCGGTTCCGCCCCAATGTGGTCTTGGGGGGTGCTCGGGCGTTCCAAGAAGATGCGCACAGCGCCTTCGAGGCCGGGGAGGCAAGCTTTCGCATCGTCAAGCCTTGCAGCCGCTGCGTGGTGGTGACCACGGATCAGACCACCGCGGAGGTGGGCAAGGAGCCGCTTGCCACCCTGGCCAGCTACCGAAAACAGGGGTCCAAGGTCATGTTCGGACAGAACGTCTTGGTGCACACGGAAGGCACCTTGCGCGTGGGCGATGCCGTCACCTGGGGCCCCCTAAGGAGCCCCGCATGAGCCGCAACATGTTGAGCCAAGTACCTCACGGCGCGCGCCACATCTGCCAGAAACTCAGGGATGCGGGGTTCCGTGCCTGGATCGTAGGCGGCTGCGTGCGTGATCTGCTGCTCGGCAAAACACCGTCCGACTGGGACGTGTGCACCGATGCGGTGCCCGACGCCATGCTCAAGGTGTTCCCCCGGGCCATTCCCACAGGTATCGCCCACGGCACCCTCACGGTGCTGGTCGACAAGATCCCTTACGAGGTGACCACCTTGCGCGGCGAGGGGGCGTACACCGATGGTCGTCGACCCGATAATGTGTACTTTGCACAAGATATCGACCGGGACCTTGCGCGGCGAGACTTTACGGTCAACGCCATCGCCCTGGACCCGGTGTCCGGCGAGATCATCGACCCCTTCGGCGGCCAAGCAGACCTTGCGGCCAAGGTGCTGCGGGCGGTGGGGCTTGCCTCCGAGCGGTTCTCCGAAGATGGTCTGCGGGTGTTGCGCGCGGCCCGCTTTGCCGCGACGCTTGGCTTCGAGCTCCACGAAGACACGGCCAATGCCATCGAGCCCACGCTGGGCACCTTCCGGAAGGTGTCCGAAGAGCGCGTGCGCGACGAGTGGATCAAGACCATGAAGGCAGAAAAGCCTTCCCGGGCCTTCGAGATCATGCGCACGACGGGCATCCTGGCGATCACCTGTCCAGAGTTGCTCGAGGGCGTCGGGCTCGAGCAGAACAAACATCACGCCTTCGACGTGTGGGGGCACGCCATGGCCTGCCTCGATGCATCTGCCGGCGACCCCATTTTGCGCATGGCGGCGTTGCTGCATGACGTGGGGAAGCCAAGGTCCCGGGCCTTTAGCGACAAGACGCAGGACTACACGTTCTATGATCACGACCGCATCGGCGCCGAGATGGTGTACCCCATCTGCACGCGCCTGCGCTTCTCCAACGACGAGCGCGACCGCATCACGCACCTGGTGCGAAACCACCTGTTCTACTACGACGCGAGTTGGACCGACGCTGCGGTGCGAAGGTGGGTGCGCCGGGTTGGCACCGACCGCCTGGAAGACCTGTACGCACTCAATCAGGCCGACGTGCGCGGCAAAGGGCGCTCCGCCGACGACGACTTGGCCATGCTCGACGCACTGCGCCGGCGGGTCCAGAGTGTGCTCGAGAAAGGCGCTGCGCTCTCCACCAAAGACCTCGCGGTCAATGGCAGCGATCTCATGAAAGAGCTGGGTATGCCCGCATCCCGGGCCCTCGGCGATCTGCTCAAAGAGCTGCTCGAGCTTGTGACCAACGAGCCCGAGAAGAACGAGCGATCGGCGCTTTTGGCCATGGCGCGGGACATTCGGGGCCGCGCGGCATCCGACAAGTCATGATAGCGTGGCTCCCCGTGCACGGCCTTTCTGCGTACCCCAAAGCCCTGACATTCCGCTCTCGCGCCCAGCGCCATGCGCGCCGGGCGCTCGCGTTGCTGCCGCTCGCCATGCTGCTCTCCGCCACGCCGGCGCGCGCGGACGGTGACGCCGACGGTCTGCGGGTTGGCGAGGCGCGATTTGCTCCGGTGATGGAGCTCCGCATGCGCGGAGACTATCGCAACAAGCCACCGGAGCTCGGTGGCCTCGATTTCCAAGGGCAGAGCGGCGCGCGCGTGCAAGACGCTGCGTTCGGCTACACGCGGGCGCGGTTGGGCGTCGCCGCCGAGCGCGGTCCGCTGCGCGGTCGGGTGGTGCTCCAGGATGCACGGCTCATGGGCTCCGACGAAGCCCGGGCGCTCGTCTTGCCGCAGGGCGCGTCCACGACGGCGTACGAAGCCTTCGTCGAAGCCCGGGACAACGAGGCGCGCCCCAGCTTTGTGCGCTTGGGACGCCAAACCATCGAGTGGAGCGAGGGCCGCTTGCTGGGGCGCGCCGACGGCGCACCCACCGGTCGCGCGTTCGACGCGTTGCGCGGACACCTGCAAAAGGGAGAGCTTTCCTTCGACGCGTTTGCCAGCATGGTGGGGGCTCCGCAGCCCACGGGGCTCGCGGGTGGCACCACCCAAGGCACGCTGCGGGCGGGCACCTACTTGTTCGGACTGTCCACCGAGTACGCGTTCGCGCCCATTCTCAACGTGCAGCTCTTTGGTCTTGCTCGGGTGGCGCGCAGCCCCTTCGCTGCCGCCGAGTCGAGCGACTTGGCGCAGTCTCGCGCAAGCGGCGAGCTGTACACCGCCGGGCTCCACGTACACGGCGATCAGCATCGGTTCCGTTACGGCGGAACATTTGCCTATCAGCTCGGCAACACCGATGGGACGGTGCGCGGTGGTACCAGCGTCGCGGCCTACGCAGCCAATGTGCATGTCGCGCGCACCTTCGAGGAGCTCGTGCTGGCGCCGACGTTCCGTGTGGGGGGCTCCTACGCCTCGGGCCACGACGGCAGCTCGGGCACCTATCGGCAATTCGACCCCATGTTCGCCGACCCGTTCCGCAACCACGGGGTCATGGACCTGTTCGCATGGTCAAACCTCGCCGAGCTGCACGGCGGGTTCAGCGTGTCGCCACTTGCCGATGTCACAGTGCTTGCAGACTACCGATATGCCCGGCTGCAAAACGGCGCCGGTGAGTGGGTAGGGGGCTTCGGCAACGTCATCGGCCGGGCGTCTGGGCCCCGCACGGTGACCATTCTGCCGACCACGGGGCCCGTCGCCGGCGTGGGCCAAGAGCTTGGCCACGAGATCGACGTGGGGCTCACGTATACCCCCTGGTCTCCACTCGAGCTCCGGGCCAACTACGGCTTGCTCGTGCTGGGCGAAGGCGCCAAGGCCATCATGGTGGCGCAACGTCGCGGCGCCGAGGTGGGCGGAGGCATCGCGCCGCCCGCGTACGCACACTTCGCTTCGCTCGCGGTCACTGCGCGCTGGCCCTGAGTACGCCGCTGCCGACCTTCGACAGGCAAGCGGAGGCCCCACCGGGAGCAAGTCGCCAAGGCACATCCTTCGGCTACCTGGAGTGGGGCCGCGTTTCTTGGCCTTGCGCAGCGCCCGCTGCGGGCAGCGCGGCCCATCTGGTCGCGGAGCAGGTTGGCGCGAAGCGTTCGAAATGGCGCTACCAGCGACGGTTGCGCCCCACGTCGGCGTGGACGAACCAGTCCGTGGCCAGCGGGTAGACGCCGACCCCGCCGTCCCAGCTCAGGGCGCGGATCTCTTTCTCGAGGAGTCGGGGATCAATGCCCTTGGTGCTGCCGGGCGGCACGATGCGGAAGTCGACGGCGTGCCCCAGTGAGTGTTGGCTGTGCGAGGCCACGTGGCGTCCCTTTTTGCGCATCATCTCGTTGAGCTTGGGGCTTCGAAAGCCGCTGACCAACTCGACGCGGCACGGGGCGTGTTGCGCGCAAAGCTGCCGCAAGAGCCCAAGAAGCCGCGGGTCGAAGGCGCGGTGCTCGCCGGTGGCGCGGTCGAAGAGCAATGCTTCGAATCCGGCTTCGGTGGGCTCGGCGTCGGACAGCGCAGCGTGGACCTGGGTATGCGTCTGCACCAAGGTTCCATGTAGCTTTGGCGGGGAACCGGACGCCTCGGGCACATCGGCCTTGTGAGCTTCTTTGGGAGCCGTGTGGGGGAGGGTCGCGTCCACACCCAAGGGGCTTGCCAGCAGCAGGGCAGGCGCGGCTCCCAGGGCAAGCGCGACAGCGCGCGTTGCCCTTGCCCAGGCATTTGTCAGAACCGCCCTAAACATCCTTCGCTTGCCTCGTATCACGGGCGCGCGGCGAATATCCGTCCCGCGGGCGCAAATTTGCCTGCTTTCCACGCGGCCGTGCCAACGGTTTCCCTTGACTCGCTTTCCCTCGGCGCGCGAGCCTGTGGCCATGGTTCCGGCGTCCCCCCAAGACCCTTTGCGGCAGAGCGATGCTTCGCTCATTGCGCGCGTGCGTGGGGGAGATACCAGCGCCGTTGGGGTCCTATACGACCGTTACGCGGGTACCTTGCTGCCCATCGCGCTGCGCATCGTCCGCGACCGAACCGAAGCGGAAGACATCGTCCACGACGCGTTCGTGGCTGTCGCCGACCGCGCAGGTCAGTTCTCCGAAGACCGGGGTACCGTCATCGCGTGGCTCGTCACACTCGTCCGCAACCTCAGCATCGATCGCACCCGCCGAAGGGACCGGCGCGGCGCCCTCGCACGCGAAGTCATTGCCCACGAGCCCGTGGAGCCCGCCAAAGAGCCCGAGGGCCTCACCGCAGACGCCGAAGAGCGCGAGAAGATCAAGCGCGCACTCTCTACGCTGCCCGAGGTTCAGCAGCGAACGCTCATGATCGCGTTCTTCGAGGGGCTTAGTTACCCGGAAATCGCCGAGCGCGAAGGTGTGCCGCTTGGCACCATCAAGTCCCGGGCAGCCCGGGCCCTCGCTGCGCTCCGCGAAGCCTTGGCTTCTGAGGGTGTGGTCTACGAACACCTGGCGTCCCCCGACAGCCGCTAGAGCGCCGCGCATGCGCTTCGATCTGGCTCGCCGAAATCGATCCGCGCGTTGCCCCGTGCGTGCCTGTACCCTGTGGGGTGGCGTCGCCCGCCACCTGCCTTCTTTCCTTCCGTCCCCCGGAGCCCTGAACGGCTCGTGAACCACGTGTTTCCTGTTTCGCTCGGTCAACGAGAGGCCCATGTCCATCAAGACCCAGACCATCACCCGCGGTAGCGCACCGGCGCTCTACATCACGACCACAACCGCCAGCGCCCCCAAGGCCGTGCTCGCGCTCATCCACGGCTACGCCGACCATGGCGAGCGCTACCATCACGTCACCAAGGCCTTGGCCGAACAGGGCATCACCACCCTCACCGTCGACCTGCGTGGCCACGGCCGCTCCGAGGGTCCACGGGGCTATTGCGACCGCTTCGCCGAGTTCTTGGATGACGCCAGCGAACTCACCAAGCGAGCCCAAGAGCAAGCGGGCGAGCTGCCGTGGTTCTTGTTCGGCCATAGCTTTGGAGGGGTCGTGGCCACCAGATACATCCAGACGGGCTACGCGCAACCCCGCGGGCTCATTCTCAGCAATCCTTTTTTTGGCCTGCAGATGCCCGTTCCGGCACTCAAGATCAAAGCCGGAGAGCTGGCCTCGCGCATCTACCCCAAGCTCGGG
This sequence comes from Polyangiaceae bacterium, assembly GCA_044358965.1. Classification (GTDB taxonomy): domain Bacteria; phylum Myxococcota_A; class Polyangia; order Polyangiales; family Polyangiaceae; genus SXNL01. The sequence continues at coordinate 24,765 of JBIKNA010000038.1, forward strand.
CTGCCCAGCGGGCTCAAGGGCAAAGACGTGACACACGATGCCGAGCGGGCGCACGCGTACGACACCGATCCGCTCGTGTTCAAGAAGGCCACCGCCCGGTGGTTCACCGAGACGCGCTCGGCGCAAGATGCTGCGCTGGCCGAGGGCAGCAAGATCACCCTGCCGCTCTACCTGCTCTTTGGTGAGGCCGACGGCATCGCCAGCCAAACGCAGGCCCGGGCTGTCTACAACGCCGCAGGCAGCAAAGACAAAACGTGGGACGGGCGCCCGGGGTTGTTGCACGAAACGCTCAACGAGCCTGTGTGGCCCGAGATCACCAAGGCGCTCGGCGACTGGATCTTGGCCCACGCCAAGTAGCGCGCCTCTGGCCCTACGTCGGCCGGCAACGAGCCAGAAACGAAAGCGCCGCGGTCCTCCGAAGAGGAGCGCGGCGCCTTGCTTCTTCTTGCTCTACGGCTCAGGGCACGCAGGTGGCCATGTCACGGAAGTTGACCGAGCCAGGCTTGCACGTGCCCACGGCGCACTTGCCATTGGCGCCACTGTCGGCCCCCGCGTCGGTCGGATCGCTGCACGCGGCAACCTCGCCCGCCGCGCAATCGTCGGCGCAGTAGGTCTCGGTGACGTTGTCGATGAACGCGCCGTTGCAGGCCGCGCTACGGCCGATGGTCTTGCCGGCCGCAGGCTTGAGGCAGCATTTCTTGGCGCCGCAGTGATCGGGGTGCGTGCACTCGTACTTGGTGAGTTCGAAGTCGGCGTTGCTGGAGAGGCCAGGGCAGCCCTTGGCCGCGCAAACGGTGTCGGGGAAGGTCGAGTTCGAGCCCTTCTTGTTCCAGCCGCAGCAGACCGCGGTGCTGGAGCTGGTGGCATCGCAGTTGGCGCTGCCGGTGCCGCCGTCCGCTTGCTTGAGGAACGCGCAGAAGGGGCCGTTGCCCGGGGCGCGGAACTTGGGGGTGGGGCAGTTGCCGCCGGAGCTGGAGCTGGAGCCGCCAGAGCTGGAGCTGGAGCCGCCAGAAGAGCTGCTGGAGCCGCCGTCGCTCTTGCCACCCGAGGAGCTGCTGGAACCGGAGGCGCCGGAAGCGCCGCTCGACGACGTGCTCGACGTGGGCAGTGCGCCGTTGGAGTTCGAGGTGGTGTTGTCGTCGCAGGCGGTAAGGATGCCCGTGGCAGCGACGCCGATGGTGCTGACGATAACGAAGGCCGTTCGAATTTTGCTGTTCATGAAGAAGCTCCCTTGTTCCGCGGCCCTACACCGCAAGCTACCCGAGGCTAGCACGTTTTCTGCGCCGCGCTCAGGGCGCGCGGACGACCCGCGGGCGCCAAAAGTGGACCTTCTGGGGGGGCAAGAAGCGCTACAAATCGCCCGTTTCGGGGGGATTCTCGGCGCCCAGCACGAGCCTGCCAGATCCAGAATTCACGCGCGCGACACACGCGAGGCGAAACCTGGGTGGCGAAAGGCCGAGCTCGTCGAGGACGTTGAGCTCCTCGTCCTCTGCATGGCCAAGGAGCTCGTGTCCTTCGAGAACTTCGACGCAGCAAGTGGAGCAGCTCGCGCTTCTGCACGAAAAGGGCACCGGGAGCTTGTGCGCGTCGCAGATGTCGAGGAGCCGTGCGGGCCCGCTGCAGGTAGCGCCTTGCTCGTCGCCGCTTTGCGACCGCACCCGAAGCTCGATCATGATCTAGGCGCCCTTTTTGAGCACCAGCACATGCTCTCGCTTGGGCGCACTACGAAACCAGCGGGCCGTAGGGGCATGGAAATGGGGCCGATCTTGGGACACAAAGGTGACGCAGCGCATGCTGCGCAAGGCATCACACGCCTGCTCGACCGCATCGTCGGCGCGCAAATCCGTGCTCGTGGTGGCCGAGTCGGCCATGAGCAAGACGGCATAGCCCGAAGGCAAGAGCACCCGCGCCACGCCCCGGACAATCTCTTCCACCTCGGCCCGGTAACGGGCCCGAGCCTCTTCGGCACCGATGCCCTCGTAGTGCCGCCGGGCCCCGAGCTCGCCCTTGGCAAACCGTTCTTGCGGCAGACCCAGCCACCGTAAGCGCATGGCGTGATGCTCGAGGTAGTCATAGGTCCCTGGGTACGGCGGCGACGTAATCACGGCGTGGGCCCAAGGCTCCTTGAGCTCGGCCATCTTGGTGCCGTCGCTCTCGTGGACTTCGCAGGAGGGAACCCTGGGCCCGAGCGCTTTGCGAAACAAGTTGAGGTTGTCGGCCAGCTCGCTTGCCTTCTTGACGAACAAGCGGGCGGGGTAACCCGCCGCGATGCGCTTGGGCTGCTCCGCAACGGACGAGTCGGCCTTGCGTTGGCTGAGCTTGACCAAAATGGATGACAACACGAGACGCAGGGCCTCTTGTGCCGGAGACGGGTCGAGTTTGGCGATGCCTCCACGGAGCGAGCTGAGCTCCAGCAACACGTGCGGCGCAAAGAGCGCCACGTCTTCTTTCGGCGCCCGGCCCAGGGCTCCGGCCTTGGCCTTCCGGCGCTCTTCGGCAAACGCGGCGATCAGCTCGGCTTGCTCCACCATCTCGCTTAGCTCGGCGGGGCGGAACGGTCGCGTCTTGAGCCGCGCGAGCCTGACGGCCAAGGGGTTCAGGTCGAAGCCGGCGGAATGACGTCCTTGAAGCATGGAGCACACGAGCACGGTGCCGCTGCCCGCGAAGGGGTCCACGATGCGCTGGCCCTTGTCGGTGCAGCACGCGATGAGGCGCTCGGCCGTATAGGGGTGCATCCGTGCGGGGTAGGCATGGAACCCATGCACGTGTTCGCGGCCGGAGGCCCCGTCGTCGTCGTCTGCGGAGGGGACGTCGAGCGCTTGCTCGACATCGCGCCCGATGTCTTCTTCGCCGCGGATCTCCGTGCGTCCGCCCACGTTGGTGAGCGAGCGGCGTCTCCGCGGGGGGCTAGCCTCGGGTGCGTTGTCGACAGGCCGGCTCATGGGGCCAAGCCAATAGCACTTTTTCTAGGGGCGAACGACCTGCGTGCCGGGCGGAGGCGTGAACACGAAGGTATCTGGGGCGATCTTCTCGTTGACCCGCGGCTCGATGAAGGCGAAGCGATTGCGGTTGCCCTGGCCGTCCAGGACCATGACGCGTCGAACCTGGGCGGTCTGCGTGTCGATGTAGAAGAACACCTTCTGGTAGGCCGGCGTCGCCACCTTGGGCGTGCCCACCAACACCTGCCCGCCGGGGAAATTCATTTGCTCGCCGGAGAACAGGGAGAAGTTGAAGGTGTCACCCAGCTTGCCGGTGCCCGTCAGAAACGACAACGCCGCGGGGTACTGCGACTTGTCGATGGGCTGCTCGTACATCTGGTGGTTGGCGGCCTCGTACACTTTGATGGTCTTGCCGTCGGACACCACGCGGTTGCCTGCGGGGGAGTCGTAGGTCCAGTCCATCATGCCGGGCTTCTGGATGGTGACCGTGCCCGTCGAGGTCTTCTTTTGGTTGTAAGCCTTGACCAGGAACTCTTGCTCGAACTTGGAACGGAACGTCTGCGTCTTGTCGTAGAAGGCCTGCACCCGGTCGACAGCGGCCTGAACTTGCGCCGGGGGCGCGGATTGCGGAGCCGGTGCCTGCGCCGACGGCGCCGGCGGAGGAGGGGTCGCTGGTGCCTGCGCGCCCGCAATGGCTGGCACGAAGAGGGCCGAGATCAGAAGAGCGCTGATTCCAAACAACGAGCGACGCATAAAGACTCCCACGGGAAAACCCCGACACCGTCGGTAACCAAGACAACCTGAACGAGGGATGTGCCCCCTCTCTTTAGACGCGCGAGCCGAGCTTTCGCAGCACATTTGCGGAACCTTTTGAAAGAACTTGAGAAATTCCGCCTCCGGGCAGCGCCTTTGGTGACTGCAGGTGGGTAATCGCCACGGCCAGGGCGTCTGCCGCGTCTGCCCGGGGCAGGTCTGCCAGGCGCAGGACGGCCCGCACCATCATGGCCACCTGGCTCTTGTCGGCGGCACCCCGTCCGGTGACCGTGCGCTTGACCCGGGATGGCGGGTACTCGGCCACGGTGAGCCCCTGCCGCGCGCACACCAGCATGGCAACACCCCGGGCATGGCCCAGCTTGGCGGCTGCTTGGGCGTCCTTGGCAAAGAAGATGGACTCGATGGCGGCCTGCTCTGGGGCGTATTGCCCAAGCATTTGCACAAGTCCTTGCTCGATGATCACGAGCCGCTCGGGCAGGGGCAACGTTGCCGGAGGCGAGATCACTCCGTGCGCCACGTGCGTAAGCCGCGTGCCCTCGCGGCGCACGAGACCGTAGCCCGTGTGCCGCGTGCCGGGGTCGATGCCCAAGGCGATCAATTGGCGAGCTTCTCGAGTTCCTCGTCGGACACGTCGAAGTCGGCGTAGACGTTCTGCACGTCGTCGTGATCGTCGAGCATGTCTGCGAGGTTGAGGGCGACCTCGGCGTCGCGGCCGGACAGGGGCTTTTTGGCTTTGGGCAGGTAAGCCAGGCTGCTCTTGAGGGCGATTTTGGCGCCCTCGAGGGCCTCGATGACCGGGTTCAGGCCATCGGGCGGCGTCACCACCTGCCACTCGTCGCCCTGGTCGCTGTAGTCGTCGGCGCCAGCGCCAACGGCGAGCTCCATGAGCTGGTCCTCGGTGGCGGCGTCTTTGGCGATCTGGATGAGGCCTTTCTTGTCGAAGGCCCACGCAGCGGCTCCCGCGCCTCCGAGCACGCCGTTGTTGCGCTCGAAGATCTTGCGCAGCTCGGCCACCGTTCGGTTGCGGTTGTCCGTCATGCCCTCGACCAAGAAGAGCGTGCCCGAGGGGCCGGTGCCCTCGTAGAGCACCTCGTCGTAGGTCTCGCCTTCGAGCTCGCCGGTGCCGCGCTTGACGGCCCGGGCGATGGTGTCGTTGGGCATGGACTGCCCCTTGGCGTCGCTGATGGCTTTGCGCAGGCGCGGGTTGCCGCCAGGGTCACCGCCACCCATGCGCGCGGCAACGGTGAGCTCCTTGATGAGCTTCGTGAAGATCTTGCCGCGCTTGGCGTCTTCCTTGCCCTTTTTGTGCTTGATCGTCGCCCACTTGGAATGGCCACTCATGGCCCAGGGTTTTACCCCGGGCCCGGTGGGCCTTCAAGCAGCGAACACGCGCAAAGCGCCGCGAACGTACCGTCGGGTACGTTCGCGAGGGCTCATTCGTCGTCGTCGTCGTCCTTGTCGTTCTCGGTGCCCGGCTTGACGGCCTTGAAGGCTGTCTGGAACTTCGAGTCCTTCTGGAGCCGGTTGTACTGGTCGATCATGTCGTTGAACGCCTTGACCATCTTGGAGGCCGAGCCCTCGACCATCCAGCCGCTCCCGGTCTGAATCCACCGGGCTTCCATGGCCGAGAAGGCCTTCTTCTCTTTGGTGCGGCGGATCTGCTCTTTGGCCGCTTTGACCAGCGACTGGTTCTTCTCCATGTACGAGTGCATGGCCGAGAAGCTGGCCGCCTCGCCCTTGGTGGTCATGAACTTCTCGAGGTCGTCGGTGGACGATTCGAGCTTCTTGACGCGGTCTTCGTAACGCGCGAGGTCGAGCTTCTCCACCGGGCGGTCGCCGATCTTGACTACCTCTTTGGCGAACATCAGGGTCTCGCGCGTGAGGAAGGGGTAGGAGTCTTTGCCGTAGTGGCGCTCGTACTTGGCCAGCTTGGCCTTGTCGATCACGTCTTGGAGCTTATCGACCTCGTCGGACAGCTTGTTGTCGGCGTTGCGGAAGCGCTCGAAGGCCTCTTTGAGCTTGGGGTGGAAGTCTTTGCCCTGGGTAAAGTTGTCGTCCTTGTGTTTGGCGCGTTCGTAATACTTGTACGCGTCGTTGATG
>JBIKNA010000693.1:0-2774 GCA_044358965.1 Polyangiaceae bacterium
GCCGCCGACGATGGGGCCGGCCTCGCGAAACACGAGATCATCGCCCAGCTGGGCCTTGGTGTATCGCGCGTGCAGCCGCGTGAGCACGAAGCCATTGGCGCCGCCGCCCCAGCGGCCGCGGCCGCGCCCTGCGGGGATTTCGTCGCCCTGCCCCGCAGCGGCATCAATGACATCGGCGCCAAGCACGCTGACCTCGCTCGGTGTCAGCGGGGGTTGTGGGCACGGATCGCAGGAGCCCGCGTCCCAGGAGTACTCGGTGACGACGGCGCCGGGGAACTTCTCCAAGGTCTTGTCGAACAGCGAAACGTAGAACGCGCCGAAGTTCTGCTTGGCGCTGTTTTGCACCTCGAGGTTCGTGGGGATGGCCACGTTGGGGTAGTTGGTGACCTCGTAGCGCTTGCCGCGTGACAGCACGTGCACGATCAGATCTTGGGGGCCTTGGGCGTTCATGAGCCCCAGGCGCACCGGCAGCGAAAAACGCTCGCTGTCGTAGTGAAACCGAAGCGGCGACAGCGTGGCCATGCCGTTTTCGAACTTGACCTTGGAGGTGTCGACCTTGGCCACGAAGAACTTGCTGCCGGCTTCGACGTAGGGGCGCAAGAAGGGCGCTGCACCATCGGGGATCTTGTACCCGTTGAGCTTGAGCCAGCCATCGAGGCCGCCGGCGTCCTGCGCCGACAAGATGACCACCTCGTACTCGCCGACGGTGAACTGGGCCTCGATGCGGACCCCCATGTCGTCGGCGCTGCTCTCGGCGACGGCGCGCGCGGCCATGGGGGCGGCCTTGTGCGCGCCTTTGGCGCCGCGATAGACCGGCGGGCTGTAGCAGGGGTCTTGCTCCCAGTACTCGACCAGGCGCGGCGCGGCCAGCTGGTCGACGCGGTCGAACACGGCTCGGGGCAAGGTCTTGACGTTCTCTTTTTGCAGGATCACCGGCACCGGCACCACCATGGCGAAGTTGGCCGGGGGCCCCTGGTAGTTGTTCTGCATGGACAGCACCGTGCGCTGTCCCTCGCGCATGAGCACAACCTGCGTGGCGTTGTTGTAGAGCTTGGTGTCGGCGCCGCTCACATAGAAGCCGCAAAATGCCGTGGCCACAGCGGGCGAAACGAGCGCGGCCAGGCCAATGCCTGCGGCCAGGGTGAGCATGGTGGTCTTGCGCATCGGTAGTGATCTTTCGGGAAAGGGAGAGATGTGCCGCAGGGCCGCGGCACAAGAGCGAAGAGGGGAAACCGTGGGCAGGCCGATACTCTGACGTGCGACGGTGCCAAAAGTTCCGTTGTGTCCCACTTCGCGCCGGGACCGGCCCGGATGCTACCCGAAAAGGGCAGGCGTCAATGCCGGCACTTTGCCGTGGCCAAGTGCTTGGAACCTTGGACTTTGCCGGGCGCTAGGCCTATGCACGATGGCCATGAACGTCCTGGTGATTGGCGGGGGGATCATGGGGTCGGCCACGGCGCTGGCCCTGCGCGAGCAAGGCTGCAAGGACATCACCCTGCTCGAGCGGGCCGTGGTGGGGGCCGAGGCATCCAGCGCCGCTGGTGGCATTCTGGGCGCCCAGATCGAGGGCAGCGCGCTGCCCGCCGAGACCTTGGACCGCCTCATCGCGGCGCGCGATGCCTATCCGGCGTGGGTGCAGTCGCTGGAGGCGCTGACCGGACTCTCCGTCGGCTACCGTCGCTGCGGCTCGCTTCACCTATCCTTCGACGAACCGGACGCAGCGCACGCCCGGGCCCAGGTTCGCGCGCAGGCCGCCCGAGGCCTCGCCGCAGAGTGGCTCGACCCCGCGGGCCTCAGGTCTTGCGAGCCCCACGCCGCCGAGCAGGCACTGGGGGCCGCGTTCTTTGCTTCGGACGCTCAGGTCGACCCGCAGGCCTTGTTGCGTGCCCTGGTGGTGGCCTTGGGCAAACAAGACGTTTCCGTGCGCTCCGGGAGTGTGGTCGAAGAGCTGGTCTTCGAGGGCGAACGCTGCGTCGGCGTGCAAACGAACGACGCGCTGTTGCGCGCCGACGCGGTGATCTTGGCTGCGGGCAGCTGGTCTTCGACGGTGCGCGGGGTTCCGATCTCGCTACCCAAAGTGAAACCCGTGCGCGGCCAGATGGTCTTGCTCGAAGAGCGGCCGCCGCGCCTGTCTCGGGTGGTCTTTGGTGCTGGCGGCTACGTCGTGCCCCGGGGCGATGGCCGGGTGCTCGCGGGCAGCACCATGGAGCATGTGGGGCACCGCCGGGAGATCACCGCGGGCGGCGTGCGCGACATCATGAACGCCGCGTTGCGCGTTGCGCCGTGCCTGGAGCAGGCCGAGTGGAAGAGCGCATGGTGCAACTTCCGTCCTTGGGTCGGCGATGAAGCCCCTTTGGTGGGGGCGAGCGGCGTGCCCGGGTTGTTCCTGGCCACGGGGCACCATCGCAACGGGATCTTGCTCGCGCGGCACACCGCCGTCGCCGTTGCGTCTTCGGTGATGCGAGCGCAAGGCTAGTGCGCGCCGCGCCGCGGGGCACAATCGATGCGCTACGGCGTTCGCGCGTAGGTGAGCGAGTACATGACCGATGTCGGCAACTTGGGGCTCGTGATGTTGACCTCCATGGTCATGCGTGAGCCGTCGTCGCTGGGCACGTAGGTGTTGCTTCGCGCACCATCTGCCGCCCGGAACCACTGCACCAATCGCCCATTGTCCATGCGCTGGGAGAGCTTCACGGTCTCGCCGTCGACGGTGTAGTCGACGGGCCGCCCGTCGGCGGGGCTCACCGCGTCCGGTGCCCCAGGGATGCCGCAGC
>JBIKNA010000694.1:0-2770 GCA_044358965.1 Polyangiaceae bacterium
CCGCTCACTCTGGCCTTCCCGTCGCTGCTCGCCAATGCCGAACTCTATGTCGAGGGCGAGGCCGCCACGCGTCTCGACCCTTCGCCCCTCGACGTGTACCGACCGTACGCGCCGCTGCGGTATCGCCTGCCGGCGGGATTGTCCCAGCGTCCGGAACTCCGCATCGAGCTCCGCGTGCATCACGTTTGGCTCCGCAGCGCCTGGATCGATGCCCCGGCCCAGTTGGCTGTGGGGGCCGGCGGCGACCAAGACAGCGCCAAAGTGCTCGTGTGGGGTTTCTTGGATCGTGTCCTCGCGGTCTTCGCCATTGCCACGGCGCTGGTCGTGCTTCTTTTGTACGGTTTCACGGCATTGTCCGTGCGCGGGCCCCGCCGGCACACCTACGCCTTGTTTGCCATCGGCGGCGCCTGCGGTCTCGCCTACCCGTGCACCACCGTGGGCTTCGCCCAGGCCATGTTCGGCGTCTACGACATTCCGGTGATGGCCGTCACGGTCATCATTGGCGCCGTCACGGCCATGCACTTTTCCCATGCCTACTTTGGCATGCCTCCGCCGTCACGCGTCTGGTTCGTCGTCATCTTGATTGGCGCTGTTCTCGCCGTTGTCTCGCGCAGTCCGTTCGTTTGCATCCGCGTGATGGGACCCGTCATTGTGGTCGTCACCATTGCGAACACCATCTTCCAGGCGGTGCTGTGCCTGCGTTTGCGAAAGCGGCCGGAGCGCCCCGGAAACCTCTATCTGGTGACTCTGGCGTGGCCCGCCACCGCGGCCCTCGCCGCGCCAGACCTGGCCGCTGCCTTTGGCCTTGGCGAGCGGCTCAATGGGCTGCACACAGCGAGCTTGGGCATCGGTGTGATTTACCTGCTCCAGGCCGTGTCTCTTGCGCGGGATCACGTGACCTCTCTCGAACGTGCCGATGCGCTCAACCAGGAGCTGGGTGCACGCTTCGAGGCCATGCTGGCCAAGAACCGCGAGGTGGAAGTGCTGAACGACGAGCTGCGACGGCAAATCGCAGCGCGTTCCAAGGCTCTTGCAGAGCGCCTGGCGCAGGCTGAGTTTGCCGTTGCCGTCGACCCGCCGGCCTTCGAGCCCGGCAATGTCATCGACGAACGCTACCGGGTTCTTCGTACCATTGGGGCCGGGGGCATGGGCGCGGTGTTCGAAGTGGAGCGCATCGCCGACGGAAAGCACTTTGCGCTCAAGGCCCTGGCCACCGGAGGCGACGCCCAGGCCATGGCGCGTTTTGCCCGGGAGGCCGAGATCTGCGCCAACGTAAAGCACGCCAATGTCGTCGCGATCGTGGACGTCGACGTGGCTCGCGCGGGATACTTGTACCTGGTCATGGAACTCGCCGAGGGCGGAACCACCCTGCACAACATTCGCCGTCGCAACCGCGACGTGCCCTGGACCCTCAACGTGCTGGCGCAGGTGTCTGCGGGCCTCGCGGCCATCCATCGCGCCGGAGTGGTGCATCGCGACCTCAAGCCCACCAACATCCTCTTGTCTCGTGGCGAAGATGGTCGCAAGCCCATCGTCAAGATCACCGACTTTGGCATCTCCAGCCTCCGTGACGAAAATGGCCGCTCGTCGCACTCGATCATCGCCGCGCACAAAGCGCGCACCGGGTCCCACCCGGAGCTGCGCAGGGCGCCGTTGAGCGGCAACCCCGTTCCGCCCATGGGCACGGAGTCTGCCACGGTGGCGCCGCGCAGCCGCCTGGGCGACGCGGCCACCGAGGCCCTCCCGTCGATCCCTTCGTTGCACGAGCTCGACGACGATACCGGCGCCACGCAGCGTCTGCTGGTCGACCTGGACTACGATCCCGATGATGACGGCGAGGGCACCATTCCGCTGTCTGCGCGAGACGTTTCCCTTGGTGACCCAAGGCCGCCGGATCGCACACCGGCGCCGCGTACGCCACTCACGCAGACGGGCATCATCTTTGGTACGCCGCAATACATGGCGCCGGAGCTCACCAGTGGCAGCAAGTTGGCCACGCGATCCAGCGACATCTTTAGCGTGGGGATCATTGCCTTTGAGCTATTGGTGGGGCGTCGACCGTTCCCGGTGGAACCTGTGGCCGAGGCCCTCGCGGGCAAGCCCTTGCCCGTGGCGCCCCGGTTCGCCGAGGTCTGCCCCGCGCTTGCCCCCACCATCGCCCAAATGCTCGACCGCACCTTGAGCAACGACCCTGCGCTAAGGCCTTCGGCGCAGGCTCTTTTCGAGGTGCTGCAGGCAGAGTCCCAACGGTTGGAGCCCGGTTCATGAGCGCAAAGCGAAGAGCACCCAAGACCTTGCGGGGCCGCTACGACCGCAGCAAGTCGCCCGAAGAGCGCCAGCGCGAGCAATACGACCGCCTGCTCGACGCGGCCCGCGATTTGTTGTCCGAGCATGGCTGGGGCAAGGTCACCGTCGACATGATTCTCAAGCTCTCGATGCTGAGCCGCGCAACGTTCTACGCCCACTTCAAAGACATCGACGATGTGCTCAATCATGCCTACGTGCGCGCGTCCGAGCGGGCCGTGCGCATCGTCACGAGCGACGCCGTCGACCCCGCCGAGCGACTGCGACAGGGGCTCTTTAGCTTCTTCGAGCTGGTCCGGAGCAACCCGCGGTGGGCGCGGGTCATGCTCGAAGGTGGCCGCGGCGCTCCGGCGCAGGTCATCGCCCTCCAAGAAGCCGCCTACGAGCGTTGGATCGAGCAGATCCTCACGCGCTCCCGCGAGGCCTTCGAGGCCGGCCGCATCACCCGTATGCCCGAAGAGCAGAC
>JBIKNA010000695.1:0-2767 GCA_044358965.1 Polyangiaceae bacterium
TACCTGGGCTACAGCCCCGCCAAAGACGCCCAGGGCACGATCCTGAAGACCGCCGAAGAGGTGAGCGCCGAGGACCTCGACGTGCTCTTCTCGGGCATCCCGGGCACCGCCCGCGTCACACGCATTCGCGCGGACCTGAACCAAGCTGCGCTCGATGCGGACTTGTTGCTCACCGCAAGCGCCGACCAAGGTCAGCTCACCCGCGATCGCGTGGCCCAAAAAGAACTCAACCAACCCCAGTGCCCCGTGTACGACGGCTGCGCGTACGTGGGCAACGCCCCGCGCGACGAAGCCATCGCGAAAACCAACGTCAACAACGGCATCGTTGCCGGTGGCACAGCCCTGTGCACGGTCTCGAGCCCGCCCGTCTCGTCCATGTTGTCCCCGGCGTCTCTCGTGGGCCTCACCGCCTTCTTGGGGCTCGTGGTCTCGCGGCGCCGCAAGCGCAGCTGACGCGCGCACGAGAGCATTGGCTTTGCGCGAGGGCTCGTCGGGGCTCTGCTTGCCCCGTCGCGCCGGGGGGACGAGGCACACGGTCGGGGCTCGCTTCTTGCCGATTCCTTATGGATATTGGCAGGTTGCATGCGCGTCTCTCGGCTGCGTCATGAACCCCCTGTACCCCTGGTGGCACCCTGGGCCCGGATGTGCTGAACTTCGCCCGCTCCCCAGCTTAATTTCTCGGGGTTTTGGAGTGCTCTCACATGACTCGTCGCCCGCGCTCGGTCTTGTCGCTTCGCTTGTTGTTGCTCGCCGTGGTCTCCAGCTTGGTGCTCGGCATCAACGCGTGTGCAACGGGGGCCAACCCACCCGCGTCCGTGGTCGAAGAAGAAGACTCGGGCAACACCACGCCGCAGCCCACCACCACGGCCACCACGCCGCCCGTCAAAAAAGACTCGGGCCCCGCGGTAGAAGACTCGGGCAACACCGAAGAAGACGCCAGCACGGGTGATCTCGCCGACGTGCCGGTGCTCGACGACATCACCCCCAACTCGGGTATCGCGGGCTCGCCGGCACCAACGCTCGTGCTCTCGGGCCGCAACTTCGTGCCCCGCTCGGTGGTGCAGCTCGACGGTCAGCCGTTGGCCACCACGTTCGTCACCGACAAAGAGCTCAAGGCCACGTTGCCCACGGCCAAGTTGGCAGTGCCCGGCACGCTTCGCCTCAGTGTGGGCACAAGCCCGCCCGGTGGCGGCGTCAGCAAAGAGATCGCGTTCAGCGTGGTCAACGCCGCGCCTACGGTCACGCAAATCGCGCCGCTCAGTGTCATCGGCGGCTCGCCGCAGGTCACGCTCACCGTCACCGGCACAGGTTTCGTGACGGCATCGGTGGTGTTCTTCGATGGCGGCCCGCTCACCACGACCTTCAAGAGCGCCACCAGCCTCGAAGCGCTCATCCCCGCCAACAAGCTCACCACGTCGGGATCCTTCGACATCGTCGTCAAGACCCCGGCGCCCGGTGGCGGCAACTCGGCGGCCATCGCGTTCTCGGTCACGAACCCCAACGTGGCTGTATCTGGCTTGTCGCCCAACACGCAGCTCGTAGCGTCGCCCAACACGTCGCTCACGGTCACGGGCTCGGGCTTCGTGGCGGCGTCCAAGGTGCTGTTCAACGGCACGGCGCTCACCACCAGCTTCGTCAGCAGCACGCAGCTCTCGGCAACCATCCCGGCCGCGCAGCTCACCAACGTGGGCGACTTCCCCGTGGCGGTGCAAAGCCCGCCGCCGGGCGGTGGTGTCAGCGCGCCGCTGTCGTTCCGCGTGCAGTATCCGGTGCCCAGCATCTCGAGCATCTCGCCCAACACCGCAGGTGCCGGCAGCGGCCCCACGCTCATCACCGTCAACGGCGCGAACTTCTACCCCGCGTCGCAAATCACGCTCGACAACGGCGCGCAGGCCACGACGTACGTCAGCACCACGCAGCTCCGCGCCACCATCCCGGCCAACCTCATGGTGTCTGGTGGAACCATCAACGTGCGCGTCACCACGCCCACGCCCGGCGGCGGCACGTCGTCGTCGCTGCCCTTCACGGTGCAGAACCCGGGCCCGCAGATCACCAGCGTGTCGCCCAATGGCGCCGTGCAAGGCGCCGCCGATACGCCCATCACCGTCACCGGCACCAACTTCGTGCCGGGCACCATCATCCGCGTGGATCTCACCAACCTGGTGACCACCTTCGTGAGCTCCACGCAGATCAAGGGCACCATCGGCGCGGGCCAGCTGGTCAACGCAGGCGCCCTGGCCATCACCGCGGTCACTCCCGCCCCCGGCGGCGGCACCAGCAACGTGCTGTCGTTCAACATCGGGTGCAACACCCAGGGCGTGGATGTGCAGCTTGGTGCCATTGGCAACACCACCACGGTCGACACCAACTTTTCGGCCGCGCCCCTCATGAATCGCATCTACGAGGCCAACACCTGCCCGGTGGACTTGTCGACGGGCATGCAGCCCGGCCGCTACTGGATCGTGCAGAACACCGCGGGCGCGCCGGTCAAGCTGTCGGCCTGGGCCGTGTGCACCGCCAGCGGCAAGAGCGACGACGCGCACTTGGTCTTCTACCGTCGGCCCACGCCGCCGGTGAGCCTGGCCGAGCGCTCTACTTGCACTGGCGTCACCGCCGAGGGCTCTGCGGGCACCGGCGGCTACGCCAGCCCCGAGAGCGGCACGTCGGTCTGGTGCCCCGGCCTCACCAAGGCCAACGGCGGCGCCATCACCATGTCGGCCTGCGAGCGCATCGTGGTGTTCTCGCAGCCCTACGACGTGGCCAGCAC
>JBIKNA010000277.1:0-9471 GCA_044358965.1 Polyangiaceae bacterium
CCGCCCTGGGCCCCATGCTCGTGAACCTGAAGCAAGCAGTCGAAGACGCCAACACCGCCAACAGTGCGGCCGTGGTGCGCTACCCCCTGGCCGCCCGGTCGTTGCCCGACTCGGCCAAGTCCATGGCCATGGTGTACGTGGCCGACATCATCGAGGAGCAGACGGGCAAGCGCCCCACGCTCACCGGCCTGACCCCCGGCGTGAAGCTCGACGGTGGAGATGTGCAGATTACACTCAATGGGTTGTCCGCGTCGGACCTGGGCAAGCTCAGCGTCGGCGACGTGACCAAAGAGACGGCCAAGCGCACCGGCGTGTGGGTCAAACACGCGCTCGGTCTATTGGGCAGCATCTCCGCCACCAAAGACGTGCTCACCTTCGAGGGCGACGTTATCCAAGCGCTTATCGATGGCTTCTCTGCCGCCGGCTTCGCGCCGCCAGCGGCCCCCACGGTGCCCGTGACCTGAGGCAACTGAACGTGTGCTCCCTGGTGGCGCCCCGGACGCAAACGCGCAAGGGGCGTCCCAAACGGGGCACACGCGCCGAAGGCAAAGGACCTTGGGCGGACTCCGCGCTACAGCTTGGCTTGTGAATGCGGGACCCCGCGCGTGGAGGCGTGGGGCCCCGCTTCTTTTTTTGTGGCGCGGACCGCGGGAAGCAATGCTGGCCGAAGCCCCGAAGTGGCAGGTATATCCCGTAAGTTCCAACGCTTACGGTCATGCCGCGGCGCAGAACCTACATTGTTCCCCGATGCTCCTTTACTCTCGGCTCGAACGCTGCTAAGCCCCGCGGCACTCCGCACTTGTACCCATCGGGCTGATCCCAGGGCACAAAAGCGGAGCGAGGCGTGCTGAAGCGTCTGCGGAGCAGACGGCCAACCCCTTGAGATCGCGGGCTTCATCGCACTCCTTATCGAGGACTGCGGCTGGGCCCCACGAAACGAGAGGTCCACCTGTCATGAGTCTCGCAACGAAGACCAAGGGAGCACGGCTCATTGCCATGATCTCCGCTTGGATCATGAGTTTCCTGTTCGCGCCCCTCGCATGGGCGCAGGCGCACGCCGCCGCCCCTGCTGGTGCGGCCCCGGTGCACCACGGCGGCGAAGCCAACCTGGTCGTTCCCAAACTCGCCGATGCCAACCTGGCGAGCTTCCTTGGCGGCCAATCCGGCGCCCAGCTGCTCTACGGCGGCTTGGTCGTGTCGGCCCTGGGCTTGGCCTTCGGCTTCGTGATCTACGGGCAGCTCAAGAACGCGCCGGTTCACAAGTCCATGCTCGAGGTGAGCGAGCTCATCTACGAGACGTGCAAGACGTACCTCGTCACGCAGGTGAAGTTCATCCTGCTGCTCGAGCTCTTCATCGGCGCCATCATTCTCTACTACTTCGGCGTCAGCCAGCACTACTTCGCCGAGGGCAAGGCCCTGCAGGTGTTCATCATCCTGGCCTTCTCGCTGGTGGGCATCGCCGGTAGCTGCGTGGTCGCCTGGTTCGGCATCCGCGTCAACACCTTCGCCAACTCCCGCACTGCCTTCGCGTCGCTCAAGGGCAAGCCCTTCCCGACCTACGCCATCCCGCTCAAGGCGGGCATGAGCATCGGCATGATGCTCATCAGCATCGAGCTCTTGCTCATGCTGGGCATCCTGCTCTTCGTCCCCGGCGAGTACGCCGGCCCCTGCTTCATCGGCTTCGCCATCGGCGAGTCCTTGGGCGCTTCGGCCCTCCGTATCGCTGGCGGTATCTTCACCAAGATCGCCGACATCGGCTCCGACCTCATGAAGATCGTCTTCAAGATCAAGGAAGACGACGCGCGTAACCCCGGCGTTATCGCCGACTGCACCGGCGACAACGCCGGCGACTCCGTGGGCCCCTCCGCCGACGGCTTCGAGACCTACGGCGTCACCGGCGTCGCGTTGATCTCCTTCATCCTCCTCGCGGTCAAGAACCCCACGGTGCAGGTTCAGCTGCTCGTGTGGATCTTCGTCATGCGCATCGTGATGGTCATCGCCAGCGCGGTTTCGTACTTCATCAACGACGTGCTCGCGAAGGGCAAGTACGGCAACGCCGACAAGATGAACTTCGAGCACCCGCTCACGCAGCTCGTCATCCTGACCAGCATCGTCAGCGTCATCCTCACCTTCGCGGTCTCGCACCAGCTCATCCCCAACCTGGGCGGCGACACCACCCTCTGGTGGAAACTCTCGGTCATCATCACCTGCGGCACTGCTGCCGGCGCCATCATCCCCGAGGCCATCAAGGTCTTCACCTCCACGGAGTCGGCCCACGTCCGCGAAGTCGTCACGTCTTCGCGCGAAGGTGGCGCCTCGCTCAACGTGCTGTCGGGCCTCACGGCCGGCAACTTCAGCGCCTACTGGATGGGCATCATCCTCATGGGCCTGATGGGCATCTCCTACTGGGTCAGCATGATGGGCGTGGGCAAGGTCATGATGGTCAACGGCTTCGACCCGTCGCCCGTCTTCGCCTTCGGCCTCGTGGCCTTCGGCTTCTTGGGCATGGGCCCGGTCACCATCGCCGTGGACTCCTACGGCCCGGTCACTGACAACGCCCAGAGCGTCTACGAGCTGTCCTGCATCGAGGGCATCGACGGCATCAAGGCCGAGATCAAGAAGGACTTCGGCTTCGAGCCCCAGTTCGAGAAGGCCAAGCACTTCCTCGAAGAGAACGACGGCGCGGGCAACACCTTCAAGGCCACGGCCAAGCCGGTGCTCATCGGAACGGCCGTCGTCGGCTCCACCACCATGATCTTCTCGATCATCTTGGGCCTGACCAACGGCTTCTCGCAGAACACCGACAAGCTGTCGCTGCTCTATCCGCCGTTCCTGCTCGGCCTGATTGCCGGCGGCTCGGTCATCTACTGGTTCACCGGCGCCTCCACGCAGGCCGTCACCACCGGCGCCTACCGCGCCGTCGAGTTCATCAAGAAGAACATCAAGCTCGAAGGCGTCGAGAAGGCCAGCATCGAAGACTCCAAGAAGGTCGTCGAGATCTGCACGATTTACGCGCAGAAGGGCATGTTCAACATCTTCTTGACCATCTTCTTCTCGACGCTCGCGTTCGCGTTCTTCGACTCGTTCTTCTTCATCGGCTACCTGATCTCCATCGCCCTCTTCGGCCTCTTCCAAGCGCTCTTCATGGCCAACGCCGGCGGCGCCTGGGACAACGCCAAGAAGGTTGTTGAAGTCGAGCTCAAAGAGAAGGGCACGCCGCTGCACGACGCTTGCGTCGTCGGCGACACGGTTGGCGATCCATTCAAGGACACCTCCAGCGTTGCCTTGAACCCGGTCATCAAGTTCACCACGCTCTTTGGCCTCTTGGCCGTCGAGCTGGCCGAGCAGATGAAGCTGGGCGACAAGACCGTGCCGCTCGCGCTGAGCGTCATCTTCTTCGTCATCTCGATGGTGTTCGTCTACCGCTCCTTCTACGGCATGCGCATCGAGATCACGCCGGATGCGCCCGCTGCAGAGCCCAAAGAAGCCGAGTGACAACAGCATAGGGCCCGTAAGGCCCTTCGGCTGAAACGGCTGCCGCCCGCTCGATGAACTCGATGCGGGCGGTGTGCTTTTGTGCACTGCCTTGGGGCCGGAACCTTTGCTTTCCGGCCTGGCAAAGGTGAACGCCGGCGAGAACTCCTCACCGGCATCGAACCTGGTCGCGTGATGTGGTCCCTTTGCGGTGCTGCACGGCTCGACGTGGCGATGAGCGCTGGCGAGCCCTTACCAGTTCTTCGGAACGCAGCGGCCCGCGGCGTTGCCCAAGGGGCCCGCGTCTTGCGCGTTGTTGCCTCCGGGCAAGTTGAGCTTGGCGCAGCAGTGCGTAGCCGCCGCACATTCGTTGCATGAGGTGAGTTTGGGGATCTCGGCGGCATGCGTCAGCAGTTGCCCGAGGGTCGGATAGCCCTGCGCGCAATCCGGCGCCGCTTTGTTCGGCGTCGAGCTGCTGCCCGCGTCGGTAGAGCTGGACGAGCCGCTCGACGACGAGGAGGAGGAGGAGGAGGACGAGTTGCCGCTCTGCGTGGTGGTGGTCGTGACGACGGGCTCATCGTCGTCCTTGTCGTTGTCCTTGGCGCCGGGCACGAGCGTTCCGCCGCCGCTGCCTTCCACCTCTCCCTCACCGTTGAGGGACGAGGCCGGCTCTCCGCCGCAGGCCACCACCGCGAACATGCCCACTGCCACAAGCCCCAACCCCAACAGCTTCTTGCTCATCTGACGGTCCCTCGCGTGAGCGCGTGTCCCGGTGAATTTCGCCCGCAAAGAACACGTTAGCGCACATCTCCGTACGCGCCAGTCATTGGTGTTGATAAGTCCATAAAATAACTCATGAATACAGTGTGCGCAGACTTGTCCGCGCACGCTGTGTCCAATCCGTGATCCAGGTGCCCACCGGCCGTGCTGCACGGGCACGCGCCCTTTGCGGCATTCGCCGGGCTGCACTTTCAGCGTGGCGCCGCATGTTTCGGCGGAAACGGCGTTCGGATCGAAATGAGCGCCTGTGGCAACGGTCAGTTCCCTTAGCATCGGAGCCGTGGCGCGTTCCTTTCGCGGTACTTGGCTTGTCCCCTTGGCCCTGATGTTGCTGCGTTCCGCCGTTGCGGGCGCCCAGGCGCCGCCGCCCAACCAGGTGCGCTTCTCTGCCTACGAGCAAGAGACCGTGCGCATGGCCTTGGCGCAGGTGGGGGGCGAAGCCGAGCCGGCACCCGAGGGCAAAGAGATCGAGTCCGTCGAGATCGTTCGCTTCGAGGTGCTCGAGTCGCGGGATCTGGCGCGGCCCTCGGGTTTCGACTTCGAGCTCAGCGCGGCAGAGCACACGGCCGTGCACACGCACGTGTCCGAAAAGACCCTCGAGCGCGGTGTCGAGTTCGCTCGACGGACGGCGAACCGTCTGCACGTGGTGTCCAGGGAGATGACCATCCGGAGGGAGGTCCTGTTCAAAGACGGTGACGTGTACACCCCCCAGGTGGTGCAGGAGACGGCCCGCAACATTCGCAGGTTGCCCCAGATCGCCCAGGTGGTCTTCGTTCCCATGCGTGGCTCGGCGCCAGGCAAGGTGCGCGTGCTCTACGCCGTGAAAGACTTGTGGAGCCTGCGCCTGAGTTACGACCTGAAGGCCACCGGCGGAGGCGTCGAGAGTCTGCTCATCACGCCGCAGGAGACCAACCTGTTTGGCCTGCACCACTCGGCGCAGACAAGGTTCCAATATCTGCCCGAGTCGTATTCGTTTGGTGCAGGCTACAGCGTCCCGCGTTTTGGGTACTCGCGCATCAGCGCGGCGGCCTCGGCCACGGTGGTGCTCAACCGCCGCTCGGGTAGCCCCGAAGGGTCTGCGGCCAGCTTGTCCGTGGGCTTGCCGCTCTTCTCGACGCGGCCGCAATGGGCCTGGGCGGCCAGTGTCGGCTTCAGCAATGCCGTCGCCCGGAGGTACTCCAACGCGCGGCTCGTGCGCTTCGACTCGACGACGACCACGGAGCGCGACGGCATTCCCTTCGAGTACCGATCCAAGTCCTACACGGCGAGCGCCTCGGCCACGCGGTCCATGGGCTGGACGTACAAGACCGATGTCTCCTTCGGCCTGAGTGCTGCCATGCGCCGCATCGTGCTTGCGGACCTGTCGGCCTATGACCCGCGGGCCGCGCGAGACTTCGTGAGCAATGTGCCCGTGGCCGAAGACCGCGTCGCGCCCTATGCGCAGCTTCGCACCTACGAAAACAGGTTCCTCGCAGTCACGGACCTCAATACCTTCGCGCTCCAAGAAGAGTACCGACTGGGCTACGACGCCTACGTCAATCTCTATGCGGTGCCCAAGGCCATCGGCAGCGCCCGGGACGTGCTCGGTGCGTACCTTGCGGCGCAGTACACCCTGCCCATTTCCGACGGCCTGGTGCGTGGCTCGGTGGAGAGCACCACCGAGCGCGAGATCAACGCGACCGGGGATAGACTGTCCGACGCGTCCGTGTCGGCGGCGCTTCGCATCGTGACCCCGAAGTTGGGCATAGGCCGGCTGCTGCTCGATGCGAGCGCGCTCAATCGTTACCGGAACTACCTGAATGGCCAGAGCTTGCTCGGGGGCGACGACCGCCTGCGCGGCTACCTGTCCAACGCCTACGCCGGCAAAGACGTGTTGCTCTACAACGTCGAATTTCGTTCGGCGCCGGTGCGCTTGCTGTCGCTGCAGCTCGGGGGCGTTGTGTTCTACGACGCCGGCGATGCAATGAATGGCTTCGACATGCTGCGGGCCAAGCAGTCTGCGGGGTTTGGCGCGCGCACGCTCATCCCTTGGCTCAACCGCGTGGTCTTCCGTGCGGACATTGGTTTCCCCCTCAACCGTACCCAAGAGGCATGCCCCTTGGCCGGGGTGCCATGTCGCATTGATCCGTACAACTTCGCCGTAAGCTTCGAGCAAGCCTTCGGAATGGGCAGTATCTAGCGCAGGCGAGCTGTATACTCGTACGCGAGATGGCCGCACGTTCCCCCGTCGAAATCGGCACCATCGTCGCGGGCAAGTACCGCGTCGAACGTGTGATGGGGAAGGGCGGTATGGGTGTGGTGGTCGCCGCCACGCACATGACACTGGGCCAAGAGGTGGCCCTCAAGTTCATCGATACACGGCGCGAGAGTGACGACGCCGAGGCGCTCGAGCGCTTCGTGCGCGAGGCACGTGCTTCGGTGCGGCTTCGCAGCGACCACGTGGCCAAAGTCTACGACGTCGATGTGCTCGACAGCGGCGAGCCGTACATCGTCATGGAACTGCTTCTTGGCAAAGACCTGTCGCAGGTGCGGCAAGCCCGGGGCAAGCTGCCGCCCGAAGAGGCCGTCGAGTACGTGCTCCAGGCCTGCGACGCTCTTGTCGAAGCGCACCAGCAGGGGATCATCCACCGTGATCTCAAGCCGCAGAACCTGTTCATCACGCGCAGACCAAGTGGCGTGCCTCTTGTGAAGGTGCTCGACTTCGGCATCTCGAAGGTGACGGGCCTTGCGGCCGCCGGAGAGCTCTCCATCACGGACACTGGCGCCGTACTCGGCTCGCCGCTGTACATGTCGCCGGAACAGATGCGCAGCTCCAAGAACACGGACGTGCGAACGGACGTGTGGTCTCTGGGGGTCATCCTGTTCGAGCTGCTCTCGGGGCAGGTGCCCTTCGATGGGGAGACGGTCACGGAGCTCTGCCTCCGCGTGGTGCAAGACCCGCCGCGGTCGCTGGTGGAGCTATCGCCAGAGCTGCCGCCGGACCTCGTGACCGTGGTCATGCGGTGCCTCGAAAAAGAGCGCAACATGCGGTTTGGCTCCGTCGCCGAGTTGGCCATGGCGCTCGAGCCTTTTGCCGAGAAGAAGCGAAGCGGCCGTGAACGGGCCTGGCGCTCCCTTGCGGACACGGCGCGATCGCAGGATTTTGGCGCACCCCGCCCGGCAGGCGATGCTTCTTCTCCGGCAGCGGCGCAGTCTGGAGCCTCGGGGGCGGCCGAGAAAGCGAGCACCCATGCCACATGGGATGCGCCGGGGCTCGCGCGGACCGAGCGGCGTCGTGGCTTCGTCGGAGGCATTGCCGCCGGGGCTGCCTTCGCCGTCGTCGGACTTGTGGTGGGGCTCGGGCTCAGTGGCAAGTTGGGCGGCAAAGTGGACCCGCCGGCCATGTCCAATGGATCTGTCGCTCAACCGCCCGCCAAAGACAGCGCACGGGAGTTGTTGCCCCCACCACCGCCCGTCGTATCCATGGGGGCGCTGCCTCCGGCAAGTCCCGAGCCCACCGTGGTCGCGGTGACGTCTGCCAGCGCGCCCAAGCCGAACGCCCCGGGGGCACGCACGCGGCCTGGTACGCGGGCCACGGCGGCGGCGAGCGCTCCGCCGCCAGGCGAGCCGCAGGTTGCCGTGCCGCCGACCTCTTCCCCCAACGGTGCACCCATTCTACGATGACGCGCATGCGATGGTTTCGCCGCAAGGTGCTGGGCTTTGCGGTTGCCGTGTTTCTGGTTTCGCTGCCCGCCGCCGCGCAAAGCAACGCCGAAGCCTTGGTCACCCAAGGCATCGAGCAACGCGAACAAGGGCACGACGAAGAGGCGCTCAAGCTTTTCGAGCGAGCGTACGCGCTCGACCCGAGCCCCCGGACGCTCGGGCAGATTGGCTTGGCGGAACAGGCTCTCGGGGCGTGGGTTCGGGCCGAAAGCCACCTGTCCGAGGCCCTCGAGAGTCACGACCCTTGGATCGATAGGCACCGCCGAACCCTGGTCACCGCCCTCAGCGTCATCCGAGAGCACGTCGGCGACCTCGACGTCCGCGGAACACCAAACGGCGCCCAGGTATTCGTCGACGGTGTCTTGGCTGGCGCGTTGCCGTTGCCACACCCTCTCCGGGTCTCCATCGGGCGGCACCTCGTCGAGCTGCGTGCCGAGGGGTACGTGGGCTCATCACGCGAAACCGAGGTGCGTGCGCAGTCGCTTGTTCGCGAGACCGTGGACTTGGCGAAACAAAGACAAGACCCTAAGGCCAAGGCCGCCCCCGCAGCGACGGCAGAGCCCAAAACCTCCGCGCCCTCGGCAGAGCCCGAGGGAGGCAGCAGCCTTCGCACGGCGGCGTACTTCGTCGGTGGCGTTGGCGTCGCCGGCTTGCTTGTGGGGGGCGGCTCGTTGCTTCTGCACCAGAGCATCGTGGCGGACTACAACGCGACCTGCCCCGGGGCCGACACCCCAAACCTGCCTGCGGCGTGCCAAGACAAGCTCAGCAGTGGCAACACCTGGCGCACGGTGGCCATCGCCTCGTCGGTGTCGGGTGCGGCCCTCTTGGCCGGGGGCGTGGTTCTTCTGCTGAGCGCGCCATCCTCGGCCAAGCGCGTGGCCCTCGGGCCGCTTGGGGGAACTTTGGGCCTCATGGCCAGCGGAGTCTTTTGAACGCGATTTTGACCGCACCGGGCGGCCCCAACCAGGTATGACTGTGGGTACAGATGGATGAGATGACCCAGCGGACGCTGTCCGCCCTTTCCCAGAAGCGCCTGCTGCTGGTGACGGGAAAGGGGGGCGTGGGCAAGACGCAAGTGACCGCGGCCATGGCCCTGAACCTCGCCAAGCGCGGCAAGACTGTCTTGTGCGGCGAAGTGGCCGCCGAGGCCGATGCGTCTTCGCCATTGGCCCAAGCGCTGGGCGCCCAAGTCGCGCCGGCAGATCCAGTCATGGTGCAGCCCGGCGTCTACGTCGGCATGGTGCACCCGTCCCGGGGGCACCAAACGTTCCTCCGCGACGTGCTCAAGGTTCGCATGCTGGCGGACGCGGCCATCAAGAACAACGCCATTCGGCGCTTCTTGGGCACGGCCCCCGCGTTCCCCGAGATGGGCACGCTGTACCGTATTCTCGAGCTGTTGCGCGAGACCAACCGCGATGGCTCCTTTCGCTACGACACGGTGATCTTGGACTTGCCTGCCACAGGGCACGCCTTGGCGCTGGCGCAGATCCCGGGCACGCTGCTCCGGGTGTTGCC
>JBIKNA010000039.1:0-30506 GCA_044358965.1 Polyangiaceae bacterium
GTGTGTGCCGATACGTAGCATCACATGACGGCCACGCAAGGGTTGCTACGCGATTTGGTGCAGCGTTCTTCCCGACTCCGCGCAACGAGCCTCCAAGTCTTTGTGTTTTTGAGGGCTTGGACGCTGGCCTGGATCCCTAGGCCCGAGGTCCGGATGGCGTCTTTTTCGACCGCCCCTGCCCTTCGACCACGCGCCTGCGCCGACGTGCCTGCGCCGACGTGATAGGGAGGGCGCCGGAGTCGTTTCCGTGGCTGTGCTCCCCTTCCTTTTGCGTCACCGGCGGCATTGGCCCTGGGTCCTGTCGGGCCTCGGCGCGGCCTATGTAGCGCAGGTCACGATCCGCGCCGTACTCGAGCGCGTGGGCCACGCCGGCGCCACGCTCGATGACTCGTACATTCACTTCCAGTACGCCCGGGCCATCGCCGAGGGACACCCCTTCCGCTTTCAGGCCGGCATGCCGCCCTCTAGTGGCGGCACGAGCATGCTCTGGCCCTTGGCGCTCGCCGTGTTCTACGCCGTGGGCTTTCGCGGCGACGCCATCATGTGGGCAGCGTGGATCCTGTCGTATGCCGCCTATGCCGGGCTTGCCTACGAAGCGTACGCGGTGACCAAGGGCCTCGCATCGCGGGCCGCGGGGGTCGTTGCCGCCGTTTTGGTGCTCACCTTTGGCGGCCTGCAGTGGTTTGCCGCCAGCGGCATGGAGGTGCTGCCCTTTGCCTACGCCATGCTGGCAGCCGTTCGTCACGCCGCCGAGTGGTCCGAGGCGCCCCCCAACGCCCGCAGCACCAAGTCCCTGCGCTTTCTGCTCGCGTTTACCTTTGCCGCCGCGCTGCTTCGCCCCGAGGGCGCACTCATCGCCGTTTTTGTGGCCGGCGTGCTGTTCGCGTTCCCCCAGAAGGCGGAGCTCAAGTCCCGCAGCGTCGGCCTTGTGGCCTTGGCCGCGGCGGGGCTCACCCCGCTCATCTTGCGCCTCATGACCGGCGCCTCCCAAGCCAGCACCGCCAAGGTGAAGCTGCTGTCCGAGAACCCCTACTACGCGTTCTTTCCGGCCACCAAAGCGAACCTCGTGTTGCTGTTCCGGACCCTGCTCAACGGAGAGGTGTGGTCCGCGGAGTTCTTGCCCAAAGGGTCCCTCGCGGTCTGCGTGGGGGCCTTCGCCGGCATATTGGCCGCCGGCGCCGGGCGCAAACGCTACGTACGCGCAGCCGGTGTGGCGCTCATCGCGCTGATGATACTTGTGCCATGCACGTATTACACGTTCCTCTGGAACCGCCTGCGCTACCTGTGGCCCTTCGCCCCGGGGCTTCTCATTGGCCTTGCCTGCCTGTGTGATCTGCTGGCCCAGCTGCTCGCGTCGCTGTCGCCGCGGGCCCGGGGCCTCACGTTGCTGTTCGGGGGCCTTGCCGCCGGCACCCTTGGTGCCAAGTTCGAGGGCATCGTCGAAGACGTGGCACAGTCCGCAAGCGGCATCGCACGGCAGCAGGCGACACTTGGGCGTTGGGCGCGCGAGAACCTGCCCGAAGATGCGCGCATCGGGGTCAACGACACCGGCGCCATCGCCTACTTCAGCGGCCGAAAGACCTTTGACGTGGTGGGGCTGACCACCGCAAGCGAGGCCAAATACTGGGTAGCTGGCACGGCGTCGCGGCTGGAACACTACGAGCGACTGAAGCAGACCGCCCCAAACACGCTCCCCACGCACTTCATCGTGTACCCCGAGTGGCTGTCGTGTGCGCCGGTGCTGGGCGACATGTTGCACCAGGCCATCGTCACCGACTCCACGATCCTGGGCGGCCAGATCATGACCGTCTACAAGGCGCGTTACGATGATCTCGGCTCCGGCGAAGCCCCATGGAGCCGCGAAGGTCCGTTCGTGGACGTACTCGATGTGGCAGATCTCGAGAGCGAAGAGGCCCACGCCTACCAATGGCTGGACGCACGAGAAAACGAGCAGAGCGCCTTCAAAGGCGAGTCTCCCGGCGGCAAGCCGGTGGTGGACGGTGGGCGGACCAACCGAACGCACGAAGCGTTTGTGGTGCGCGCCGGAAACGGTGGCCCCCGGCGCGGCCTCGTGCGCCTCAAGGCCGATAGCGCCACGGCCACCGTCACCGTGCGTGCCAACGGCCAAGACTGCGGCACCTTCGATGTGCCGCAGGACATGTGGGTGGAGCGCAGCTTCGAGATCCCTGCAAATGGCCGCGCCGAGCGCGTGCAAGTGGAGCTCTCCGCGTCGCAGCCGGTCACCACGTTCCACTATTGGTTCGACTGACGCTGGCCATGTTCCCGCAGGTATGCGCACCGCTTACACCGGCGGATGCATACCGGGCGCGCCAAAGGCTGCGCTAGAACTTGGGCAACATGCACGTACCATGAGGGGATGAGCTCGCTCCGAACCCCTTTGACCAGCATCGTTGCTTCGCTTGGCATCGCGATCTCCCTGGCGCACTGCGGAGGCAGCACATCGTCGAATGCCCCGGCACCAGAGGCCTCCGCGTCGGGAAGCTCGTCGGGTAGCGGAGATCCTGCGGCTTGCGCCAACGGATTGCGGGATGGAACCGAAACGGACGTGGACTGCGGTGGAGCATGCGGTGCTTGCGCACCGGGCAAAGCCTGCAGCGTGGCCAAAGACTGCGCGAGCGGCGGTTGCCTGAGCGGGATCTGCGTGGCCGCTTCGTGCAACAACGGAAGCAAAGATCAAGGAGAGGCGGACATCGATTGTGGTGGCCCGTGCAGCCCATGTGCAGCGGGCAGGTCTTGTGCCGACGCCAAGGATTGCGCGAGCGCCGTGTGCACCAACGGCGCCTGCGCAGCCCCGAGCTGCAGCGACGGAATCAAGAATGGCAGCGAGGTGGACGCAGACTGCGGCGGCGCTTGTCCGCGGTGCGCCGACGGCAAAGCGTGTGTCACGCCGCCGGACTGCGCAAGTGGCGCTTGCCTCGGGAACAAGTGCGTCCCTGCCAGCTGCACCGACAACGTCAAGAACGGCAGCGAGACGGATCTCAACTGCGGCGGCGGCGTTTGCCCCAAGTGCCAAGGCGACCGTGCATGCAAGGTGGAGGCGGACTGCGCGAGCGGCATCTGCAACGCTGGCTACTGCCAGTCCACCTGCAGCGACGGCTTTCAGAATCAGAAGGAGACCGATGTCGACTGCGGCGGCACCTCGGGATGTCCCAAGTGCGCGCCGGGCAAGAAGTGCGGTGTCGGGACCGACTGCGCGAGCTTGGTGTGCACAGGTGGCGTGTGCGAGGCGGCCAAATGCCAAGACAGCGTCAAGAACGGCTTCGAGACCGACGTAGACTGCGGTGGCGGCTCCGGCTGCCCCAAGTGCGCAACGGGCAAGACATGCAAGACCGGCGAGGACTGTGTCATCGGCAGCTGTTCCGCAGGAGTCTGCGGCTTGCCGGTGGGTTGCAGCAACACCATCAACACCATCACCACGTGCGCCCAGCTGCAGGCCATTCCCAGCAACGCAACGGCCACGTACCTGCTCGGCAACAACATTGATTGTGCGGCCACCTCGGGTTGGAACAACGGCGCGGGTTTTTTGCCGCTGCAAAGCTTCCAGGGCTGCTTGCTCGGGCAAGGGCGGTCGATCACGGGACTCTACATTCGCGCGTCAGGTACACAGGTGGGAATGATTGCCGAGAGCGTAGGGGCGCGCATCTCGGACTTGGCAATCATCAATGCCGATGTCCAAGGCAACGGGCAGAGGGTGGGCATCCTCGCGGGCCAGCTCACGCGATCGACCGTTGCGCGCACATTCACGACCGGCAAGGTTGTCAACACGAGCGGCAACATGACCGGCGGCTTGGCGGGCTACGCAAACTCTGGGGGTCAGCAGATCCTCGTCGAAGACAGCTACTCGAGCGCGGCGGTCACCGGAGCCACGGACTACACCGGGGGGCTGATCGGCGTGGTGGATGCGGGTGGCACGACCATCGTGCGGCGCTGCTATGCCACGGGCAACGTGAACATGAGCAGCGCTTCGAGACACGGCGGCCTCATCACCTATAGCTGGGGCACACTGCAAGACTCGTTCGCCACGGGCAACGCTGCGCAAGGGCTCTGCTACGGCGTCTACGGCAGCATCACCAACTCGTTCTTCTCGGGTGGCCCGGCCAACGGCACCTGCGGCACCTACCAAAATGGCGGCGCTGCCTACTTCAAGGGCGCAGTCAGCGCCAAGGCCCCCTTCAGCAGCTGGGACTTCACCAACACCTGGAAAGAGAACGCCGGAGACTACCCCACGCTGCGGGTGTTCGAGCCGTAGCCCACACAGCAAAAAGGGCGCGCCTCGTTTTGCGAGGCACGCCCTTCGGGCACGTGACGCGAGTTACCGCGTTACTTCTTGGCGGGGGTCGCGGCGGGCTTGGCCGGCGCGGCAGCGGGCTTGGCGGGCGCCGCAGCGGGCTTGGCCGGCGCCGCAGCGGGCTTGGCCGCCGGGTCCTTCACGAGACCAAGCTGCATGGCCATCTGAAGACCGTTGGCGTAGCTGACGCCGCTCACGAGCTTGCCGTCCTTGACCTCGAAGATGTCGACGGAGTGCAGCGTGACGGGCTTCTTGGTGGCCTTGATGCCCGGCAGATCGCCCTTCTGCGTGCCGGTCATGACAGCCTCGGCGACGATGAAGTTACCGAAGCCCCAAACGTTCTTGCCCTCGAGCTTCGCGTCGGGGAAAGCCTTCATGAAGCCTTCCATCATCTTCTTGCCCTCGGCCTTGCCTTTGGTGGGGGCGGGCATGCTGAGGTCGTTCCACTCGAAGCTGTCGACCATGTTGGCGGTGAAGTCGTTGATGGACTTCTTCTCGACCGCGGCATAGGTGGCCTTGATCATGTCGACGTTCTTGGTCTCGCCCTCGGCGCCGGTAGAGGCGAACATCTCGGGCTTGGAGGGGATCGTCGGCGGCGCGCGGAACTTCTTGGGGCTGCCGGGGGCGCCGATCTGCGCCATGACCGTCGGCATGTCGAAGTACATGTGCTCTTCCTTGCGCTGACCTTCTTCGTTGAACCAGGTCACGGACACGCCGGAGTAGCCCACCTCTTTGTTGGTGGCCTTGACGCCGTAGAACTCGCCGGTGTGCTTGCCGGTCATGTGCCACTCGGAGATCATCACGTCGCCCTTGAGGAACACGCGGGACGCGCCGCCCTTGGTGTCGGTGATGGCTTCGAACTGCTTGGTCCACATGGCGGTGAGCGCCTCGCGGCCGGCCATGTCGGGCATGCCCGCGACCTTGATCACGGCGTTCTCGGTGTAGGTCGAAGCGACCTTCTTGGCGTCGCGGGCCATCATGCCTTCCATGAACAGGCCCGAGTTCTTCTGGATGAGCTCGGCCAGCGTGGGCTTGGGCGCGGGCGGGGGCGCCGTCTCGACGACCGGCGGGGGCGCGACGGGCGCGGGGGTGGCGGAGACGGCAGTGGTCTCCGGGGTCTTCGGGGGCGGGGCTTCCTCGCCGCAAGCAAAGACCGAAAGGGACGCAGCCAGGATTGCAAAGTAGGTCGTACGCATTGTTTGAATTCTCCTCCCAGAGAGCGTGGCCGTTGCCAACGTGACGGGAGCTCCGCATGGCGGGCTTCCCAAAACGGGCCGGCACCACATGGTTCCGCCCCAAAGGACAACGTGGGTCTCGTCCTTAAGGCGCCGGCAGTCAAGCGATTTCGGGCAAAATTCGGCCCGAAGACCCAAGCGAAGCGGGGCGATCTGCGGGCGATCCCGACGCCCGGCCCCTGTGGTACACCCATCGTCGTGCGACTGCGACCACTCGGAAAGACAGGGCTTTTCGTATCCGAGATATCTTTGGGCACCTTCGGGTTGTCTGGCGATGCCTACGGCGCCGTCGAGCCCGCGGTGCAAGAGGCCGTCATCCGTCGCGCCCTCGACGTGGGCATCACCCTCTTCGAGACGTCCGACGCCTACGGAGCCGGCCAGATGGAGGCGCTCCTGGGCAAGGTGCTCAAGGGCCACAGCGCCGTGGTCGTGACCCGGGGCGGCCTCGACCGCAGCACCGACCCGCCGCGCAAGCGCTTCGACCGCTCGTTCCTCCGCGACCGCATTCTTGCATCCTGCAAGCGCCTCGAACGCGATGCCGTGCCGGTCTACCTGCTCCACAACCCGAGCCCCGATGCCCTGGCCATCGGCGAGTGCGTGCAGGCCCTGCAAGACTTCAAGGACGAGGGGCTCATCCAACACTGGGGTGTCTCCGCGGGCGACGACATCGTGGCCAAGATGGCGCTGGACGCCGGGGCCGAGGTCCTGTCCATGACCTACAACCTGATGCACGGGCGCTACGTGCATCGCGTGGCCGGGGACCTGATGGTCACCCGTGCGGGGTTGCTGGCGCATTCTCCTTTGGCCTATGGCCTGCTCGCCGGCTTGTGGCCCAAAGACAAGGAGTTCCCCGAAGGCGACACCCGACGAAACCGGTGGACGCGCCTCGAACTCGAGACGCGCATCGACCACCTGAATGCCGTCCGGTTCCTGGTGCACGGCGACGTGCACACCATGCGCGCGGCGGCCACGCGCTTCGTGCTCGCCAACCATATGGTCTCCTCGTTGGTGCTCGGGCCCAAGAGCGTCGAGCAGCTCGAGCAATTGGTACGAGAGACCGGCGGGGGCCCTCGGTACCTGCCCGACGGCGACTTGGCCGAGCTGCCCCGGGCCCTCGAACGCGTGGGGATCCCGACATGAGCTTCGACCGCGAGCGCGCCGCAGACACAGCCCTCGAGATCGCCCAAGAAGCCGCCGTGCTCGTGCGACGGCACTTTCAGAAGGGCCCGAGCGATGTGCAGTACAAGATCGGTGACGACCCGGTCACCGCCGCAGACAAAGAGGCCAACGCACTCATCGTGGGCGCCCTTCGCGCGGCGTACCCCGGCGTGCCCGTGGTGGCCGAAGAGAGCGACGCGGCAGACTTTGCCGGATTCCACGAGGCCCCCGCGGCCTGGTTCGTCGACCCCATCGACGGCACTCGCGACTTCGTGGCCCAGAGCAACGAGTTCTGCGTGATGATCGGCCTCGCCGAAGGTGGCAGCGCCAGTGTCGGCGCCATCGTGTGCCCCGCTACCTCTCGCGCCTTCGTCGGCGTTGTGGGCATGGGCGCCTGGGAGATCCTTGGCGACGGCACACGGGTGCCCATTCACGTCACCGGGCACACCGCCCTCGACCAGGCGCGGTGTGTGGTGTCCAAATCCCACCGCACCGAAGAAGTCGACCGCGCCTTGCGGGCCCTTGGCTGCAAAGAGCTGGTGCCCTGCGGCAGCGTGGGGGTCAAGGCGCTGCGCGTGGCCACCGGCGAGGCAGATCTCTATGTGCACCCAGCGCACGGAGGCATGCGTTGGGATAGCTGCGCCCCGGAGGCCATCGTGTGGGCCGCCGCCGGAGTCATGCTCACCGCCAAAGGGCACCCCATCGACTACGCGAGCCGCGACATCGCGAACCACCATGGGCTCATCGCCGGCAACGAGGGCCTTTCGCGGGCAGCGGTGCGGGCGCTCGGAGCGAACGTCCGGTGAGCACGCAAGCCACGCCGCAACAGGCCGCGCCCAGCGGCAGCTCCATCGACGAGACCTTCGACGTGGTCATCATCGGCGCCGGCATCATGGGCTTGTCCATTGCCTACCAGCTGGGGCGCCTGGGGCAGACCCGCGTTGCCGTGGTGGACCGTGGTTACCTATGCGGCGGCGCCAGCGGTCGCAATGGCGGCGGCATTCGCGCGCAATGGTCCAGCGAGACCAACGTGCGGCTGATGCAAGAGAGCCTGCGCATGTGCCGCGACTTCGCCAGCGAGATGCGCATCAACGTGTGGTTCCGCGAAGGCGGCTACCTATTCTTGGTGCGCTCCGAAGACAAGCGCCGGTCCCTCGAAGAGAGCGTGAAGGTGCAGAACGCCTGCGGCCTTGGCACCCGCATGCTGACGCCGGCCGAGGCCCAAGAAGTGGTGCCAGAGCTCGACACCAACGGTGTGGTGGCCGCAAGTTACAACCCCAAAGACGCCGTCGTGTTTCCGTGGCCGTTCGTGTGGGGCTTTGCGCAGGGCGCCAAAAAGTTGGGCGCGTCCATCATGCCGTTCACCGACGTCGTGGGCCTGGACACCCGGGGCAGCACGCTCACCGGCGTGCGTGTCCGGGCCGCGGGGCCCCGGGGGGTGACCGGCATCTTGCGCACGCGGAAGGTCATCAACGCGGCGGGCGCGTGGTCCCCGGAGATCGCCAAGCTCGTAGGCGTGGAGCTGCCCAATAAACCCCACCGCCACGAGATCTGCTCGAGCGAGCCGCTCAAGCCGTGGCTGCGGCCCTTGGTGGCCGACCTCACCGACGGCCTGTACTTCAGCCAGTCCACGCGCGGAGAAATCGTCGGCGGCATCGGCCAAGAACACGTGCCCGCAGGCATCAACCAAGACAGCTCCTTCGCCTTCTTGGGCCGTTATGCCAAAGCCCTCACACGAGCGTGCCCCGTGCTGGGCGAGGTGAAGATCTTGCGGCAGTGGGCCGGCTGCTACGACCTGACCCCAGACGCCAACCCCGTGGTGGGCGCCGTCGACGAGATCGAACATTTCTACCAAGCCTCGGGCTTCATGGGCCACGGCTTCATGATGGCCCCCATCATGGGCAAGGCCATGGCCGAACATGTGCACCTGGGCACCAGCACGCCGCTGTTCGACCGCTGGAACCTCCGGCGCTTCAAGCAGGGCAAGCTGCTCAGCGAAGCCATGATCATCGGCTAACTAGCTATAGCTGGCCGTGTGGTGCGTCGATGCCTGCATAGGCTCGCAGCGCATCGAAGTCATGGATCTGGATCTGCCCGTAGGACACCTGGATCCAGCCTTTGGCCTCGAGCTCTTTGAGCGATTGATTCGCCGTTTGCCGCGACGTGCCCAACATGGTGGCAAGCTGCTCTTGCCGCACATCGAGCACGCGCAGGCTATGGCCGGCGAGTTCGCCGTAACCTTTGGCCATGAGCACCAAGCGCCGGGCCACCCGCACGGTGATGGGGGTCTGCAGCAAGTCTTCCATGGCGGCGAAGGTGAGGCGCAGCTTGGTGGACATGAGTAGCCCAAGGGCGCGCCAGAGCGACGGCATGCGCCCCAGCAAGTCGAGCAGCGGCGCCTGGGGCACGTGCAGCACGACGGAGTCTTCGTCGGCAATGGCGTCGTGCGTGCGCGGTCCGTCGTCGAAGACGGCGATTTCGCCGAACCAGCCGGGCGGCTCGGCCAAGGTAAGCAGCGCCTCGCGCCCGGAATCGGTGCTGGCGGTGATGCGAATGGTCCCGGACAACATGGCGTAGAGGCCCGATGGCGCATCGCCCCGGGCAAACAAGCGACCTCGGGCCGGCACTTGCACGATCTGCGCGATGCCCAAGAGCCCCGCCTGTTCGGCCTCGGTGAGCCCCTGGAACCAGCGCCCGCTGCGCAGTAGCTCGCGGTAATCGTTGGGGGTTTTCTTCTTTTCGGGCACGCTCGCGCTTCTCCCCTACCCGCACGCCTTGTTTTGCCAAAGTATGCGCCATGTGTCGCGTTCCCGACAGTGTTTGGCGCGAAGATCGGTCATGCTCTAGGCACGCCATCATGAAGTCCCTGGAGTCGTACCTCACCACTTACGCGCGGTACCACCGCGATCGCCGCAACATCGCCACGCACTTCGTGGGCATTCCCATGATCGTGGTGGGCGTCACGGCGCTGCTGTCGCGGCCGCAAATCGCCGCCGGCAGCGTCACGCTCTCACCGGCGGTGGCCGTCACCTTGGGCGCCATCTTGTTCTACGTTCTGCTCGACCGTCGCTTCGGCGCCGTCATGGCGCTGTTGCTCGCCGGAAGCCTTGGCGCGGGCCACTGGTTTGGGGCCCAGAGCCTGGGCACGTGGTTGGGCGGCTCCTTGGGGCTCTTCTTCGTGGGTTGGGTCATTCAGTTCATCGGTCACTACTTCGAGGGCAAAAAGCCTGCCTTCGTGGACGACTTGGTGGGGCTCTTGGTGGGCCCGCTGTTCGTGGTGGCCGAGGTGGCCTTTGCCCTCGGCTTGCGTGCGGAGCTCGAGCAATCCATCACCGCCGAGGCGGGGCCCCTTCGCTCACAACGCCCAAGCAAACTCACCGAGTCACGCTCCTGACAGGCAGCGAACCATCGACTCGGCGTGCGTGGTGGCCCACGCTTCGGCCACGGGGCCGGCACCAAACCCATCGAGCACGTCGATGACCAACGGGCCGCGCACCGGGACCACGACCACCAGATCTTGCGACGCCGCGTTCATGGTGCGAACGGTGCCCGGGTCTCCGAGTTCGAAGGCCAGGAGGCCAGGTCGGTTCGTGCTGCCGTCGAAGTGCGCCATGCCGAGCCCCACGAGCGGCGTGCGCCCCGAGGGCGGCGCCTCGCTGCCGCGGCCCCAGGCGCACGCATAGGCGTCTTTGGTATCGAGCAGTTCGAGGGCGTTCGGACGCGCGTCCATGCGCTGGTTGCCCAAGGTGACCTGGCGCGAACGGCTGCTCGGTGGCCGCACACGAACCACGCGGTACTCGCCATCGGGCAGCGCGCCGAGCACATGCGCGGAGTTCTCGGCCGCGGTGCCCTCGGCAAAGGCCAGGTACGCGAGCTCGGCCTCTTCGGGGACGGCGCCAGAGACGCCCTTGGCCCGCAGGGTCTCCAGCGTCCAGTCGTCGTCCGTGGGGGACCACGGCGCCGTGAGCCGAACGCGGGGCTCACCAAAGGCACCGAGCGCGTACACCCGCGGCGCCGCCTGGTTGCCCGGGACCGCCGACGAGATGAGCTGCCAGCCGTGGTTGCCTTGAACATCAAGGCGAGCCACCGCAGCAGACAGGGCGGAGAGGGTCAGACGCGCGCTCACGGAGAAGAACCGTTTGATACGCTACGGCACACGCGGCGAGAAATGCAGCACGTGTAGCGAGCCATCGGCGTTTTTTCCGATGCTCCAGGTCACTTCGTTGACCCAACGGATGTTTGGGTTGGGCGCATTGGGCGTGGAATGCCACACGGGAACGGACTCCGGCAGCTTGGCCGTGCCCTTGAGCACTTCGCCAGGCTTGAGCTTGGCGATGGCGTCGGCATTGGCGTTCACCACGTCCCGCAGGATCTGTTCGCCGTGTCGCCCGGTCTGGAAGACGCTCGTGGTCTTGCCCGGCCTCGACGTGGACAACGCCTTCGGGTCCACCCCCTCCCCCGGAACATGCGTTCGCGCGTGACCGGTGTTGTTGCCGAACTTGCGTCCCTCGGAGGCGTCGAGCAACCGCGCCGCATCGGCCTTGCTGAAGACCCGGCCGCTCTTGCCAGCGGCCACGGCGGCGCCCTCCAGGTTCTCCGCCGCCTTTGCGGCTTCGGCGGCCTTGGCAAGGCGCGCAGCCTCGGCGGCCTCGGCGGCTTCGAGCAGTTGTTTGGCCTTGCCCGCACGCGCAGCAGCCTCTGCAACTTCGGCGGCCTTGGCGGCCTCGGCGGCCTTGGCCAGGCGCGCCGCATCAGCCGCTGCGTCGAGCCCCTTGGCCAGCTTACCGGCATCCGCTGCGGCATCGATGGCCCGAACCGCCGTGCCGGCCTTGGCCGGCGCCAGGGGCAACGTGACGATCTGAAACACGCCGCCGCCGATGACCCGCGCAGGGTCTTCGTCCCAGGCCTGGGCGATGTTGGCCTTGACCGCCGTGTACGTGTCGACGGGGTTCATGACCGCCGTGCCAATGCCCTCGGCGGTCTGAATGGGGTGACGGACAACCGTGTAGAGTCCAACGACCGTCCCGCCGACACCGTCGACGACGACGCCTTTGCCGAAGCTCCAGGTGGCGCTCCCGGCGCTCTTGACGCCCCCCCAAGCCCACTCGCCCCACCCCTGCTCTTTGGCCGGCTCTTGGGCCTGCGCCGCAGGTTGCCCCGTGGTCGCTGCCGCTGCAGCGATGGGCGAGAGCTTGGAGGCCGGTGGGGCGCCCGCCGGCGGCGCAACGCCGACGCCAGGCGCCGCAGCCAGCGCCGCGGGAGGCGCGGAGACACCGCTGCATGTGCCGCTCTGATCGCACTTCGGGCCGGTGACCGGCACCACGGGGTCGCCGGCGTTGGGCTTTGGTGCCGCGATGGCCACGCCGGGAGCCGAGGCCCCCTTGCCCTGCTCCAGCATGGCGACCTTGCGCCCAAGTCCCTGGTTGCCCTCGTCGACGCCAGAGCTGAAGGCGCGAAACGCGAGGATCCCCGCCAGCGCGACCACGCAGACGAGCACCGCGTACTCGACGAGGGAGGCGCCGCGCGTGCGGCGGAGCAGCCGGAGCGAGGGGAGCAGGAACATGAGCGCGAGAGTCCAAGGCAGCCTTGAGCAAAGGCCGTACCCAGCTCAAAAGCCCGGGTGGTGGGCCTCGCGCCCGCGAAACCTCGGGCCTCGCCGAGGCAACAAGGATGCGCACCGATCCATCGGGCGAAAGCGACCACATAGAGGCCTATGTGCGAGCAAACGGCAAGCACGCGCGGGGTGCTCCCGCAAACCAAGAGGCACTGGGAGACCCGAAGTTCGGCTCGATCTGCGCCCTGTAAACGCGCGTTGACACCCCGGGGCCGGGCCGACTAGTTTGGCGACCCAAAGGCTGCAAAAGGCCAGAGATCACGCGCTGCTGGGCGCGGCAAAAGACTTTCGGGAGGAACCATGAAGACCCGCTCGCTGCGAATTCGATCCGTGACCGTTGCCGCTGCCCTCTGTTTTGGAGTGCTCGGCACCCAGCTCGTGGGCTGCGCCGACGAAAACGACCCCAAGACCTGGGTCAAGCGGCTCGACGACCCCGCGCAGCGCACGCCGGCCATCAAGCGCCTCAACAACTTCTTCGACGACACCATGACCAAGGCCAACAAGGACCGCGAGTCCGCCGAGGTCAAAGGTCTGCTCGACACCATCGTCGAGCCGCTCACCAAGCAGTACACGAGCACGGTGCTCGACGAGCGCACGCGCAAAGAGCTCATCAAGTTCTTGGCCGACACCGCAGACCCGCGCGCCACGCCGGCCTTCGCCAAGGCGCTCAAAGACTACGAGCCCGGCAAAAACGACGAAGACGTGAAGTTCTCGGCGCAGGTCGCCATGCGTTTGGCCAAGGCCAACAAGCTCACGGATCAAGCCTTCATCGACGCGCTGTGGGACTGCTTCTCCAAGTTCCAGGCGTCCAAGAGCAAGAGCATCAACCTCGTGACCGACTTGCACGACGCGGTGCTCGCCGTGAAGCACGCCTCGTACGCGCCCAAGGCTGTCGAGAAGCTCGCGCAGGCCGTTGGCAATCCCCAAGACCGCGACGAGAGCCTCGACAAGATCCAGTTCTGGCAGCGCACGTCCATTCAGATCCTTGGCGAGCTCAAGTACGCCGCGGCGGCCAAGCCGCTCGTCACCGTCATGTTGACGCCCAACAAGCGTGATCTTGGCGCCACGGCGCGCACCGCGCTGATGCGGATGCCCAAAGAGGCCGAGCCGGTGCTGATCGCCGTGCTCAAGGGCACAGATCCGGACCTGGCCAAGCTGGCCGCGACGTACCCCGAGAAGGGCCACCTTCCGCAGGTCACCGAAACGCTCTCGTACATCTCGCGGCCCACGTCGCGCGATGCCGTCATCGAAGCCATTGCCGCCGCCGACAACGACAGCACCCGCACCCTGATGACCATGAACCTGGTGCACTTCCCGGCCGACAAGAAGACCCAAGACGCGTTCATGGCGGCCTACGCCAAGGTCTCCCCGGAGGCCACCATCAACGGCTACGGCAACGCGCGCAGCGTGTTCGCAAGCTCGTCGACCCTGTTCTACGACCCCAACATGGTCGAGTGGCTGCTCAAAGAGTCCGCCGGCGCCAAAGGCGAGATGGGCGCGCAGTTCCCGCTCTCCGCCATCCCCGCAGCCATCAAGATCATGGGCAAAGATCGCGTGGCCGCCGTGGCCGTTGCCCTCGACAAGGCGCCGCTGGCCAAAGAAGAAAAAGAGAAGTTCGGCCAAACGCTGAAGGCGGCCACTGCCGTCGTCGAGAAGTGCGACAAAGACGCGGCGTGTTACGTCAAGAAGCTCGACGAGCCGGTGCCGTCGGCGCCGCTCTCGGCCAAGCTGGGCCACGTCAAGGCGTGCTTCATGGCCGCCATCTACGGCAACCCCCAGACCGGCAAAGACCTCCTCGGCAAGGTCGAGAAGATCAAAGACGGCATGGTGCGCTTGTCCTTGGTCGAAGCCATCGATCACCTGTACCCGCAAGGCAGCGCCGAGGCGGCGCAGGTGCTCGAGAAGATCGTCGAAGCCGACACCGCCAGCGGCAACAAGGACGTGATCTCCACCGACGACGCGTTGGTGAAGACCGCTCTCAAGCTGCGCTCCCGCGCCAATCCATGATCGAAATCGAGGTCCTCCAGGGCTCTTCGATCACCAAGAAGAGCGAGTGGAGCAAAGACGTCGTGCGCATCGGCCGCGGCGAGGGCAATGATCTCGTCCTCGCCGACGGCCATGTCTCCAGTGAACACGCGCGGCTCGTGCTGCGCGGAGACCGCTGGACGTTGGTGGACATGGGGTCCACCAATGGCAGCGCCGTGCTCCGCGGCGAGACACGCCTCGTGCTCACAGACCCGGAGCGCGAACGCGAACTCGAGACCGGGGACCTCATCGAGTTCGGATCCCAAGACCGGGTCACCCGGCTGCAGGTGCGCATCAAGTCCGACGGCCCCGAAGCCCGGGTGGTGGCCATGCGCCGCATCGCCGAGCTCGACTCCGGCGCCACCATCGTCGAGCGCGACGACAACCGCGTGCGGGCGCTGTACGACGCCCAAAAGAAGATCGGCGCGGCCCTGGATTTGAACCTGGTGCTGGTGGCCGTGGCCGATGCCAGCCTCGAGCTCTTGCCGCAAGCCACCCACGTGACCGTCGTCATCCGTGACGACGACGAGGATGCAAGCTCCGTGGCGGCCAGCGGCTATGTGCCGGTGCTGACGCGGGTGCGGGGGCAAGACGGCCCTTCGCTGACGCCGGTGCCCGTCACCCGAAGCATCTTCCGCAAGGTGCTGGCCGAGCGCGCCGCGGTACTGGCCGCCGACGCCGTCACCGACGTGGGCTCCACAGAATCGCTCATGGGGGCGAGCATCCGCTCCACCTTGGGCGTTCCGCTATGGAAGGGCGACGAGATCCTGGGCGTGCTCCAGGTCGACAACCGCGAGACGCCCGGCATGTTCTCCACGCAGGACCTGGAGCTCATGGCCGTGCTGGGCAACAACGCCTCGCTGGCCGTGGCCAACGCACGATTGCTCAAGCGCCTGCGCGCTGCCGAAGAGCGCCTGCGCAAAGAGAACCAGTACCTGAAGGGCAAAGAGCAAGAGCGGCGCACGGGCGCCAAAGGCCAGAGCGCCCCAGAGATCATCGGCGACAGTCCGGTGATGCAGAAGCTGATCCAACAGCTCGACAAGGTCGTCGACACACGCGTGACGGTGCTCATCGAGGGCGAAACGGGCGTCGGCAAAGAGCTCGTTGCCGCCAGCGTGCACTACCGCTCCAAGCGCAAAGACAAGATGTTCATCGGGCAGAACTGCGCGGCCATGCCCGAGAACCTGCTCGAGAGCGAGCTGTTCGGCCACAAGAAGGGCTCCTTCACTGGCGCCCACGAAGACAAAAAAGGCCTCTTCGAGATTGCCGACGGCGGCACGCTGTTCCTCGACGAGATCACCGAAACGCCTTTGTCACTGCAGTCCAAGCTGCTGCGCGCCCTGCAAGAGGGCGAGATTCGCCCGGTGGGCGCAACGCAAGAGCGCCGCGTCAACGTGCGCATTGTTGCGGCGACCAACAGAAACCTCGAAAAAGAGGTGGCCGAGGGTCGCTTCCGCGAAGACTTGTACTACCGGCTCAAGGTGTTCCCGCTTCGGGTGCCGCCGTTGCGCGAGCGCCGCGAAGACATCCCGGCCATCGCCACCTACTTTTTGCAGCGCTACACCGTGGAGCTCGGAAAGCCCATCGCGGGCTTCGCCCAGCAAACCATGGAGCTGTTGCAGGGGTACGAC
The DNA here is from genome assembly GCA_044358965.1 of Polyangiaceae bacterium. Lineage (GTDB taxonomy): Bacteria > Myxococcota_A > Polyangia > Polyangiales > Polyangiaceae > SXNL01. Next base: position 15,973 of record JBIKNA010000039.1, read on the forward strand.
TGGCCCGGCAACGTTCGCGAGTTGCAGAACGAAGTGCAGCGCTTGGTCATCCAGGTCGACCCGGGGGGCTTCGTAACGCCGGAGCTGCTGTCGCCGCGGGTGCGGCAAGTCGAGGGCATGGTCGAACGCGTGCGTCCGGCCAAGGGCACGCTCAAAGAGATGATGGACCAGGTGGAGCGCTGGCTGCTCATCGAAGCGCTGCGCGAACACCAGAACAACAAAACCGCGGCTGCCAAGGCCTTGGGCATCACCCGCGAGGGCTTGCACAAGAAGCTTCGCGGCTTTGGCCTGTAGCAACGTTGGACCCAGGGCAAGGGGGCCTCGACATGTCGCGCGCGCGTAGGTTTCCGAGCTGGCTCTTCGTGTTGGCGCTGGGCACCGGCGCCGTGTCGTGCGCCAAGGCCCCCAGCGCCCCCGCCGCGGTTTCCACCACGCCGCCCGTCACCAGCGCAACGCCGCCATCTCGCCAGCCCCCCAAAAACGCTGGCACCAAAGCGCCACTGCACGTCGTGGCCATTGGCGCGCACCCAGACGATCCGGAGTCGGGCTGTGGCGGCACGCTGCTTCGCCTGCGCGACGCTGGGCACCGTGTAACGGTTCTGTACATGACCCGCGGGGAGACAGAGCAAGAGCCGACGGGCGCCCGGCGCGAGAAAGAGGCCCGCGTCGCCTGCGGTTTGCTGGGCGCGACGCCGGTCTTCTTTGGAGAGCGTGGTGGCGCGTTCGACGTCAACGGCCGCACGGCCGCGGCCTTGGGGCGCACGCTCCGGGAGCTTGCGCCCGACGTGGTTTACACGCACTGGCCCTTGGACACGCACCACGAGCACCAGGCCACGGGCATCTTGACCCTGCGTGCCGTCGTCGAGCAAGAGCTCCGCGCGTCGCTGTACTTCTACGAAGTCGAGAGCGGCACGCAGACCATCGGCTTTTCACCAACGGTGTTCGTCGACATCTCGAACACCCGGGACCGCAAGCTGGCGGCTCTCAAGGCACACGAAAGCCAGAACCCCGAAGAACGCATCTACGACCGCCATCACGCGCCCATGGAGCGCTTCCGGGGTCGGGAGATCGGCGCCCGGGCCGCAGAGGCATTCGTGGTGCTGGCACCAACGCGTAGCGAGTCGCTCATCGAGGGCCTTCCCTGATCGCCTTCGTCGGCACCGGCTCCCTAGGCCATAGGTCGAAGGCGCCCAAATTCGACGAGATGTGCGCCGGGCACCAAGCCCTGTGCGACAATGTGACGGCTTGACCGTCGAACTACTGTTGCCCTGGCTGAAGGCCTTCGTGTTCACGCAACTCATCGAGGTGCCCATCTACCGGCGCGCCATGAACGTGAGCTACGCGCAGGCATTCTTGGCCTCGGCGATCACACACCCGGTGGTGTGGTTTGTGATGCCGCGCCTGCTCGGCGACACGGGCACCAACTACATCATCATGGTCGTGGTCGCGGAGCTCTTTGCGTGGAGCGTCGAGGGCGCCTACTTCCAGCACGTACTTCGGCGCCCCCGCGGTTACCTTTGGTCGTTGGTGGCCAACGGGGCAAGCCTCGGCCTGGGCCTCTTGGTGCGCTACACCATCGGCGGCATCTAGTACTAGGGGGTGTCCCCATTCCTCCCGTCGGCTTTCCGCGGATCTGCATCGCATCGCATCGTTGCTCCTCCTTGCCTAGCAACAGTAGGCGTCGTCGTCGCGCCTTGCGCTGCTCGCAACTCCGCGGAAATCCTCGGTCCGGAATGAGGGACACCCCCTAACCGAAAGAGCGCGACTGGACCTTCTGGCTCAGGCAAGTGCGCCGTCGAACACGCGCGGCATGGCACCCAATTGGTACGCAGCGCCGGTTTTCGGATCCCGGGCGTCGGGCACCACGTCGAGCAGCGGGGCCTTGGCAAAATCGCGCTCGTCGAGGAGCGCGTGCGGCACCGTGAGCACATTGGTGTCGTGCACCAAATCTTGGGCCCACAAGATGTCGAGATCGATGGTACGCGGCCCCCAGCGCTCCAGGCGCTCGCGCCCTTGCTCGGCCTCGATGACGTGCAGTTTGCGCAAGAGCAGTTCGGGTTCGAGCGCGCAGCGCAACAGCACTGCGGCATTCAGGTAGTCGGGCTGCGCCGGACCGATGGGGTCTGTCTCGTACACTCTGGACAGGCCCGTGACTTCACCCAGCTCGCGCAGTCGCTTGACCGCGGTTCGCAGGTGGCCGAGGCGGTCTCCTAGATTGCCGCCGAGGCCGATGACGTACGCAACAGGGGCTGACTCGCTCAAGGGGTCTTTCCCACGAACTGCAGCGGGTTCGTGAGCTTGCCACTATAGCCGCCGTTGACTTTGCCGTCTTGGACGAAGAAGAAGAAGGCGCTGTCGGCCAGACCATCGACCCGAGCATCGATGGAGAGCACCGCACCGGGCTCGGTGGTCATGCGCAGACCATGCAGCTCGGTGGTGGACGACGAGCGGATGGCGATCTCGGCGCCACTGATTGGCGCCACGGCGTCTTTGCTGAGCCCACCTTCGAGCACGGCTCCGGAGAGCTTGCCCGTGCCGGCGGTGATCCGGAGGTCGAAGTCGCACGCGCGGGACGAGTGGTTGGTGTCGCAGGTCCAGAACACGTGCCAATCGCCGCCTTTGGCGTACTCGACGAACACGCCCACGCCATCGCCTCCCACGGCGCTCACGGTCTGGTTGCTGTCGACGACGGCAACCACGGGCGTCACACCAACGGGCTGCGTTGGGTCTACCGTCGGTGAGCCGCTGCTGCTGCCGCCGCTGGAAGAAGAGGACGCGGAAGGAGCCGGCGCCGGTATCGCGCTGGTGCTCGGACGCCGCGGACCGTCGTCGACATAACAGCCGGAAAGAGCTGCCAACGTGGTGACGGAGAACAGAACCAGCGTGCGACGAACCATGGGCGACCTCGAGAAACTTCGTAGATGGCAAGGACGAGTAACGTGAAGCGGGCGGCGCTTAGCGACGGCGCGCGGCCGGAGGAATGCGAGCGGGCGCCGACGGACGGCTGATGCTTGGCGCCTGTTGGGTGACCGCAGCAGCCCGGGGCGACGGCGACGGCGACATGTTGACGGGCGGCGCGACGCGGGTCATGGCCGGCGGCGACGGGGGCGGCGACGCTGCCCGCGAGGGCGCGGTGAAGCGGGGCTGGGGTTGGGCCTGCACCATGGGCGCGGGCGAACTGGCGCGAGGCTGTGGCGCAACCTGCACCATGCTGTCGCGGCTGGGTGTGCTGAACGCCGGGCTGCGCGGGGCTTGGGGCGTTGGGGGCGAGTACGCAGCGCGGTCGCTGAAGCGCGGCGGCTCGTAGCGCGGCGCGGAGTCGACGCTCTGGAACCGCGTGGGGGCGCTGGGCGCGGCGGGCTGCGGGCGTGGCTCGATGCCCTGGTAGCGGGGCGCCGTGGCCGCCGCATCGATGCGCGAGGGCCGCGCTGGGGGAGCAAACGCCGTCACGGCGACAGGCTCGGCGCGGGAGGCTTGGCCCATGGGCGCACGGGCGCCATAAGACTTGGCGGTGACCGGATCGGCGTACGCTGCAGCGCGCACAAGACCAGGGTTGTCGCGCGGGGGCGGCGGCAGACTGGCGACGCCGAGATCACGCGACGGATCGGGACCGTCGACCTTGGCGAGCCGCCGACCGCCCACGCCCGGCTGCGCGGGGGTGCGGCCACCGACCGAGGGCTGCGCCGGCGTGCGGCCATCGACCGTGGGTTGTGCGGGCGTGCGGGCCACGGCGCCAACGCTGGGTTGCGCCGGAACGTAAGGACGGGTCCCCGCTTCGGCTTCGGCGTGAGCGCCGCCCGCGACCACACGACCGCCCACGGCCGGGTGGAAGACGTCACCACGGGGACAATACACGTATCGGGGCGCCGGCGGCGCGTAGTAGGCGTAGGGGTAACCTGCGTGCCAATACCAAGTGGGGGCCATGGGCGCCCACCCCACGTAGCCAAAGCCCACGGGCCCCGTGCGCCAAACCACCCAAGCGCCCGCGTAACGGCGGCCCGGGATCCAGGCCCAGCCGCGGTAGCCCACGTGGACCCAGCGCCCGTAGTGGAACGGCGCCCAACCCCAAGAGTAGTCGGAGACCCAGACGTACTCGTCGTCGTAGGTCCAGTGGCCGGCGGTTTGGTAGGGCACGAAATCGTTGCCCACGACCTCGGTGTGGGGGACCCACACGGTGCCGTGGGTGGGATCGTCGACCCAGGTGCCGTAGGGAGCCAAGGGCTCGCGGAACTCGGTGAGTGCCGCCGGATCGGTGTCGGCGTAGGACCCCTCGTCGGAGCCTAGCGGCACGCCACCGTTCGGATCGTTGCCTTGGTAGCCGGCCGGCGTGATCTGGGCCATGTCCTCGGCGACGCGGTCACGCGGCGGCGCGGGGTTGGTGATGCTGCCCGGGACGGGCTGCGGGGGCTCGGGGTAGTGCACCGGCTCGTAGCCCGGGGCCGGACCACAGCCCGAGAGCCAAACCGCAAGGGAACAGAACCCTGCCACCCACCACACTCCCGAGCGACGGTTCATGGGGTGTTGGACGGGGGTGGGGGTTGGGTTCATGCAGGGGTTCATGGGGTTGCGGTTACGAAATTGTAACGCGTGTTGGCGCGACTTGCTTGCTCGCAAAGAGAAGCAAACCCAGAACCAGCCGAAACCCCAATGATTCCCGCAAAAGTTCTAAAAACGTGAACGCGGGGTCACACCGCCGTCGACGAATCGTGCGCGGCCGGCCCGGCGCCGAACTTGGGCTGCTGGGTGTAGACGAACAAAAGCCCGAGCAAATAGACCACGCAGGCCACGGCGGTGCCGATGAGCGCCTGGCGCAAGGCGGCCTTGGTGCTGCGGGCCCGGGCCGACAAAAACGGCACCAGCAGCGTGAACACCAAGATGCTGGCGACGGTGGCCTTGTCCACGGCTGGCTATTTGCCCGTGACGACGATGGAGCCCAAGAACTTGGAGCGGCCGATTTCGTCGATGCTGCGGCCCGCAGAGACCTTGGTGGTCTCGCCGATGAACACGCCCAAAAGCGCGGCGTCGACGAGCTGGCCCAAAGGCACGCTGGTGGCGTTCTCGCTGACCAAACGCAGCACCAAGATGCAGCGTTTGCCGCGCGAGGTGATCTTTTGGATCTCTTGCTGGGTGGCCTGGATGTCTTTAAGGCCGTAATTTCGGCCGTCGATGACGGTGATCTCTTGGCCGAGCTCGGCCGCAAGGCGGCTCATGCCCATGGCGATGTCCATGACACCGTCGGGGTTCTTCTTGCTGCTGCCCACGAGCGCAAGGGATTGCCAGTCGAACTGCTGACAGCGCAACCAAAGGCGCTGCCACGTCGGATCCTGACTACTCGCTGCACCGAACGAGGGTCCGGCGGCCATGGGGTTGTTCATTGCGGGCGCAAGTATGCGATGGAGTCCGACATTTGCGCAAGATGCTTCCGGAAAAGCCCGTACTGCATGGTAATCTTCGGATTCCGAGCTTGCCGATGCTTCGCCGTTGGGTTCCCTCCGTCCTTTTGTTCGTGACCGCCGTGGGCTGCGTCGTGCGCCTCACGCGCGCCGACGACGACCCGTTGCCCAACGGCGACGTCAGCGGCGCGCCCGCCGATTGCTCGCAACCACCGGCCGAGGGCCGCTCGGCCATCGCGTCGGGGCCGCCGCGCATTGCCATCACCGGACGCACCGTCGAGCTGGCAGCGCTCGACGCCGGACCGCCCGTCGCCACCGACGGTGGAGCCGACGGCGCAGCGCCCGCCACGGGCCAAGTCGACTACCTGCGCCGGGTGCCTGCGGGCACCACGCCGCCCGTTGCCTTCCAATGGTCTGGCGTCACGTTCTCCGCGCGCTTCAAGGGCGCCGACCGCGTGCTCGCGCCCATGCGCGTGCCCATTGTGTACGACCGCGTGTTCTACGATGAGTGCAACCGCACCGTCGAGGGTGGCGACCGGGGCCAAGACGGTAACGACATCCCCTGCAACCCAGACCAGTTGAGCAAGACGGCCTGCTGCCGCGCGCTCGACGATGTGCCCATCATGGTCGAGGTCGATGGCAAAGTCTTTCGCCGGGCGGGCCTGAGCCGCCCGTACGTCGATAAAAACGATCCGAGCAAAGGCCGACGCCCCACGGCTGAGATCGACAGCTTCGAGATCGCGACGGGGCTCGACCCCAATGTCGAGCACGAGATCCGGCTCATTCGCTCTATCGAGACCGACCGCGGCATCTTCCAGTTCCACGGCTTCACGTTCACCAAGGGCGGCCAGGCCGTGGCCGATGCTTTGCTGCCCCCTCGAGAGCGCCCGCGCCTCATCGAGTTCATCGGTGACTCCATCACGGCCGGCTACGGCATCTACGGCAAGAACGCGAGCTGCCGGTACTCGATATACACCCAAGAGCACTACGACACCTTCGGGGCCATCACGGGTCGAGAGTTCGACGCCGACGTCATCAGCACTTCGGTGTCGGGCATCGGCGCGTTCCGCAACAACGCAACCGGTCTCAACGAGGACGGAACGCAGAAGGCAGCCGACAACAACATGCTGACGCTCTTCGAGCGCGCGCTCGGCGGGCCAGGAAACTCGGACAAGGCCGACTTCGAGGTAAAGAACGGTGTCCCCCCCACGGCGCGCCTCTTCGACTTTTCCTCGGCGCGTCAGCCGCAAGTTGTGGTCATCACGTTGGGCACCAACGACTTCTTCTTGGGCCCGCCGGACCCAGCCCAATTCTACGACCACTACAAGCGCCTCGTAGAACGTGCTCGGAGTCTGTACCCCAAGGCGCACATCTTCTGCGGCCTCCCGCCCATGATCAGCGACACGCAGAGCGACTTGCCTCGCACCATCATGCGCGACTACCTCAAGCGGTTGATCTCGGACTTTGGCGGCAAGGGCGACCAGCGCGTGTATCACATGGAGTTTCTCGACCAGGGCGTGCGCAACGGTCTCGGCTGCGACTTCCACCCCAACGTGACGACGCACCGGATTGTGGCCGAGCAGCTCATCGGCGCCATTCGCTCGAAGACGTGCTGGTGACATGAACCGACCGCCCAGCATCAGGCCCCCCGGAGGCGCCCCTCGCCCGCCGCAAGCGTCCAGTGCGCAGTTCGACGAACTGCAGCGCCGCATGCGCGAGATGTACGGCGAGTTTGGCGCCAGGCCCAACGACGGCCAGGCCAAGGTCGTCGAGGTGGTGGTCGAGCCGTGGCACAAGCCCACGCTCAAGCTCATCGCGCCCATTGGCCTCGGGGCCACGGCGGTCACGCTGGCGCTCGGCACCGACTCGCAGATCATCAACGCGGTCATCCTGCTCGCGTGCAGCATTGCGCTGTTCCGGTACCTGTCCAAGACCCCGGTGCACATCGCAGCCCGCACTCTGCTTGCGCTTTCGCTGTTCATCGAGTCTGCAGCCGAAACGCCCACGTGGTGGCTCGCGCCCATGCGCTCCGTGGACATGGCGTTCTACGCCAGCCTCAAAGACTACGCCGGCGTGCCCGGCATGAGCTTGCCGCTGTTCTTCTTTGCCAGCGTGTACTTCTTGTTTCGTGCGCGGGCGCAGGCTCGCAAAAACAAGGTGCTGCCACCCAAGTGGGCGGTGGTGTTGCCCTTGGTGGTGTTGGGCAGCGTGTTTGCCCTCGAAGCCTTTGGCTTGGCCCGGGGCGGCCAGCTCACGGCGTCGTTCTTTCAGATCCTGCATCTGATGACGATGCCCATCGTGGCGCTCGGGTACCTGTACGCCATTCGCGGGCCCGACGATCTCAGCGCCCTTGGCTCGGTCATCATCACCGTGGCCGGCGCGCGCGCCGTGCTGGTGACCCTCGTGTACTCGTTTGCGGCGTTCAAGTTCCGCACGGAGCCCGGCTTCTTCGTAACCACGCACTCGGACTCCACGCTCTTCGTGGTGGCTCTCTCCATTTTGGGCACCTGGTGCATGGAGCACCGCAAGCGCAAGACCATCGCCAAGGCCGCGGGCATGGCGCTGTTGATCCTGGTGGGCATGGCGCTCAACAACCGCCGCCTCGCCTTCGTCAACGCCGGTGTGATCCCGGTGTTCATCTACTTCGCGCTCAAGCCCAGCAAGATCAAACGTCGCGTGAACCGCGCGGCCATCTTGCTGGGCCTGCTCGGCGTCGTGTACCTGATCATCGCCGCCAAGATGGAGAGCGACTCGGTGGTGTTCAAGCCCGCGCGCTTGATCCTGAGCGCCATCTCCCAGAGCGACACGTCCAGCGAGTCTCGCGACGTCGAGAACTTCAACCTGATCTACACCCTGCGGCAGTCGCCCATCGTGGGTCAGGGCTTCGGCCACGGGTACATCGAGAAGTACCACCTGTACGACATCTCCGACCTGTTCAAGCTCTACCTGTTCATTCCCCACAACGGGGTGCTGTGGATCTGGGAGGTGGGCGGCGTGGTTGGGTTCACGCTGTTGTGGTTTATCTACCCCGTCACCATGACGTTCGCGCTGCGGGCCTATCGCATCGGTCGCAACGCCGTCGAGCGCTCTGCGGGGCTGGCAGCGGCCGCCACGGTGGTGGCGTGTGTTGCGCAGATCTGGGGTGACCAGGGGTTCAATAGCTACATGACCCTGGTCATTTTCGGCGTGGCCTACGCTGTGGCCGTCCGTGTGGAGACGGCATCTGTTCAGGGGACGTGACGGTCAAGTTTCCTGCAGGCGACAGCCAACGAAAACCTTCTCGAAGAACGCCAGATTCCCCGGGGCCTTGTGGTAGTCTTTGGTCCTGCGCATGGAAGACAAGCGTGTCGGCACGCTCATCGGTGGCAAGTGGCGGGTTGACTCGCTGCTAGGGGCCGGCTCCATGGCCTCGGTCTACGCGATCACGCATCGCAACGGTTCCCGCGCGGCCATCAAGATCTTGCACGAGACGTTGGCCGACGACGTCGACATCTGCGAGCGCTTCTTGGGCGAGGGCTACCTCACCAACCAAGTCAAGAGCCCGGGCATTCTCACGGTGTTCGACGACGGCATGACCGACGACGGCTGTCCGTTCTTGGTCATGGACCTGCTCATGGGGTCCACCCTCGAAGACTACCGCACGGCCAAGGGCGGCAAGCTGCCCCTGCGCGAGGTCTTGGACATCGGCGACAAGATCCTCGACACGCTCAATGCCGTGCATATTGCAGGCATCATCCACCGCGACCTCAAGCCGCAGAACGTGTTCCTCACCGACGACGGCGGGCTCAAGGTCCTCGACTTCGGTGTGGCGCGCTTGCACGAAGACCGCCGCAGCCAGAGCAAGCTCAGCATGGTGGGCGTGGTGCTCGGCACGCCGTCGTTCATGGCGCCCGAGCAGGCCCAGGGCCTGCGCGAGAAGGTCGACAGCAAGAGCGATCTTTGGTCCGCCGGCGCCATCATGTTCACGCTGCTCACCGGCGAGGCCGTGCACATGGCGCCCACCATGCAAGCGCGCTTGCTGGCTGCGGCCACCTCCAAGGCACGCCCCATCGGCTCGCTCTTGCCCGAGCTCCCCGGCGACGTCTGCCTCGTCATCGACACGGCGCTGCAGTTCAAAAAAGAAGACCGCTGGCAAACCGCCGAGGCCATGCGCAACGCGCTCCGGCATGTCAGCAAGACCCTGCCGCCGCCCGCTCCCGACGAGAACTTCGTGCAGCGGCCGCGCCTTCCATCGCTTGCGCCCATGGGCGCCGCGCCCGGTGCCGACTTGCTCGTGTCGGCCCCCGCGGCCCCGGCCATGCCCCGCGGCATGCCCACGCCGCCCATGCTCCAGCCGCCGCCGCAAGGCGCCGACGAGCACGAGCGCTCCACGCTGGCCATCGATCCGTCGGCGAACCCCGCAGCACGCTTCGCGCTGCCCTCGAGCCCCCCCGGAGCCAGCAGCGAGGACAGCACCGTCGTCGGCATCACGAGCGCCAGCGGCACCTTCCACAGCGCCTACCCGCCAGCCCCCGGCGAGCAGCCCACCAACACCATGCCCACGCCGCCGCCGCAGGTGTCGCACGCACCACCGGCCATCGCCGCGGCAGTCCCGCCGGCCCCGGCTGCCATGCGCCCGCAGCAGCCAAGCAATCCGTTCGCGCCCGGCACGGCGCCGCTACCTCCGGGCGTCCCGCTGCCGCCGTTTCCGCGCGCGCCGTCTGCTCCCGATCGTTCAGGGCCACTGCCCACCTATCCTGCCGCCGTGGCCCCTGCGCCGGCGCCCGCGCCCAATCCGCTGCCCGCTGCGCCCACGTCCACCGCAGACTTCGTGGCCAGCGCCGCGCCCAACGATCTCACCTACCCGCCTCCCCTCGACTCCAGCATCGACACCGAGTTCGCCGACGCCGTGCAGCAACGCAAGCGTGCGCGGTTGGCCATCTCGCTCATCGCTGCGGCGCTCGCGGCCATCATCGCGTTCGGGGCCGTCGTATTGCTCAAGATGAACGCCGACCGCCGCCGCGGCGAGGCCTCGGCTGCAACGAGCCCACTCGCCGACACGACACAAAAGCCCGTGCTGCCCAACGCCAAGCCTTCGGCCTCGGCAGACGCCGTGCCTGCGGCCTCGGCAAGCGCCCCGCCCAAGAACGTGCTCACCGACATCGAGCTGCCGGCCGATCCCACGCCCGCCGCAACGGCCCCCAAGCCCGGCGCGGTTCAGAAGCCCACGGGCGGCGCGGGGCCTCGAGGGCCCGCGACCAAACCGGCGGCGGCCAATCCGCCCGACGAAGCGCCCAAAGACCCGCCCAAGGATCCGCCCAAGCCGGCAGCACCTCCGGCCACGCCCCCAAAGGGCGACGACAATCCGCTCTGGTAGTCTTCGGGTCCGCCCCGGCGCCGCTCGAGTTCGAGCGAAAGCGCGCCACCGCGCAGCGATGGAGCCACAAAATCGCCCCGGGGATGATCATTTCTGCCCGCGCGGGTTGCCCCCAAGGCCCCGGTTTCGATAGTCTTTCGATTCGATTGCGCTCCCCCTGGCGTCACAGCCCGAGGGCCCTCACGAAGAAAGACCATATCCGATGGGATGGGAACAAGACCGCACGCTGTTTCGGCCACAAGGTGGCGGTGGATCCGTGCGTCCGGGCCCGATGGGTCGCGGCGCGCCGCAACGCGGTGGCGGTGGTGGCGGCGGCGGTGGCGGCGGCGGCTCATCGGACGACGACGAGCCGCAGATCTCGATGTCCGACCGCGTGCGCGAGGCCATGCGCGCCTCCGGGCGCCGCAAAGGCCTCTCGGTATTGGTCGTCTTGCTTTGTTCAGTCCTGACGGTGTTTGCCTCCATGCTCGCGCCCCGCACCTACGAGTCCGAGGCGCGCATCTTGGTCACGCGCACCCAAGCCTTGGGCGGCGACCCCAATGGCGCATTCGCCCAAACCGGCGATGAGCGCAAAGAGGCCGCCAAAGAGTACGAGCAGCAGATCCTGGCCCGCGACAACATCATCGCCATCGTCACGCAGGCCAAGCTCATCGACCGCTGGGACAGCATGCGGCAACCGCATCGCAAGCTGCTCGACTCCGTGGGCGAGAAGCTCGGCCAAAAGGGCCCCTCGGACGACCAGAAGTTCGAGGCCCTGGTTCGCATGATCGAGTCGCGTCTCAAGATCGACATCGACGCGACCACGGTTACCCTGCGGCTCGAGTGGACGGAACCCAAGGCCGCCAAAGACATCGTTGCGGCAGCCGTCGACAACTTCCAAAAGAAGCGCTTCGAGGTCGAAGTCGGCGCGCTCCCCGAGGGCGTCAAGATCATCCAGGGCAAGGCCGACGACAAACGCAAAGAGGTGCTGAACCTCTTCAAGGGCCTCCAAGACGCCGAGCTCGCCGGCAAAACCAAAGACAAGACCCCGGCCCCGCGGCTCATCTCGATCACCCAGAGCGACCCGAACGCGGCGCAGGGCGATCCGGCCATCGCGCGCAAGCTCGACCAGGTGCACCAAGATGTGGCCCAGCGCGAGGAGCAGAAACGCCAGCGTTTGGCCGAGCTCAACAACAAGCTCGCCGAGCTGACGGCAACGTACGCCCCAGGCCACCCCGAGGTCATCGCCATCAAGGCCAACATCGCCGCGACCAACCAAGACTCCCCCGAGCTTGCGTCGCTCAAGGACCAAGAGCGGCGCCTGCGCGAAGAGTTCGAGGCCTCCAAAGCTGCGCGCGCCGGCGAAAAGAAGACTGTGCAAGTGGCAGCTCCGGCAAACTCCGGGGCCGAGCCCGCGGCGGTTCCCCTCACGGCCCGCTCCGTCGAAGACATTCGTGCCCTGTACGAGGCGGCGCAGCGCTCCTACGAGCAGCTGCAGCTCGAGCTCGAACGCAAGAAGATTGCCCAGCAAACGGCCGAGGCAGCGTTCAAGCACCGGTACTCCGTCACCAAGCCCGCCGAAGAGCCCGTCGCGCCCAAGAAGCCCGTCGGACTCATCGCCATCGCCGTGGGTGCGTTCCTCACCTTCGCGATGATGCTGGTGGCCGCCAGCTTGGCCGACCGCTTCTCTGGCATCTTCTTCGAGCCCCGCGAGGTGCGCGACCGCCTGGGCGTCCCGGTGTTCGCGACCATGAAGTGGTAAGCGGTCTCCGCTGCTCTACTTAGCCCTCATGCACACCCTCCGCGTGCCCTAGAAAATGCTGGCGCTCACAGCCCTTCTGCTGATGAATTCGCAGAACCTGCTGGTGACGCAGGTGCGTACCGAGACGCGTGAGCGTATCGAGAACGGCCGCAGCAGCATCGCGCGGGTCGAAGACCGGGCCCTCGAGCTCGAAGTCGCCCCGGTGGTCCGCTACGACTACATCGGCAAGCGCGGCGACGACCACATGGTCTTGTTGTACACGCCGCGCTTCATCCTCCCGAACGTGGGCGATGCCATCTCCGGAGATTTCAGCGATCGGCGCAGCCGCTTCAGCCCGTACCACAACGCTGGCTTTGGCCTAGAGCTGCAGCGGCCTGGCTACAAATTCATGCTCTACGGTTTTGGCGCCTACGGCTCCATCACCACATCGGCGCTGCTGTACCAAAAGCCCTGGAACGGCGAGGGCTTCCCGGTGGTGCCCATGGCGCTCTTGCCCGCCGAACGCGCGGCGCGCTTTACGCTCATCTTCTATCAACCCCAGGTCGCCACCACCTTCCGGCTCGCGCCGCACTGGTCGCTGACCCCCATGGTCAAGTACAACGCCTTCGGCGGCGCCGATGGCGTGTCCCGGGCCACCATCCCGCTCACCGCCGGGCCGCAGGCGCAGCTCGTGCTCGAGGCCAAGCCCACGCGAAGGGACACCTTCCGCACCCTCTTGGGTGTATCGTACACCGAAATCACGGCGGCGCAGCTCGACGTCACCGGCACCTTCCAGTTCGACCGCCCCGCAGCACCAGTCACCGCGGCCTTCGGCGAACAGCGCTACTCGCGCGACCTCGCCCGCGACGTGATCGGCGAGGTGGCCATCGGCGCCAACGCCTTCAGCTCCCTCACGGCCGGAGCACGCCTGGCGCCCACCGGCGAGGTCAACATCCAATACCGCGGCGTCAGCAAAAAAATCGTCGTGCGGGCCAAACAAGAACCGTGGCTCAACATCTTTGGCCAAGAGTTCGAGCCGCGCACGGAGCTCACCGCCGCAGGGTACTTCGACTTGTCGCAGCACTGGGTCTACCGCGCGCAGGCCACGGGCGCTCGAACGCTGGGCAAGCTCGACTCGGTCTCCAGGTACACGTTGCTGCTGGGCGACACCGGCATTCAGTACAAGATCACCCGCGCCGCGTCCGTCGACGGCGGCGTTCGTTTCGGCTTTCAAGACCTCACCAACGCCAACATCGACAGCCGCGTGACGCAGCTCATTCTGTACGCGGGCTTTACCTACGCGCCGCCGTTGCCCACGCGCCTGTAGCCCCTAACGGTCGCGGCGCGCCCCGGGCGCGGGCGCCCGGGCCTACTTGGCCGCCGGGGCGGGTGCCGGGGCCGCAGCCGAGGTGGTCTGCGTGGAGCCGGCCGGCGACGCCGCCTTGGCCGACGCCTCGGGCTTGAAGTTCTTGGGGAGCTTGTCCCAGTTGGCTTCTTCGACGCGGAACAGGTTGTACCGTGCCTTGGTGCGGCTCACTTGCTGCGAGTTGCCAGGGCCGAAGCTGATGCCCGGGCTGCGATTGCCGAACTCCGTGGCGTGTACGACGTCGGACGCCGCCAGATAGAAGTGCGTGGCGCCACGACCGCCGGCCTCGATGGAGATGCGACCGCCAAGCCCCGCGGCACCGCCGCTTTCGCCCAAGTTCGACGTGCGTTCGGCGATCACCGTGAGCTCGCCGATGAGCACACCACCGGCTTCTTTGATCACGTTCTGGTCGGCCTCACTCTTGAGCTCGATGGCGGAGTTGAGCATGCGCGACTGCGAGGGGACCCCTCCGGCGTTCTGGAAGTTGACGTCGACGCCGCGGTTGTATTGCGAAGCCGGAGTACAAGCAGCGAGCGAGAGAGCACCCAAAACAACGAGGGAAGCGATCTTCGAGACGATGTCCTTTGTGGGAGGGAAGGGAGCAAGCAAGAAAACGGACGAAGAGTTGGACCCAAACGAGCCGGGAATATTCAAGCACCGAGGCAATGCGAGGGTTTGGCCTCAATTGCTGCACGCAAT
>JBIKNA010000278.1:0-9460 GCA_044358965.1 Polyangiaceae bacterium
GCCGCCGCCGTGGCCACCCGGGCCTTCACGCGATGGACGGGCGCAAGCTGCGCCACCGAGGGCGCCGGAGGCTCGCGCGTCAGCATCGATGTGCGGGACATGGGCCCGGTAGACTGCGGCAACGTCAAGTACAACCAAGGCTTTGGCAACCAGAACGTCATCGTGTTTCGCGATGACGCTTGGCGCAAAGACGACACCAACAACACCCTTGCGCTGACCACGGTTACCTTCAACCCCGAGACGGGGGAGATCTACGACGCGGACATGGAGGTCAACACCGCAGGCAACCGGGTGGAAGAGTTCGACCCCATCCCCGCCGATGGCTTCGACTTCGCAAGCATCATGACCCACGAGGCCGGGCACTTCCTGGGCCTTGCACACTCGGGCGATCCGCGGGCCACCATGTTCGCCAACTACCAGCAGGGCAACACGTCCATGCGCAACCTCACGCAGGACGACGTGGCGGGAATCTGTGCGATTTACCGCCCCGATGGCACGCGGGCGGTGCTCGACGGCAAGGTGACCCTCGCCGATCCGTGCGATCCAACCCCCCGGCACGGCTTCGCTCGAGAGTGCGCGCCGACGACCACGAAAGGCTGCAGTACGCACCCCGGAGACGCGCCCAAGGGGGCTTCCGGGGCCTTTGCTGGCCTCTTGGTGGCCGCGGCGCTTGTGCTCCGACGCGCGCGGATGGCCCGACGAAAGGCCACCCCATGAGCCTGCAAAGCCTGCTCGTCGTGGCCGGCGAAGCATCGGGCGACCAAGCCGCTGCCAAGGTCATAGGTCGCATGCCGGGGACCTTCGCCTTCGGCATGGGTGGCGCGTCCCTATCGTCCGCTGGCGCCGAGCTCGTGCGCGATCTGCGCGGAACCACCGGCATGGGCACCACGGAGCTCGGGACCAAGGTGCCGCGGGTTCTTGGCGCCATGGGCGCCCTCATGGCTGCGACCAAACGCCGCGCGCCCAATGCCGCGCTGCTTGTGGGCTACTCCGACTTCAACCTGAGCCTCGCCGGCAAGCTCATGGCGCGGGGCATTCCCATCGTCTTCTACGGAGCGCCACAGATCTGGGCCTGGCGCGAGGGCCGCGCCCGCAAGCTCGCCCACCCCTTGGCCCGGGTGGCCGTCACCCTGCCCTTCGAAGAATCCATCTGGCGAAGCCACGGTGCGCAGGCCCACTACGTTGGGCACCCTGCGCTCGAAGCGCGGCGTTTGCCGGGACACATGGTCCGCGACTCCCTTGGGCTCACGCAACGGGCCAAGGCCATGGCGCTATTGCCCGGCAGTCGGCCACACGAAGTGCGGGCGCTGTTGCCTGCCATGCTCGATGCGTTCGTGCGCCTGCGCAAAGACCGCGCGAGCATCGACGCACGGGTGCTGCTTGCGCAGAGCCTCGACGAGGGGACCCTGGCCTGGGCCCGGCAGCTCGCGCACAACGCCAAGACGCCGGCGCTCATCTCCACCACCGACGCGGGGGCCGCCGAGTTTCTGCCCGCCTTCGACGCCGCGTTGTGCGCTTCGGGCACTGTGTGCCTCGAAGCCGCCCTCGCGGGAGCGGTCCCCATCATGGCCTACCGCGTGGGCGTCGTGAGCGAGCTTTTGGTGCGGGCCCTGGTGCACACGGACTGGTTTTCGCTCCCCAACGTGGTGCTCGGGCGAAAGGCATTTCCGGAGTTGCTCCAGCGCGAGGCCAATGGCTCCCGTATGGCCGCCGCAGCCATGTCGGTGTTGGGTCAGCGCGAGGACTACACGCAAGCTTGCGCCGACGTCGAGCGAGCGTTCCGTGGCGCAACCCGTGCCTCGTTTCAGGTCGCCGAGCTTCTCGAGCAGGCCTGCGAGACAGGGCGTCTCCGCGCGTCGGCCTAGGCACAGGTACATGGCCCGAAAGAAGCCAACGCCGCGGCCGAAGGACACGGCGCCGTCCGAGGCCCAAAACCCTACGGCGGAGCCCTGGGCCACCAAGGCCGACGCACCGTGGCCCAGCGGCCTATTGCGCGTGCTCGGAGCCGTTTCCCTCGTGGTGCTCGGACTAAGGCTCTATGCGGCGCAGGTCGTCGGGTTTGGCGACAGCGAGGCACTCTATGCGAGCTATGCCCTGCACCCGGCGGCCACGTACTTGGACCACCCGGGGCTCGTGGGCCTTTGCATGCGTGCCCTCGCCCAAGGGCAAGGCGCTCCTTCCCCGCGCACCGTGCACATCGCGACCAGCCTGGCCATGGCGGCGTTCCCATGGCTCGCCGTCTGGACGGCCCGCATCGTTGGCGCGTCACCGCCGCGCGCCCTCGGCCTCGGCATCGCGCTGGCGCTCGCGCCCGAGACGTGCGTGGGCCTCTTTGCGCTCACGCCCGATACCCTGCTTGGGCCCTTGTGGCTCTTGTGCGTTGCGGCGCTTGGGCACGCATTCGCCAAGCCCGACACCGATGGCGGGCGCGTCGCCTTCGTGGCAGCAGGTCTGTGCGCTGGCCTGGCTTGCGCCGCCAAGGCCACGGGCGGTCTGCTCTTGGTCTCGGTGCTCGTCACCTTTGCGCAAACCCCGGCGCGCCGGCACCTGCGCACGGTCTACCCATGGCTCGGCCTATGCGTGGCCCTGGGTCCGCTCGTCCCCATGGTCCAGAGCGAGCTTGCGCGCGGCGCCCCCATGTTGATGCACCGTTTTGTGCACACACAGCACGACGCAGGGCTTTCGCTCCGGAACCTGCTCGCGGTCACCTTTGGACAGCTCTTGTACGCAAGCCCCCTGCTCGCGCTCTATCTGGGCGGAGCCTGCCTCGCCGCGCTTCGGGCGCGCGTCCCGGCCAACGCCACCACGGCGCTCCTGCGGAACACGACGCTGATTCCCCTGGGCGCGCTCTTGCCCTTTAGCCTGTGGAGCCGCGTGGCAGAGCCCCACTGGCTTGCACCGCCACTTTTGTGCGCCGCCCTTTGGCTCGCGAGAGAGAGCCGTCTCTCGAACCTAGAAGCACGTTTCGGCCGCGCGTCGTTCTACCTCGCAGGCGCCATGAGCGCGCTCGCCTACGCGTGGGTGCTCATCCCGGCCTCGGCGCAGCTTCGGCCCCGGAACACCCAAGCCCAGCTCGACATCGCGAGTGAGCTCTTTGGCTGGCCCCGCGCCGCAGCCCACGTCGGGGCACGGGTCGGCGCACTGACGCTACCCGGCGCGAGCCTGCGCGATGTCGTCGTGGTGGGCCCACACTGGACCGTGTGCGCGCAGTTGCACGCGGCGCTGGGCCCCGACGTGCCCGTGGGCTGCCTGACCCCCATTGGCGACGACTTCGACGGTTGGCTACCGCGGCAACAATGGCAGCGGGCGAGCGCCATCATCTACGTCACCGACAACCGATTTGGCCCGGCCAAAGAAGAAGCCTTTGCGGCACACGCCATCGCCCACACGGAAGCGGTGTCCATCGAGCGCGGAGGGCGCACCATCCGCACCTTCGAGATCAGCACGCTGCTGCGCAGGGCCCGGGCCGACCGCGATCCGTAGACCGCGGGCCGCCACGTACGGGGGCAAGCGCGATGCGCGGCCTTTGCCCCCGCGTTCGTCCTACTCTGCGGTGGCGCGGAGCTCGGCCGCTTGTGCCGGGGCCTGGGGCGACAGGCCCGCCGCGCGCACCAGCTCGAGGTCTTCGTTCTCGCTGGGGTTGGGCGTGGTCAGCAGCGTGTCTCCGTAGAAGATGGAGTTGGCGCCGGCGTAGAGCGCAAAGAGCTGCGCCTCACGGGTGAGCGTGCTGCGGCCCGCGGACAGACGGACCTTGGCCTTGGGCATGAGAATGCGGGCCATGGCGATCATGCGGATGAGGTCGAGGGGGTCCACCGGGGGCATGGCCGCAAGCGGCGTTCCTTCGACGGGCACCAGAGCGTTGACCGGAACGCTGTCGGGTTGCGGATCCAGATTGGCAAGGGTGCGGAGCAACTCGCAGCGGTCGGCGACGCTCTCGCCCATGCCAATGATTCCGCCGCAGCACACGGAGATGCCTGCATCGCGGACGTTCTGCAGGGTCTGCAGACGCTCGTCGAACACGCGGGTCTTGATGATGGACCGGTAGTGCTCGCGGCTGGTGTCCAGGTTGTGGTTGTACGCATCGAGCCCGGCGTCTTTGAGGCGCTTGGCTTGATCGAGCGTGAGCATGCCCAAGGTGACGCAGGCCTCGAGCCCCAACTCCTTGACACCGGACACCATGGCGAGGACGCGGTCGAAGGCCGGACCGTCTTTGACCTCGCGCCAGGCCGCTCCCATGCAAAAGCGGGTCGAGCCCATCTCTTTGGCGCGGCGCGCGCTCGCGAGCACCTGGTCCACGTCGAGCATCTTCTCGGGCTCGACGCTGGTCTCGTGTTTGGAGGACTGCGGGCAGTACGAGCAGTCTTCGGGGCAGCCACCGGTCTTGACGCTGAGCAACGTGCACAGCTGGACCTCGTTGGCCGGGTGGTTCTCCACGTGAATCCGCCGCGCCTCGTCGACGAGCAGGAACAAGGGCTTTTCGTACAAACCACGAACGTACGGCGCGGAGAATCGAACGGTGGACATCGGGGGGACCCTAGCAAAAGAGCCAGGAAAAATCCCAAAGGTGCGCGGGCCAGGGGCAAGACCCCTAGGTTTTTCCCTGTTCTTTGCGCGGGCCGAGCAGACGCCCCACGGTGTTCCGTCCGATGCCCAGCTCTGCCGCGGCCAAGGTTCGGTTCCCCCCGTGGCGGTCCACCGCCGCTTGCACGTAGCGCCGGGTCATCTCGTCGAGCCTCAGGCCCGCGGGCACAAGCGACCCCGGGGCCTCGGACCGCTGTGCCGGTTGCGGCAGGTGGTTGTCTTCGAGCGTGTCGCCCGCACACATGATCACAGCGCTCTCAATCCAGTGCTCGAGCTCCCGGACGTTGCCCGGAAAGGCGTGCGCCAAGATCCGCGCCTTGGCGCTTTGGCCAAGCACCGGCACCTTGCGCTTGTAGCGGTCTGCGTACTCTTTGGTGAAGTGCTCGGCCAGGGCCAGCACCTCCTCGGGGCCTCGTTCCCGCAGGGTTGGCAGGGCAATGTCCATCACGCGCACGCGGTAGTACAAATCTTGCCGAAAGGTACCTGCGCGCACGGCCTCTTCGAGATTGCGATGTGTGGCGCAGACAACCCGCACGTCGGCTTGCAGCGTGCTGCGCCCGCCAACGCGCTCGAAGGACTTCTCTTGCAGAAAGCGCAGGAGCTTGCCCTGCAGCTCGAGCGGCAAGTCGCCAATTTCGTCGACGAACAGGGTGCCGCCTTGGGCAAGCTCCACCCGGCCCGGAACCCGGCGGTCGGCACCGGTAAACGCTCCGCGCTCGTGCCCAAAGAGTTCGCTCTCCACGAGCTGCGCGGGCAGCGTGGTGCAATCGACGGTGACAAACGGTCCGGTTTGCCGGTGGCTATTGACGTGAATGGCCCGGGCGAACAGGCCCTTCCCGGCGCCGGTCTCGCCCCGGAGCAGCACCGTCACGTCGGTCTGGGCGCAGCGGGAGATGCGCTCGTAGACCTGCGCCATGGGCAAAGAGCGGCCGATGATGCGGTTGAAGGGCCCGCGGAACGCAACGCCGGGCTGCGCCTGGTCGTTGTGCCGGAGCGTGGTCAGCGAGAAAGCCCGGGCCAGCTGCGCGGACAACGCCTCGAGGTAGCGCGCATCGTCTTCCGTGAAGGAGCCTGTCTCGGCATTGAGCACTTGCACCACGCCGCGCACGGGGCTGCCCTCGTGCTCGCGGATGGGCACCACCAACATGGACTTGGTGACAAAGCCCGTGGCCCGGTCGTTACTGGGGTCGAAGCGGTCGTCTTTGCGGACATCGTCGATGCGCACGGTGTCCCCGGTGCGCGCGACAAAGCCTGCGATGCCGCTCTTGATGGGCTGCCTTAGCGACGGCGCTTCGGGCAGCACGGCCACATGTGTCACGAGTTCCTGCGCGTCAGCGTCGAGGAGCCACAAGCTCGCTCGCTCGGCACCAAGGGCCAAAGACAGCCGCTCGCAAGCCACCGCAAGGAGCGCCCCGAGGTCCACCTCGCGGGTGAGCAGTGACGAAAGATCGACGAGGAGAGAGAGACGGGTGGACATGAACGACGACGGGCCGGGGCCTACGTGGTCAGCATAGCCATTTTGCGCCAAGACGGGCGCCAGCGGCGAAGGCTCGCTGGGTCCTAGGCTCACGCGGCCCTGGCCTGGCCCGGGCGCAGGATCTCCACCTCGAGGCGGCCCCCGAGCACAAGCCTTTCGCCCTCTCGCGCGGCAATGGTGCGGGGAAATAGCTCCTGGGCCCGGGCTTCGATGGCGGCCACGTGGGCGTCGCCGCGCGCGGGATCATGGTGGAACAGAACGAGTTGCCCCACCTGCGCCGCCTTCGCCAAGCTAGCCCCGGCCGCAAAGGTCGAGTGCCCCCAGCCCACCTTGGTCGGATACTCCTCCGGGGTATACTGGGCGTCGTAGATCAAGACGTCCGCGCCCTGCGCCAAGGTCCGTAGTGCCGGATCGTCGCACGCGTAGTGCTCCGTGTCCGTGGCGTACACCACTGTCCGGCCGTGCTGCTCCACGCGATAGGCGTACACACCTCCGGGGTGGTTGAGCTTGGCGCACGTCACCGTGGCACCGCGCACGCTGAAGGGGGTGCCCAGCGTGGCATCGTGCGTGCGAACGGTGGCAGCCACGTCACCCCAGGGCACCGGGAACATGGGTGCCACCATTTGCTGCGACAACGCCTCGCGTACGCCGCCGGTGGGCAGGCGCATGCCATAGAGGTCCACGGTGGTGTCACGCATGTACAGCGGCACGAAGAACGGCAAGCCCTGGATGTGGTCCCAATGGTAGTGCGACAGCAGAACCGAGAGCTCCCGGGGCTCGCCGCCCCCGAGCATCAGCTCCCCGAGCCGCCGCAGGCCAGTGCCCGCATCAAAAGCGATGCGCTGGCCATCCCCAAGGCGAACGCCCACGCAGCTTGTGTTGCCCCCGACGTTGGCCGTGTTGGCCCCCGGCGACGCCACGCTCCCCCGTACCCCAAAAAACTCGATCTCCATTGTATCTAGCCTCCGCGGACACCTGCCCTAGCGAGCGTCGTGCCAGCAAAAGTCAGCGGAGTTTTGTGCATCGGCCGGTTCTTGGGCGCCCCATTTTGGTGCGCCCTGCACCAACATCGCGCATCGGCCCTGCCGATCGCGTGTACGCTGGTTACGCCGTGACAGTCCCCCTCGTTGTCGACGACTCCCCGGTGGTGCGCGCCATGCTCCGGCGTGCCTTCGACGCCCAGAGTGTACAGTGCACCTACCTCGAAAGTGCCAAAGAGGCGCTGGCCCACTCCGCGGCACACGTCTCCTGCGCGCTCTTGGACCTGGAGCTTGGCGACGGTACGGGCATCGAAGTGGCGCTGCACCTCCGCGCCGAGGCCCCCAGCTTGCCCATCGCGTTCTTTAGCACTGACCCCACCGACGAAGCTCGGGCCTTGGGGCCAGCGTTCAAGAAGCCCGATGAGCTCGAGTCCGCGGTTGCCTGGCTCGTTGCGGCGTCCAGCCGCTGAAGCGGCCAACAACCAGGAGAATGTGCGTGCCTAGAAGCCGATGGCGGCGCGCGCGGTTTCTTTGTCGAGCAGGCCCTGCTGCATGAGCTGCTTGATGTGCATCTCGAAGGTCTGCATGCCGTAGGGATGCACGCCCTTCTCCATCAAGTCCTTGAGCGGAGGGTTGTTCTCTGGGCGCTTGATGGCCTCGCGCACGGTGCCAGTGACCACGAGCACCTCGGCGGCGAGCACCAAGCCCTCGCCATCGGCGCGCGGCAAGAGACGTTGGGCCATGACCCCCTGCAGGGAATCGGCGATGCGCTCGCGCATCTCTTCCATGCCTCCGGCTTGCCCCTTGGGCGCCAGGGACAACATACGGCCGAAGGTCCGGGCGACGTCGGGTGTGTGCAGCGTCGAGAGCACCAAGTGGCCCGTCTCGGCGGCCTTGAGCGCGATGTCCATGGTGATCTCGTCGCGGATCTCGCCCACGAGGATGACGTCTGGGTCTTGCCGGAGGGCCGCACGCAGCGCATTGGCAAAGCTGCCGGTATCGAGGCCGACCTCGCGCTGACTGATGCTGGATTTGTCGTCCGTGTGCAGGAACTCGATGGGGTCCTCGACGGTGACGATGTGCAGCGGCTGCGTCCGGTTCAGGTGGCCGATCATGGCCGCGAGCGTGGAGCTCTTGCCGTTGCCGGCGGCCCCCACCACCAACACGAGCCCGCGCTCTTTCTCGCACAGGGTTTGCGAGGCAGCGGGAGCCCCAAGGTCGGCGAACACGGGGATCTTGAACGGGATGGCACGCAACACGATGCCAATGGTGCCGCGCTGGCGGTACACGTTGACGCGAAAGCGCCCGATACCCGGCGCCGAGTACGCCGTGTCGTGCTCGAGCATCTTGTCGAGGTCCGCCTTGACGGCCTCGTCTTTGATGACGTGCCGGGCAATGGCCTCGGTGTCTGCGGCACGCAAGGGCTCGGTCCGGAAGAAGACCAGCTCGCCCTGCACCCGCGCGCCCGGCGGAATGCCAACCTTGAGGTGGATGTCGCTGGCCTTGGCTGCAAGGGCCTTGCCCAGCAACTGAACGAAGTATGTCTCGTTGGCGTAGACGCTCGCTTCGGTCATGGTGCTATCCGTTGCAGTTAGCCTATTTTCCGGCGGCACCGGCGGGAATCGTGCTGGGCAAAACGGCCCCGCGGTCGACCAGCAGGCGCAGTGCACGCAGGCAAAGGCCTCGGACTTCGGCGGACCGCTTGTCGTCCTGCGTCATCTCGGCGAGCACGCGGCCGGCATCGCGCACCTCTTCCGGCGCATCAACGTCCGCCGACCGTCGCGCCTGGACGATGAGATCCACGGCGGTGCGCAAGGCAAGTTCGGCTTCGGCGCCCTCTTCGGCCGCGCGAACGAGCGGCCGGACGGCCCCCAGCCCCTGGGTCTGCCCAAGGCCGTGAATGGCCGCGACGCGCAGCTTGCTCTCGGACAGGGCCCGAATGAGCCCTTGGGTTCCCTCTCGTTGCAGGAGCCGAAGGGCGTCCTCCGGGTCCCCGGATTCGGCGGCGCTGAACAGTGCGTCGCCCGCAATGGGCATGGGCGCTGGGGGCGAGGTCGAGCTCGGCGCGGCGCTGAGGCTGGGCACCGTGGTCCCCGGTGCCGTGTCTTGGGCGCCCTTGCATCCGGGGCCAAGCGCCAACACGAGCGCTGCAAGGCAGCGCCCCCAACGAAGGCCCCCCTGGGCGCTCACGACGAGGAAAGGATCTCGAGGCTGCGCTTGCCGGTTTTCTTGTCTTCTTCGAGCTTGGTCGAGAACTCCTGCACCGCCCGGTTGATGTGCATGGAGCAGAACTTGGGGCCGCACATGGAGCAGAACTCCGCCGTCTTGAAGTACTCGTCCGGCAAGGTAGCGTCGTGCATGGCCTGCGCCGTCTCCGGGTCGATGGACAAGCGGAACTGCTCTTTCCAGTCGAAGGCGTAAC
>JBIKNA010000696.1:0-2757 GCA_044358965.1 Polyangiaceae bacterium
CGCGAACCAAACCCAGCCCTTGGTCATAGCCAATGCACCGACGCGCTGGGGGCCGCCGTGGGAACGCGAGGGGTGGGCGGTACCGCCGGCGCCGATTCGCCCGAAACCACCGTGCGTGAGGCGCGGACGATGCCCCCGTCGACCTTGGCCACGAACACGATCTCGTAGGAGCCCGAGTCCATGAACGTGTATGACACACGAAAACGACCGCCA
Organism: Polyangiaceae bacterium; assembly: GCA_044358965.1. Lineage (GTDB taxonomy): Bacteria > Myxococcota_A > Polyangia > Polyangiales > Polyangiaceae > SXNL01. The sequence continues at coordinate 214 of JBIKNA010000696.1, forward strand.
TCTTCGGCGGCAGAGATTCGGGCCGCGCCTGGAATGCCGGGCCCGCTGATGGAGAACTCCGCGTCGGTGACCTTGCCCTTGGCCCCCGCTACTTTGGCAGAGAGTTCGATGGGCTGGGCCACGCGGGGCCGCGCGTTGGATACGTCGAGCGTGGCCCGGGCGGCGACATTGGGCGCCACTGGAACAGTGACGCCCACGGCAACGGTGCCCTTCCCAACGGGCAAAGGCGGAATCGGGCTCGTGGCTGTGCCCGTCAGACTTGCTGCGGTGCCCGGCGAGAGCTCTGCCTCGTACTGCGAGAGCAACCGGGCAATCTGGGCGTCCGCGGGGTCGAGCTCTTTGGCGGCGCGCAGCAGCCGGAGCGCGTCGGCCAAGTTGCCCGTGCCGTGCGCGACCGTCGCTTGCTGCACGAGCTCTCGCGCCGCTTTGACGCGAAGCTCGAGCCACCTCGGGTCTTGCGGCCAGCGCCGCAGACCATCATCGGTGAGGTCTTTGACGTTGGGCACCGCGGGCCCCACCAACCGATGCTGCGCCAAGGCATCTTGCGCCCGGGTCACCGATTCGTCTTTCCCAGCATCGGGACCAATGCGTCCCATCTTGAACGCCACCAGGGCAGCCAAGAAGGCGCCAAAGACGAAACACAGCGCCACGATGGCCACCGTGCGCACCCGAGACGGCCCCTCGGGCTCCGGGGCCTCGTCCGTAGGCTCCGAGTGGGGCACCGGCGTTGGTCGACGGGGCGCAGGCGAGATGCGCGCGGGCGCCGCGGCGGGCGTGAAGGGCGCGGCTCCATATTCGGTCCCCGTGCGCTGCCCAAGGTGCCGAGCGATTTCGTCGGCCGTGGGCCCCTGCGCCGCATCATCGAGCGTGTCGGCGATGTTCTTGACCTTGGGCGCGTTGGCCGCGGCCGGCTGCGGCACCGGCGTCGCCGGGGGCATCTCGGACGGCACGCTGGCGCGGCCCTCGGGAGTCCCGGCGCTGGGCATGGTGCCTCGCGGGGTGTCTCGCGGCGTGGCGATCGGCGCAAGCCCGGCGGCCATGCGTGCCTGCACATCCGCGGGCGGGGTCCATTGCACCGTGGCCACACTGGGGCCCGCCACGTCTGTAGGGCCCGGGGTGCGCACCACCGCATCGGCCGTCGCCAGGCGCGTTTGCGAAAGTGATGTCGCCGGCGCGGCCTGAGGCTGGCTGCCACGGCCCACCAACGTTGGACGCGAGATCTCGTCGGGGGCGAGCCCCGATGCGCGCGCTGCATCGATGAGCGCACGCCCGAGCGCCCGGGCGTCGGGCTCCCGTGTGGACGCCTCTTTGGCCAGGTTTTTCATGACCACCTGCGCGATGGGCGCGGGCACCTCTGCCGCGTGAGGCAGCGATAGCAGGTCCGGCGGGGACTCGTGGATCTGGGACAACAGGAGCCCCACCGTCTGATCGCCCTCGAAGGGCGTGCGCCCCGCGAGCATTTGGAAGAGCAGCGTGGCGATGGAATAGACATCGCTGGGAGGGCCGACCACGTGCCCCTGCGCGCCCTCGGGCGAGATGTATCGCGCCGTGCCAAAGATCAGGCCGGCCTGCGTGGCCATGGATTGCTCGCCCCAGTTGATGCGGGCGATTCCAAAGTCGAGCACCTTGACGAAGTCTGGGTCTTCGCCGCGCCGCACCAACATGACGTTCTCGGGCTTCAGGTCCCGATGCACGATGCCCTGGGAGTGCGCTTCGCCCACGGCGTCGCAAAGCTGGATGGCCACGTGCAGCGCGCGGTGGAGCGGGAACACGCCCTGGGTGCCCAAGAGGGCACTCTGCAGCGAGAGCCCGTCGAGGTACTCCATGACGATGTACAGCGCGCCATCCGGGAGCTGCCCCGACAACAACACCTGAACAACGTTGGGGTGCGCCAGCCGCGAGGCAACCTTGGCCTCGCGGGTAAACCGCGCCGCGAGCTGTTGGTTGGAGCTGAGTTCGCGGTGCAGCACCTTGACGGCGACATCCCGGTCGATGCCGCTTTGGAAGGCGCGGTACACGCGCCCCATGGCGCCGGTGCCCACGAGCTTCTGGATCTCGATGTGCCCGGCAAGCTCGCGGCCCAGGTACGAGTCGACCTCGTCCGACACGCGCCCCCCGGCTGTCTGCAGCAAACTACCGTCGCGCGGGCAGAACAGTGCATCCGAGGGCGCCTCGGTGCCGCATGTAGGGCATACCTTCGATGCGACGGCCGCCGCGGATTCCACGGTCCCTATGGTAGCCCCCAATGCGGCCGTTCTGCGAGGCCTTCACGAATGATCCCTAGCATTGCTGGGCGCTTGCCCCCGGGGCGGCCAAAGGAGGCCCCCCGATGGCTCGGCGCCTCTTGTTTTTCTTGGGGAATCGAAGGATACAGACGGGTCCGTGGCAGAACAGGAAGTCATCGAAGCAGGCGCCCACGCCTACCGCGTGAGCCTCCCCGAGGGAGGCTTCGAGGGCCCGCTCGACCTGCTCCTGCATCTTTGCCAGAAACACGAACTGGACATCCTCAATATTCCCATCTCCCTCGTGACCGAGAAGTACCTC
>JBIKNA010000279.1:0-9439 GCA_044358965.1 Polyangiaceae bacterium
CACGGCGTGTGCCAGAGGCACGGACATCGGCGCCGAAGCCAAAGAGGCGCTCATCAAGCACCCGTGGCCCGGCAACGTGCGCGAGCTTCGGAACGTCATGGAGCGCGCGGTTGTGCTGTCCGGCGGACGGCGCATCGAGTCCGCCCACCTGCAGCTCGCCGCGCCACCCGCGCGGAAGGCCCCTCCCACGCTCGCTGCGCAGCCCCCGGGCAGCGATGGCTCCGACGAGCGCGCGCGCATCATCGCTGCGTTGGAGGCGTGCGCCGGCAACCAAACCTCTGCAGCACGGCTGCTTGGAATGTCCCGGCGCACACTCATCTACAAGCTCGACGAGCTGGATATCCCGCGCCCCCGCAAGCGCACGTAGGCGGAGAAAGCGCGGCGCTCGCCCAGGGGGTGGCTATTGGCAGGTCCCCGACGTGCCCGAGCCAACCCAGGAGCAGCTCTTTCCGGTGCGGTCGGGCGGGAAGATTCGAAGGCACTCGCTTTGGGTCTTGGCGCCCGCGCATCCGCCGCTGCCAGTGTCGCCCCCGGTATCGCCACAGGAAGCCTTGCAGGCTGCCCGAGCGCGCTCCCGATCACGAATGGCGTCAGGCCCCCACGAGTCAGGGATGAAGCTCGCGTTTTCATCGCAGCAAGCAGCGCAGCGCGGCGGGTCGTCCATGTTTGTGACCGCGCAGTCGCGGTACGACTTGTCCAAGGTCCAACCCCGGGGACGGGGGATGGGCGGGCTGCTCTCCCGGTACTGGTCGCCGCAAAGCCACTTGGCGCAGGCCTTGGCCTCGGCACTATCGAGCGCCGATGGGTCCGGCGCGCCATCGGCGGTGGTCTTGCCAGCGAAGCAGCACGTGCCACCCTTGGGCTTGCCCGAGGGCGTACCCCCGCAGCTTGCGGGCGTTGTCCCGTGCGCGTGCGTCCAGGCGCAGCCAGAGACCGAGAGGCAGGCTTCGAGGGTGGCCCCGGAACACTTCAGCTCCACCGGCCCCTGTCCGGGGCGCTGTGGCTCGGAGTAGCAGATGAGCCCGGGCTCCGGCACCGTCCAGTTACCCGTGTGCCCGTAGTAGGGCAGCGGCACGCCGCCGTCTTCTGGGCGAGCGCTGCCTTGACAGTCGAGAATGCCGTCCGTGTCGCCGCTGTCGACGGAGTCGATGGCGAAGTCGTGGCATGTGTACACGCCGTAGTCGTAGCGACAGCCGGGCCGGGTTGGCCCCACCACGTAGCCGCCGTCGATCTTCGTGAGGGGGTCTGATGCGGAGCTGGCGGGCTCACGCTGGCTTTCACTGGAACAGGCCGCGACGATGGCGGCGGTGAACGTACAACCGAGCACGGAGACGAGGCTAACAATACGCATGGAGGACTCAGTTCTTCCTTTCGTTGGCACGATGGTGCACGGCGACGGCGCCCCTCCGAGGGAAGGAAGCGAAGCCGAGGACACCACCCAGATGTGCGCTTGCCGCTGTCGCCCCGGAGTCGGGACGTTCGGGGCAGCCGCGCAGTCTGCTAGCTGCAACCAGAGTGCCATGAGAACGCCAGGGTATTTCCGCCGGAAGCCTGTGGATCCCGGTGCACAATGCACAACTTGTGCTGCACAAGTCGTGCAACGCGGCTCGGCAAGGCGGCACCCGATAGAGCGGAGCGGGAACTGACCGGAGGGGACCTGGAAGGGGCCTGATGCGTGGGACAATCGCTGCGCCCGAGCTGCACTCTTTCGTGGCTGATCCGCAGCGCCACCCTTTGGAACACAACTTGCTCGAGACTCAGGTACGGCGATTCGATGCCAACGGCGGTGTCGATGGAGCCGGCCTGCGACCAAAGGCAGTTGAAGGAGAAGGTAGAGATGAAGGGTGTTTCGGCAATGATCGGTGCGGCCAGCTTGCTCGCGTTTGCGTCCTCGGCGCGGGCCGATGGCTACGTCTACTCCCTGACCCAAGAAGAGCTCGTCGGCACCTACTCGTTGGCGTCGGGGGAGCAAAAACATGAGACGCTCGCGAAGGGCGTTGGCGTCGCCGGCGTGACGAACGTTTCGGATGCGGACGCCCGCAATCCAAGCTTGCGGATCACGTTCGCAGACGGTTCAGGGCACGAGGTGGCGCGAGGAACCGTGCGCGCCGATCGCGCGCATGTCCTTGTTCCAAACGGCAGTGGCCGATACACACTCATCGACGTTGGGTTCGTCGCCAAAGGAGCTCGGCCTACCTACCCCGGCATCGTCGTCGTCAATACCTTGCCGGACAACTACACGGTGGACCTGTTCGCAACGTCCGGCGAGCGGGGCTTCAAGAACGTGAAGGTATCAAGATCGTTTGGCCTACAGGACGCGATCCGCGTGCCCGCAGACGATACCAGCTATCGCATCGTGATCCGGGATGCCCAAGGCCATACTGTCGACAGCAGCCCTTTTGACGTGGCCAAAGCTGGCGCATACGTCGTCATTCACAAGGGCTACGGCGACGTGGTCACCGCAAGCCGCATGGGCCAGTTGGAAGCACCGAAAAAGTAGCGAGTCAGGCCGCCGTCGCGTTGCGCGCCGGCAGGCCCAAGCACCTGTCGTATCGCCGGGACACCATTGGTACACTGGACGCGATGAGTGATGTCCCGAATCCCCTCGGCAGGGCGAAAGCCTCGGCGGGGCCAAGGCGGGGACAACAGTGCCAACCTGCCGCACGACGCTTCGCGGCACATGCGCACGGTGAGCCGCTCAAGCGGGTCGCATGACGCGGGCCTTCGGTCTCACCGGCGCTCTCGCGGCCGCTTTGGCCCTCTTGGCAGCAGCCCCCATGTTGGGCGCACCCTGGGAAGAGGACGAGACGTTCTTGGTGGGCGCCGTGCGTGGAACTTCACCGTGGATGAACGGGCCCTTCGACGCGTATCGCTTCTCTTCTGGGCGCGAGAGCGACGTGGCCGCGCTCGTGCAGAAGGGCGCGTTCCCTTGGTACATCGCCAGCGACTTCAAGTACGCCCTGTTTCGGCCTGTCACGAGCGCGCTGCTGGGGCTCGACGCTTGGGTCTTTGGAGACGCCCGCTGGGGCTACCAGCTGCACGCGTTTTTGTGGCTCGCGGCGTTGGTGCTGGCCGCAGCGGTGATCTTGCGAAGGGCCATGCCAAGCCGCGAAGGGCTCGGGGCGCTCTTGTTGTTTGCACTGAGCGGTGTGCATGCAAGCCCAACCGGGTGGCTCTCGGCGCGGCATGTGCTCATCGCCACGGTACCCATGTTCTTGGGCTTGGCAGCGCACGTGCGCTACCGCGAACAGGGCTGGCGCCCGGGGCGCTTGCTTGCGCCGGGGCTGTTTGCCCTTGGACTCTTGGGCAGCGAGAGCGGCGCGCAAAGCCTGGGCTACGTGCTCGCCTACGAGCTCTTGCGCCGTGACGAAGCGCTGGGCGCGCGCCTGCGTGCACTCTTGCCCACGGCCCTGGTGCTGGCGCTCTACGCAGCGTTGTACACGAGCACCGGGCGCGGGCACCCTTACGGGTCCACGTTGGCCGATCCGCTGGCCCTGATCACCCGCGGGGTGCCACGCATCTTCGTGCACGCCGCGGTGCTGTTGGGCGGCTCTTTGCGACCGGCAAACCCCTGGGGGTACGCAGCGCTGCGCGCCAACATGCTGGTGGTCGTCCCCTTGCTGCTCATGGCGGTGCCGGCGTTGCGCGCGCTGCACCATGCGTCGCGCAAGGGTGCCACTTGGCTCGTGCTGGGAGCGCTGCTCGCGCTGGTTCCGGTCATGGGCACCCCGCTCGAGTCTCGGGTGCTGGTGCCATCGAGCTTGGGGGGCGCCGCGCTCGTGGCCAGCGTGCTTTCGCTCGGGCTTCGTGCGTTGCGCGATGCCTCGCAGCGAATGCCATTGCGGCTCCTGTTCGTGACCGGTGCGGGCGCCGTGGCCCTGGTGCACGTGCTCTTGGGCCCCATGGAGCTGCCCTTGCACTACATGGCCATGCGCGCCCAGCGCCAGGAGCGGTTCATGGCGTTCGTGGCCAACGGCAGGCCCAGCGACACCGAGCGCGACGTTCTTGTCATTGGCGCGCCCCACTTCTTGTACGGCCAGCTGGGCGGCTACCTGCGCGCGCGGCATACGCATCAACCCATCAAGCACTGGGTGGCTGTGGCCGATGCCTCGTGTGGTCACCGCATCACCCGAACCGCACCCGAGCGCATCGAGATCGAGCCAACATGCCCCGGTGCTCCCTACGGCCGCCTGCAAACCGGCGAGACCTTCCGGCAACTCGACTGGACCATCCGCGTAACCGATGGGTTTCCACACACGCGCTTCGAACTGATCTTCGATCGACCCATCGAGCAAGCCCCGGTCACCTTGGTGACCTTCGAAGGCTTCTTGGACAAGCCCGTGGTGCTGCCCACCGTGGGCCAGAGCATCACGCTCCAAGAGCCGGCGCCGCCAAGCCTGTATGGCATCGATGCCGCGACGCTGTGGCTCCATCGACACTTCGGGCCGTAGTGCGGCCTTAGAGCGCGTTGTCATCCATGACCGGGTGGCGAGCCCCCGGTCCCGCTCACGCTCGCCGCAGCCGGAAACGGGGTGGGCTTGGCGTTCGGGGGGGAAGGACTCGGTGCTGTTGATCCGAACGGCAGAGCCCGAGTCTCGCCTCCAGCGAATGGTGCACGGCTCCCGCGGCAACGTTCGGAGCTGCTCGCGGCGCGTGATACGCTCTGGGTCGTGCGTCGACGTATTCTCCTTTTTGCGCTCCTCGTGTCACTGTCGTCATGCCGCTCGATGCGGCCTGCAGACAAAACCAGCGCCGGCACCGCCCCATCGTCGTCCATTGCAAGCACCGCCGGGTCCACCCTGGCCGACCTTCCAGAGGTGCCCCGCGATGCGCGGGAGACGTTGCTGGCCGATGCAGCGCGAACGTTCTTGGGCAAAGAGCACGTGCTTGCGCGAAACATCGACGACAACGTGTCGAAAGAGGCCTTCCAGCGTTTCGTCGAAGAGCTGGACAGCGGCAAGGTCTTCTTGCTCGAAGACGACGTCAAGAAGCTCGCACGCTTCGAGGCCGACCTAGACGACGAGCTCCGCGCCGGGAACCTCTCGCTGGGCCGCAAAGGCGTGGCGCTGCTCAACGCACGCCGGCAAGTGGTCGAAGGGCTCATCGCCCGCACGCTGGCCACCCCCTTGGATTTCACTGCCAACGAGAGCATCGAGACGGACTCCAAGAAGCGCGCCTTCTGCAAGACCGAAGACGAGCTCGCGACCCGCTGGCGCGGCGTCATCAAGCTGCAGGTGCTCGAGCGCATGCAAGAGCTCGAAGACACGCTCGAGCGCCGCGCGCACCCCAAACCCGAAGACAAGCCCACGGACCCGGACGCCGCCAAGCGCGAGGCCGCCGCCGAGAAGGCCTTGGGCGAGATCCCGGCCACCTTCGAGGGGCGCCGCGACAAGGTGCAAAAAGAGCTGGCGGCGCGCTACGCCACACAGTTCAAGCGGCTGGGCACCGCCGACAAGCTCGAGGCCACACAGACGTTCATCAACGCGCTGAACGCCGTGTTCGACCCGCACACCAACTACCTGCCACCGGCCCAAGAAGCCGATTTCGACATCGCCATGACCGGCCGCCTCGAGGGCATCGGCGCCACCTTGCGCGAGCAGGACCACTACATCCTGGTCAACGATCTGGTGCCCGGCGGCGCGGCCTGGCAGCAAGGCAAGCTCGAGGTCGGAGACCTGATCATGGCCGTGACGCAAGAGGGCAAGGAGCCCGTCGACGTCACGGACATGCCCATCGGCAAGGTCGTCTCCATGATCCGCGGACCCAAAGGCACCGTGGTCATCCTCACGGTCAAAAAGCCCGACGGCACGGTGAAGTCCATCTCCATCACCCGCGATGTGGTGCGCATCGAAGCCACCTATGCGCGCGGCGCGGTGCTCAAGACCAAAGCCGACGGTGACGTTGGGTATGTGTACCTTCCCGGCTTCTACGGCGAAAGCGGACGAGGCAAGCGCCCCGGCGAGCGAAACGCCACGGACGACATGCGGACGCTGCTGACGCAGCTCTCGGCCAAAGGCGTCAAGTCGCTGGTTTTCGACTTACGCGGCAACGGCGGTGGGTTGCTCACCCACGCCCGCGACATCAGCGGTCTCTTCATCAAAGAGGGACCGGTGGTGCAAACCAAAGATGGCAAAGGCTCCATCCGCGTGCTCGCCGACGCAGATCCGAGCGTAACCTTCGACGGTCACGTCGTGGTGCTGGTGGACCGATTCTGCGCCTCCGCGGCAGAAATTGTGGCCGGCGCCCTGCAAGATTACGAGCGCGCGGTGGTGGTGGGCACCAGCGCCACACACGGTAAGGGCACCGTGCAGGTGGTCATCGACTTGGATCGCAACGCCCAAAGCAAGTCCGACCCCTTGGGCCTCTACAAGGTCACCATCGAGGAGTACTTCCGCGTGAGCGGTGGGTCCACGCAGCTCAAGGGCATCGTGCCCGACGTGCTCTTGCCCGACCCCACGTCGTTCGTCGAGTCCGGCGAGCGCACGCTGTTCCACGCCATTCCGTGGTCGACCATTGCGCCGGCGTCGTTTACCAAGGTGCCGCACGCCTGGAAGGTGCCCGAGCTGGCCGCTGCCAGCCAAGAGCGCACGCGGGGCAACCCCGAGTTTGCCACGGTGACCAAGTTCGCCAAGCTCATGGAGGCGCGCAAAGACAAGACGCTGAAGTCGCTGGTGCGTGAAACTTGGGTAGCCGAGCGCAAGCAGAGCCAAGCCCAGCTCGATGCGCTGGACCCAAAGAAACACGAGCCCAAGCCGCTGCTCGAGGTGGTGGCACTGGGCGCCGCCGAGGCTACCCCCACAGCCCCGGACGGGCGCGCCACGCCGCGTTTGGACAAGTGGAAAGACACACTGGCGAAAGACCTGTGGGTCGAAGAGGCCACCCGGGTGCTTTCGGACATGAAGAAGGCGCGCTGAGCCTTGGCTCCAGGCGCAGAGCAACCACGGGTGGCGCGCGACACTGGGCGCGTGGCCCCGGCTTGCGGCGCGGCGATGCTACTGATGGCGTTGTCGACGGCGGCGTGCAACCGAGCGCCGTCGCGTGTCTCGGGCGCGCCGAATGTGCCACCCGACGAACAATACGAGGTGGGCGGAACCATGGCCGAGCGCGTCTTGCTGTGGCGATGCCACCAGGGTCAGCGTGTGGCCATGGTGCAGTCTTGTGATCCGCACAACTGCGGGCAGTACCGAGTGCATCGCGGCGCCTGCGGTGCTCCTTTGGCCATCGAGACCAAGATCGACGACGTGGAGACCAAGCGGAGGGCTGAGTACAACGCAAACTGGGCCGCCATGGACGCGGGCGTCGATGTGATGGAGCGTGGCCCGTTGCATCACCCCATGCCCGATGGGCAGGGCTGGCGCTAAGTTCGGACTAGCTCCAAGCCGAGTGGGTTCGGGCTGCGGCGAGCGCGAGCGGGGCTCTCGGGCTCGGCGGGCCGGCCAGCTGGCCATTCGTGACGACGCACGCTAGAGCGCTTCTCGACTGCTTGCTCGACGTCGGGTTGGAGCCGCCAGCGAAACCCTTAGGGCCCGCGCCCGCGCAGCGGCCGGCGCGGCCCAAACCGAGGCGCTTTGATGCCTGCAGCATGCAGCAAGCGAACCACGCGGGCCCGGTGCGGACGAAACGGTTCCAGCAGCGCGAGCATCTCGTCGTCGGTGCCCCGGGGAGCGCCGGTGAACGCGAAGCTCACGACGTTCTTCAGGTGATAGTCGCCCACGGAGACGGCATCGGCGTCGCCCCAGGCGATGACGGCAATCTCTGCAGCGGTCCAGGGCCCGATACCTGGCAACTTCTGCAGCCAGGCGCTCGCATCTGTAGGCGTCATGCTGCACGTCTGCTCCACCTTGCCTGCGTACTTGGCCACCGTTCGAAGGGCTTGGGCGCGCTTCGCGTCGATGCCCAGCTTGCGCAGCGCTTCGAGGGGCAGCCGCGCCAAGGTCTGCGGCGCCGGCGGTACCCATAGCCCCGGGGCGCCCGGCGCCGGCTCGCCCCATGTTTTCACCATCGCGGTGTACGAAGACATGGCCTCGATGCCAGTCACGAGCTGCTCGACGATGGCGCGCAGAGCCGCCTCGAACACGCGCTCGGTACGCAAGATACGAATGCCCCCGAAGCGCCGGTGCAGCTCGCCGAGGCGCCCGGTGGGCGCAAAGCTCGGCGCATCGTCGTCGGCCCCCAGCAGCGTCGGGGCCTGCGCGATGGCCCAAGCCGCGCCGGGGCCTTGCGCTGTCACGTCGATGTCCTGATCTCGCTGCACAAGCTCCATCGACATCGGACCTTCGGGCGTACGGCCCGCAAGCTGATAGCCATGCTCGTGGAGCTGACGGAACCCCGTGTCGTGCGGCCCGCGACGAAGCACCTCGAGCGTCCGTCCGAGATGCAAGAAGCCCCGCGGCTGCACGGTTCGCTTCAACGCCATGGGGTTCGCTCGTCCATCTTGGGGTGCATGCGTTGCAGCCGTTGCGACTTCCAGTTTGGTGCAAGCGTGTTCGCTGGGACATCTTTTCGATGCCCCGAACGCAACAGGCGCTGATGATACCAAGGTCTGTCGCTGGCGGACGCGCCCGAGCCAAGCACCGAGGCGCCAGCTGACGAGACCAGCGTAGCGCTCCGCTACGCGCGCATGCCGGCGAGGATCGCGCGCACGGCGTCGTCCCAGAGCAACCTGGCGGCTTCGGGCGGGCCAAAGGCACCAGCGATCTCCAGCGACGCAAGGCCGTGCAGCAGCGCCCAAACCTCGTTGACGACGGCCTCGCGGCTTCGCCCGACAATCTTCTTCTTTGCGATGGCGCGATCGATGGCGTCGTGGACGCGGATCAAACCACCGCGAGCGCGCGCCTTGGCCTCGGGCAACGGAGTGAACCCGGGCACCGGGCGACCGACGACCAGCGGGTAGAGGGTTGGATGCTCGAGCACTGCGGCGCGGTAGGCATGCGCCAACGCGAGCAGCTCAGCGATGGGGTCCTCGTGCCTCGGAACCTCGAAGTGTTTGCGCGCAAGCGTGTCGCCCATCTCCGAGTACATGGCGGAGATGAGACCGTCCTTGCCGCCGAACAGGCTGTAGACGGCGCGGGTGGTCGTTCCGACGGCGTCGGCCAAGCGCCGCACGGAGAGCGCCTCCGGGCCCTCGTTGGCCAGAATCTCACCGGCGGCGACGAGCAAGCGCGCCCTGGTCTCTTCTCCGTGTTCTTTCGGCCTACCCACGCCTTGACAGAGTAACGCAACATTGTATCGTTACACTGTATCAAAATGATGACGAGGCCGCTTTTCGGATGGTTCGTTCTGGTCCCGGTGGTGCTGCTCATGATGTTTCGCCCGCCGCTGGAGGCGGCGTTGGCGGCGGCGGTGGTCGGCGCCTTGGCCAGCGCGTCTACGGTGTTGTCGCGCCAGTTGCGGGCGCTCATTCCTCTATCGGCGGTGCCCAGCGCCATCGGCTGGGGGG
>JBIKNA010000698.1:0-2750 GCA_044358965.1 Polyangiaceae bacterium
GCGCTCGTGCACGTAGTGGCCTGCGGCGGCGTCTCGCAGAACGTCCGAGCCTACCGGGCCTACGCAAACGAGGACCCCAACATCAAGGTGCAGGTCGACCGCGTCGAGGACCTGGCACAGACCTTGAGCCTCGTCGATCGCATGCTCGTCGGCACCAGCTACACGCCGGGCGACATGTGGCCGCGGCGCATGCCCATGACCGACGCGCAGTTCAAGACCGTTCGCGCCGACCTCAAGGACAGGTACCCGTACAAGCACGCCGAGAACGCCGAGGTACCCATCCTCAAGTGCTACCGGTACCACATCGAACAGACGTTCTCGGAGTACGGGCCGCCGCCAGAGAAGGGCAAGTACCCCTCGCTGCTCGACGCCGTCGGCGCACTCAACCCGCGGCACGCCAACATCAAGGCGCACTGGGTCGCCTATCGCGAGGCCACGGATGCCCTGGCCACGGCCACCGAGAACGAAGAGAACCTTCGCAAAGAGCTCTCCGGGCTCGACAAGAAAGCTCGGGCGGCACGGGAGCCTGAGCTCGGCGCGGCCCAAGCCCGCATGGCCGACGCCAACGCCAAACTCCTTCGCGCCGCCGAGGACATCAATCGCGACTCCGAGAGCCTTGCAGCCGACGCAACCCTCGAAGGCGGCGACAAAGAGACCATCGCTCGCGACGCCTTCTACGTGCTGTCCGTGGCCTTCCGCATCGAGCTCGAGGCCCTGGCGCTCATTCCCATCGTCATCGTTCAGACCATTCGCTCGCTGCCCCAAGCACCGCGGGATCTCACCTACAAGACCAACCTCAAGATCGTCGGCCAAGTCTGGCGCATGCCGGCCTATGTCGTCGGCATCAAAGAGTCCTTCACCAAGCAAGCCGGCATGCTCGACAACATGACCTCGCAGCTGGCCAAGGCACTCAAGAGCAGCGTCGAGAAGAGCCCCGGGTTCGAACTCAAAGAGAGCGTCGTCGACCAAATTGTCGGCATCACCCTCGACTCGTTTCGTGTGGATCTCCGCGCGGGCGCCGACGCATTCATTTTCAGCAGCGTGGGCACCGCCGACAAGACCGGCGGCAACGAAGCCAGCTACGACTACCGGGGCCGCGCGTACAAGCTCGACTATCGCATTCAGCCCATCGTCCTGGCCAGCGCGCGCCTCGATGTGGTGCTCGACTGGATACGCATGCCCGGGGCTGCGAACCTGGGCTTCGGCTACTCCACGGACCGTGTGTACAAGAGCGGCGGCTCCGTCGACAGCAACTCCTTCACGAACCAGCTTGGCATCGACGGGGTGGCGAGCGATGTGCTCGACGCAGCGCTCGGCGTTCTCGGTGTCCGCACCAACGTCAAGGTTGCGAACTTCACCGCCGGTGAGCTGCGACAGGTGCGCGCCACAGACGTGAGCACGGCGGTCAACGTTGCGCCGCTGCGGCTCAAATACACCCAGGTCGACGTCGGCTACGACATCTTGTGGTTGATGAACCAAGACTCGCTCCGCGCGTACATGGAGGAGTTCGTGGTGGGCGGCCGTTACACCGACTACACGCTCCCGCGCGTCATCTACGAGCTCCAAGACACCTCCGTGGACCCTGCGGTGCAAAGGTTCACCTTCCGCCGCGAGTCTCCGGTGCAACCCGTTCGATCGCGGTTCTACATGGCTGCGGTCAACGGGCGCTTTGGCGTGGGCGATGCGCCGCGGTGGTCACCGTTCCTCGATGCGGGCATTGCCGGCGGCGGCGGCCCCATCGCGTACTACTTCTTGCGCGATCCAAACGGAGAGAACACCGCGGCCAACCAAGAGTTCGTTCGGGAAGCTGCGTTCATCGTCAATGCGTCGCTGGGCGCGGGCCTGCGCTGGCGACTTTTGCCACGCGGCAGCCGCCTGCGACTCGACGCCCGTTTCTACTACCGCGCCGACATGCTCTACACGATCTTCAACCACACGGAGACCGCTGGGGGGCGCGCGCTTCGCACGGATCTCGGGTCCATCGACTTCTTCCATAGCCCCAGCATCTCCATCCGCGGAGCGCTCTAGGGCCGGCCTGCGGGCACCCTGGTCTCGCCGGGCAGGCGTCAGTCGAGCGCCTGGGGCACGGGCAAGAGCCCGTTGCCGACGCGAACGTCGTTCTCGTCGAAGGACGTGTCGGGGCTGACGCGTACCACACCGTCCTCGTCGGGGATGGCGTCGGCGTTGGCTTGCTGCAGCGTCCCGGACTCGTCGACGAAGACGCCCACCGTGTTCTTGACGATGGCGCTCGACTGCACCGCGACGCGCGCGCGGCGAAACGCGAGGCCAGAGCCCTCGGACGACTCGACGCGGCAGCGCGACAGAAAGACCCGGGCCTCGCTGCCCAAGACGCCATCTCCGAACCCATCGACGCTCTTCTGGGTGCCTGCGATGCGGCTGTCGAACACTTCGAGCTGCGCATCGCTGTCCACCGCCGAGACGCCGAGCTGGTGGCTGCCCTCCACGGCCGCGCTTCGCAAGACCGCACGGGCGGCGCGCTGCACGCTAACGCCACGCCCGGCGGAGCCATCGGGCAACGTTTGCGTTCGAAACACCGAAACCTGCCGCAGCTCCGCGGCACTGTCGACGCCCGTGACGGCGATCCCGACCTGCAGGTTGTCGACCACCGATAGGCCTTCGACCTCGAGTTTGGAACCACCGTTGACCTCGAGCCCCCGGCCCCGTGCGGTCCCTTTGGCCGACGGGCGCGTCCCGGCGATGTCGACGCCCCGCAGGCTTCCGCTCGCGCC
>JBIKNA010000697.1:0-2750 GCA_044358965.1 Polyangiaceae bacterium
CCCGCGCAACCGCCGCGCCTCCCCTTCCACCCGCTGCCAAACCATCTCCCCACGCGGCACCACCACAAACTCCACGCACACCTCCCCCGCGGTTCGAATTGGTGACCATCGGGTCCACTGAAATTCCTCGTCAGTTCGAACCACTCGGACTGACGAGGTTTTTTGCTTTTTTGTCCCCGCACACCGCAAACGCGAGTTCGAACCCGGCACCAGGGCGACGCCGCGACCACGGCGTTCCTGCGCCGGGCGGTGGCTGGACGCAATCTCTTTTTTGATATACTGTTGAGGACGTGGGTTTCCGCGTCGAGCTGCTGGACCGAAGAGTGGAGCGTGAGCTCGATGCGTTGGCGCCTGATATTCGTCAGCGATTCTTGCGCATCGTCGAACTCATCGAGCAGCACGGGCTCGCAGCGATGCACGAGCCTCACGTCAAACATCTCGAAGGAAAACTCTGGGAGATGCGCATGAAGGGCAAAGACGGCATTGCTCGTGCGATCTACGTGACGGCACATGGGGAGCGCGTAGTCGTGGTTCACGCCTTCACCAAGAAAACGCAGAAGACTCCCACGCGAGCGCTAGAAACGGCCCGTACACGGGCGAAAGAGGTGGTGTGATGGCAATCCCGGTCAGCAAGCTGAAGAAGCGTTGGATGAAGGAGCCCGGCTTCAAGGCGGGCTACGACGCGCTCGAAGAGGAGTTCGCGCTGGCGAGCATGCTCATCAAGGCACGAACCAAGGCGAAGCTATCCCAAGCGGAGCTTGCTGCCCTGATGGGCACATCACAGTCCACCATCGCGCGCCTCGAGAGCGGAGCGGCGAAGCCCAGCCTTTCAACTCTCAAGCGCTTCGCAGAGGCCACGGGCATGCGCGTTCGCGTCTCGTTCGAACCGGCAGAACGAGTACGCAAGACGAAGCCGCGCAACGCGGCCTGAGCCGTTCGCATAGGGTGTCTTGATGTCGACTCGTACGTTGGAGGACCTGATTGCCGACCTGCGCGGGTGACCTGCCTGCCTTCTTGGGACCACCCAATTCTTGAAACTTGGCCTTGGGGCGCAAGTGTCGTTTTCGCAGGTGTGAAGTCAGGGTGTCGAGTGGTCCGGCATCGGGGGGCGCGGCGGTTGCTCTGGAGACGCCAAGCGACGATCTCCAGCTGCATCGAGCGTATGGCCCAGGCCCAGGCTCGCCGAGCATTGAGCGACATCGTCATCCTAGCGGCCAACATGTGCGCCATCGCCACGCGCCACTCACGGTCTAGCTCGAATCTTTCATAACCGCGCTCCAGCCGGAGAAGACCGAGGTCACCTGTCGTGCCTGTACCGGTCCACCTGTACCGGTACGATCCCCAGCCGCAACCAACGCAGCTTTCAGCAATGATTTCATAGACGCAGCACTTGGCATGGCGCCCGCATGAGGGGTCATCATGAACAAGCTCAACGCCGCTCTCCTCGCTCTGTCCTTCAGCACCCTCTGCACCGTCATCGGCTGCGCGGCCCCGACGGGCGACGCCTCCGAACTGGCCCCGGCGGCCAGCGCTGCGCGCTCGACCAAGCGCCACAGCGTGGTGGTCGGGCAGGACCACGAGATCGTCGCCCGCCGCGACGCCCTCCGCCCCAAGAAGTCCTTCGGAGTGAAGGCGCTCGCTTCCGAGGCTCCCGCGGGACCCGCAACGTTCGTTCGCTCGAGCGGCACGGTGGTCGCCAACCCCCGCACCGACGGAGCGCTCAGCATCGCGCTCGTCCGCAACGTCTCGGGTACTCCGGCGGCGGTCGCGACAGGCGGTATCGTCTCGTCGGACCCCAGCGTCGCGACGGCTACAGTAGCAGGCGCCGAGCTCACGGTGACACTCACGGGCAAGCTCGGGAACACGTTCCTCACCACGTTCGATGCGGCGGGCAACGCCACGGCGAAGGTCATGGTGCTCTCGGCCCTCCCGATGCCCGGCACCGCCATCGTCGACGACGAGACGCTCGAGCCCGCAGCCCTGCAGCTCGGCACCTACGGGGTGCCGGAGCAACTCGCGACGGACTTCGCTGATCACACCAACGACACCGCCCTCGCTTCGCTCTACGCAGCCACCCCGGGCGCGAACGACCGCGTTGGCGCCATGACCTTTGCGACCCAGGAGGCCTACCGCAGCTTCGCCAAGGCAGCGATGGACTCGGTCGGAATGGGCCCGAATGGCGTCCGCGCCATCTACTTCCCCAAAAAAGACCTGCTCGTCACGACGGTGCGCGGCGACATGACGGCCACCGGCACCCCGGCCGGCGCGTACGAGGTCTCGATTGGCGCGGCAGTCTCGCAGGCCGACTTCGCGAGCTACGTGGACTTCGGCGGCGTGCTCACCTCGAGCCCGCTGCACGACGCGAACATGGTCGAGAGTGGCGCGCTCTCCTTCACGTCGGCGGGCGCGAGCCTCGGCGCGACGGCCCCGGTCACGGTGGGTGTCGTGCTCGCCGACGGACGCAAAGTGATGGCCTCCGAAGCAACGTTTGCCGACGCGCAAAAGAAGGCCGTTCGCCACCTCGTCGCCTACCCGCAGCCCGGCGAGCCCCTGGGCGAGGCGCTCACCTGCGAGACTTCGCAGTCGACCAGCAAGATCGACTGGAGCGCGCTCTACTCGACGGCAGAGACCAAGCTCGTCGCCGACGCGCAATGGAACGGCGGCAAGCCGAGCATCGCCCTCGACCTGACGCCCCACGTGCGCGTGGGCGGCCAGATCGGCTTCGCCGGAAGCTTCGAAGGCAAGTGCGA
>JBIKNA010000280.1:0-9419 GCA_044358965.1 Polyangiaceae bacterium
GAGCCATTGCCCGACTTGCCGGATTTGCCCGACTTGCCGCCCGTTCCGCAGGGCACGGCCATCATCCACTCGGCGCCCGCACACGGAGGCCATGCGTCGCAGGGCACACTTGTGCAGGGCCAGAGCTCGCAGATGCCCACGCACGTTGTGGCATCGGTGCCCTCGCGCGGGTTCGCCGCCGTGCCAGGCGCACCCGTCTCTCCGCCGCTTGCGGCAGGGGCCGTTGCCGCGCCCACCAACATTGGTCATGGCGCCGCGCCGGCATCCGCTGTTGTTGCCTCGCCGCACGCACCGGCACACGTAGCGCCGGCATCGGCGCCGCTCGACCTCAGCAACCTGCCTCCAGGGTTCTTGGTGGCCGGCCGGTACATGGTCGAAAAGAAGCTGGGCGAAGGCGGCATGGCGGCGGTCTACCGTGTGGCCGACCAAGAGTTGGGCGAGACCAACGCCATGAAGTTCTTCTTCATGCAAGAAGACGCCTCGTTGCTCACGCGCTTCCGCCAAGAGCTCACGCTCACGCGCAAGCTCGCGCATCCGAACATCGTGCGCCTGTACGACATCGGGATGCACGAGGGGTATCGCTTCTTGACCATGGAGCTGCTCGATGGGGTCGAGCTGCGCAGCATCATGGACGCAGGGCCCATGGACCCGGCCCGGGCGCTCAAGTATCTGGTGCAAGCCTGCAATGGCCTGGCCGTCGCCCACGAAGCTGGCGTCATCCATCGCGATCTCAAGCCCGCCAACATGTTCGTCACCCGCGATGGCGACGTTCTCAAGATCATGGACTTTGGCATCGCCAAGGGCAAACCCCAGTCCGCCGGTGGTGGCATCACCGTCCAGGGATTCATCGCCGGAACCCCCACGTACATGTCACCGGAGCAGATCAGCGACTTTGGTTCCGTGACGCACCTGTCCGACCTCTATACCCTGGGCATCATCGCCTACGAGATGTTCACGGGCAGCGTGCCGTTTCCGCAAGACGACATGATGGGGATCCTGAGCGCGCACCTGACGCAAGAGCCCGAGCCGCTGCGGGCGCGGGCGCCGCATTTGCCGGCCGAGCTCGAAGACGTGGTGATGCGCCTGCTCAGCAAGAAGCCTGCGGGGCGTGTGCAAAGCTGTCGTGACCTTGCGTCCTACTTCAAAGAGATCCAGCCGCAGCCCAAGGTGCCGCAGCACACGCGCATCGGGCGCTAAATCACCGAGCAGGATCTTCGATCAAGCTCGGCGATTTAGCTTCCTTTGTTATCGGAGGACGCTGTCCTCCGCCCCAAAGGCATTGCCGCTAGGGCCCCACCTCCTGCATTTGGGTCCCAAGCCCAAATGGCGCCCGGCGCCTGTACTCGAATCGCGCTCGGTCATTTAGACAAGGAATGCGCGGCTCGAGAGCTCATTCGTCTCCGAGCGCATCCACCAGCGCGTCCAGGTCCGTATCGAGGCGCTCGTCGAGTTGATGAAACGCGCCGGGATATGCATGCAGACGTAGATCCAGCGCCGGGCGCTGCTCGGCCCTCGCGCGGGCGTTGCGCTCCACCCATTGTCGCACGAGGGCATAGGGCGCATTGCGATCGCGCTCGCCGTGGAACAAATCAATGCGCAAGCCTGGGCGCTTGATGGCCACGCGATCGAGCGCATCGGCGACAGATTCGCGGGCCGTCGAGTGCTCCAGATATCGCCACGGCATGCCCAACAGCAGCAAGTAGTCATCGTCGCGTGTGGCCAGCGCCCGGCGGAAGGCGTCGATTTCCATCGGCAAGAACAGGTCGAGTTGCCGCTCGGCGCCGCTGCTCACCGGCTCCAGGGGCAAGCCCGACAAGAAGCTCGCCTCGAGCCGCGGCATCCAACTGTTGGTGCTCGGCGTGCTTGATTCTTCGTCGATGACCCTGGACCACACTTGGGCGCCTTCGCTGTGACCGTGCGCGAGCACCTTGGCCGTGGGGGACATGTTGGCTCTCTTGAGCGAGGCCTCTACGGCGTTCTTGGCGCACGACACCAAGTCCGCGAGCGTATGCCGAGAGAAAGCGTCGCGGTCCAGCGTGGGGCGCCCGGCGCGCGTTGCGCCCACGCCGGGCTTGTCGATGCTGAGGATGGCCGTGCGTCGGCTTCGGGCGGCACTGCGGCCCAGGCCATCGAGATCACCGTGTGCCGTCGTGTAGATGCCGGAGCCGCTCTGAAAGTACGCGAGACGCGTAGACGTGACACCTGGCGCATGGCGCAGGTACGCGCAACAGGTAAGGCCAGGCTGCGCCGCCGGCACCACGAAGGTTTCCGCCGAAAGGGCGGCCGAGGCTCCCTGCTGCGAGGGCAGCGTGCAGGGCGGACCCGCCACCACGATGACCGGCGCCTCGGCGGCGCGCACCTCTTGGGTTTGGGGCCTTGGCGACCCCACTCTGGCATGCAGTGCATGGCTGGGGCCTGCAGCCGTCCCGCAACCCGATGCGACAAACCCGGCGAGGGTGGCGATGCCCACTGCGCGCGACATTTGCTTTGGGTCCAGTAACGGCATGCCAATGCTTCGACGTTGACGTAGTGACCCGCCGGCCGCGGTTGTCCTTGGGTGCCGGCGCAACATTCAGACTTTTTGCTTGTCCATCAGCGCACTTCCAGCACGCCGCCGTTGTCTGGAGCCACAAAGGCGCCACGCGGCAACCCCTGCGCATCCAGGCTGAGGCCCAGCTGGCCCACGGGCTCGTATTGGCCCTCGTCCGCCAAGTCGAAGGTGCCCCAATGGATGCCCATGCTCTGCTTGGCGCCCAGATCCAGATGCGCTTGCACGGCATCGCGGGGCGCCATGTGGCTTGGCGCCATGAACCAACGTGGCTCGTAGGCGCCAATGGGCAACAGCGCCACGTCGGGTTTGCCCACCTTTTGCGCCACGGCGCCAAAGTGCGCGCCGTAACCCGTATCGCCTGCAAAGTACACGCGCTTGCCGTCAGCTTCGATCATGTAGCTGCCCCAGAGCGTGTTGTTCTGATCGAAGAACCCCCGCCGAGACCAGTGTTGCGAAGGCGTGATCGTGATTCGGCCCCGCTGGGCGGGCAGGTCGATGCTCTGCCACCAGTCGGCCTCGGCGCCGCCCGGGATGCCGGCATCATCGAGCATGGCTTTGGTGCCGAGGCCACCCAAGATCACCGGGTGGTGCGCCTGCGCAAGCGCCCGAAGCGTCGGGAAATCGCAGTGGTCGTAGTGGTTGTGACTGATGACCACCGCGTCGATGGGCGGCAGGTCCTGGAAGCGAATGCCCGGGCCCTTGTGGCGCTGCGGCCCCGCGAACGACAAAGGGCCCACCCGCTCGGACCACACCGGGTCTGTGAGCACGTTGATGGTTCCCACCTGCACAAGCACCGTCGCGTGGTTCACGAAAGTGACGCGCACAGCGCCGGGCGGCGCGTTGCGCTCGGGTTTGGCGGCAGTGATCTCACGGTCCGGGCCCCAGGGCACGGCCTTCGCCGTCACTTGCCACTTCAGCACGCCAAGCAATCCCGCTTGTTCGATGCGCGCCTCGTTCTTGAATCGCTCGCCATCGAAGTGCGGCGTCGTGGGCCCCTGATACCCGGGCGCGCCGCAGCCCAACACCGCCCCGGCGAGCACCAGGCGCGGCAGCCAACGGCCGAATGTCACGAGCGGCCCTTGAGTTCGCGCAAGCCGCGGAGCCCGTCGCGGAGGCTCCAGGAGCCGCCGCCCACAAACAGCGCCGCAGCGATGCCCGCCAGGGCCAACGAGTGACCGTCGAGCTTGCTACCGCGCGCCGCCAAGGCGATGCCCAGCACCACGGTGCCGAGGATGCCGGCCACGCCCGTGACCAGCCGCTTGTAAGCGACCATTTGCGCGAACCTTCGATCGACGTGAGCCACGCCCTGCTCGTAGCGCGGCCCCGTACCGTTGGGCAACGTGTCTAGGCGGATGGCGACAAGGAGCATCGTGTGATCCGAAACATTCGGCCCGAGCTCACCTTGCGCGCACCTACATTGGTGCTACCTGTAGGTCAACGAAGTCAAAATTGGTTGCCGCAGTGATTTCATGTGGTTATCTGGCCCTCGGAGGCTGCGCTGGGCAAACGGCAGACGCCGAAGAAGACGCCGACGCCGTGGATGTCGACAGCCAAGACCTCACGAGCCGCCGCATCACGCTCGGGACTGGCACCACCAACTTTACCCTGCGCCAAGCCACTGCGGGCGACGTGACCGTGCAGATCGACTGCCGACCGTCGGACAACCCCGACGACGTGGGCACCGTGTTCAAGATCAGCGCGCCAACCCTCGGCATCTCGTCCCAAGAGCCTTACCGCGCGAGCTTCTATTCGAAGACCACCAAGATCCCCGTGGGCAACCACGTACTGACCTTCACGAACCCCGGCGCGCCTGCTGCGTGCACAGTGCAAACATCCAAGGTTCCCGTGGCCACCGCGTGTCGCGCCTTCACGGCGTATCGCTCGCCCAACATCAATCACACGCATCTTGCGGTGGGCGCCGACGCCTCCCAAGACTGGGAGCCGTTCCCCGCTTCGGGCAACCACTGGGGCGCCTGGAGCAAGTGGAGCACCGTCTACGACAAGCCCATCAAACGCGGCTTTTTGCTGCACAACCTGGAGCACGGCGGTCTGGTCTTTTCGTACAAGTGCAACGCCGCCACCGACAGCGCCGCGTGCAAGGCTGCCCGTGATCAGCTCATCGCCATCGCCCAAACCATCGGCCCCCGCGTCTTGGTCACTCCCGATCCGACGCAGCCCAACATGTTCGGCATCCGCGCGTGGCGCTGGGCCTACACGTCCGATTGCCTCGACCCGGCCACGGCCACTGCCTTTGCCTCGGCGCGCTACCGTCACGGTCGCGAAGACATCGACGGCAACCCGCCGATCCCCTTCGATCCGACCACCACCAATGTGCCCTGCGAAAACCTGATGGCGGCCCCGGACTCCTGCACGCCTCGCTGAGTTCTCAGAGTTCTCACCGCCCCTTCGGTCTTTCGCTCCCCCCACTTCGCGCGCAGCTATCCCACCTTGGGATGGACAAGCGCACATGGACAATCCACTGCCCATCGAGCCCACCCCCTGGTGTCTCCCCGCGGATACGCCGCCCAAATGCCCGTGCCCATTCAGGTACGCCCCTTGCTCCTGATGTGCGCACTCCCGTGCGCGCGCTCACGCTCACTCTCGCCCTCGCCGTTTTTTGTCCGCTCGCCGCCGGCTGCGCCTCCGCTGCCGAGGCCGACGACGCGACGACCCAGGACGCACTTCGTCCGTTCTCTGCGGCCAAAGCGGCCTCCGAGGCGCTCGAAGAGGCCCGCGATGACCAACAAGAGATCGACACGCGGCTGGGCAACGAGCTCGCGACCGTTGGCCCCGCGCTAACCGAGGCCCAGAACCGAGCCTACGCCCGCGGCTTCTACGCTCTGGCCGAGAACAAGGCGGTCCGCACCCGGTACCTCGCGTCTGCCGACACGCTCGCTCGCGAGATGAAGGCCATCCTGGCCTCGCCCACGCAGCTGCGCTCGATCAACACACCCATCGGTGGTCGCGGCACCGCAGGCATGCCCGCCATGTCTGGGGCCGATCTGTATCACGCTGTTGTGCTGCTCGCCGAGAGCCCCTCTGCAGAGGTGGCGCTCGAGTTCGCGGCCCGTGCGCTGTCCGGCGACGAAGAGCTGGCCAAGCTGGGCAAGACGCAGAAGCAGATCGAAGACGAGATCCTTGGGCCCGCGCTGCCCAATGCCTTCGTTGCCAAACTGCTCACCGAGCGAAGCGCCGACAGCGCCCTCAGCTCCGTACGCGAGATGTTGGGCACGGCCAAAGGTGCAGCGCCGCAGATTCAAAGCGCCATCGACGAGCTTCGGGCAAATCACAGCAAGCCCGTCAGCATCAATGCCTTCGAAGCGCGCCCCCTCGGCAAGTTCGTCACGGGCATGGGCGTCGCACTCTCCATCTGGGAAATGGGCGAAGGCCTGAGCGAGACCGCTCAGGGCAACGCGCGTGCAGGTCTCGAGAAGTTCCTGATGGGCACCGCCGGCGCCGCCGAGGGCGTGGGCGTTGCTGCGGGCACCTACCGCATGTTCCTGAATGGCGGCGTGGCCCCCAAGTGGGCCGACAAGGCCGTGTCCGTTGCCGGGCGCGTTGGCGCGGGCATCACGGGTGTCTTTGCCGTGCTCAACACCTTCGACAGCGCCAAGCGCTGGAACGATGGCGTGGGTCAAAAAGTAGAAGTGCTCGCCAACTGCCTTACAGTGGCCAGCGCCATCGGGGCCGTGGTTGGTTCCACCGCGCTCTCCGGCGGGCTTGGGCTTGTGGCTACCGGCGCACTCTTTTTGGCGCAGTATCTCCAGGCCAGCCAGCTCGCGGCGCTCGAACGAAGCGAACGACAGAAGATTCTCCCCATGGTGGGCCTACCCGAAGCCCTCACCGACAAGGGGCTCCTCGACACCCTCGTGGACGCCGAGCCCGCGATGCTTGCGCAGTTGGCGGGCAACCTCGGCATGAAGCCCGAAGACATCCAGTGGTTGGGCAGCGAGTACCCCGGCGCCATCACCGGCGCCACCAATGGCGGTGCCACCAACTTCCGCGGCTTGATCTATCTGACGCAGCTCTTTTCGCTGAGCGGCGCCGAGGTCACGGCCTTCTTCAAGGCTCTGGCTCAAGGCGAGATCATTCAAGACCGTCGCACCTTCGCCATGCGCACTGTCACGCAGGCGCTGGCCATCGGCGTATACGGCGCGGGTCCCTTCAACGCGACCACCAAGACCGCGGGCCTCGCCTGGTTCGACAAGGCTGCGGCTGACACCACCTTGTTCACCGGCGCCGAAGCCGCCGCGTCGTGGAAGGCCGCGTGTGGTCGCGGCCGCGCATACCTGGCCACGCAGTAGGACACTTGCCCCGATGGATCACGGCGCCGCCGTGATGCGGCCTGCGCCCCGCGATCAACTGGGTAACGCAGGGGAACTTCACGGGCCCGCGTAGGCATGCTGTGTGCCCTGGATAAATGCAGCATGGTTCAACGTCGTCGCGGAGCAAGTCTCGTCGAGTATCTGGTGTTGGTCGCAGTGGTGTTGGGCGTGGCCGCGGCAGGCTTCGTGGCTTACAGCCGGCATGTCGACAAGAGCGCCCAGGGCCAGGGAGTCTGCGTCGAGAAGATGGGCGGCGACTGCAGCAAACAGGGCGCCATGGGCGCCATCGCCGCCAATGGCCCCGTGGCCGCAACCGACGGCCGCGCCCGCGCAGGCGAAATGGTGTGCACCCGCGAAGGGTGCACCGGAGGCCGCTGCTTTGCCGCGGGCACCATGGTCCGCACCAAGACGGGCATGCGCGCCATCGAGACGCTCAAGCAGGGCGAAGGCGTGTTGGCCAGCAGCGAAGAGAGCCTCGAAGCTTCGGAGTTTGGCATCGAGAAGGTGGTCGTTAGCCAAGACCGAGAGATCATGGAGCTCACCGTCGAACGCGATGGCGAGAGAGAGACGTTCCGCGTAACGCCAGAGCACGCGTTCTACATCGAGGGTCGCGAATGGGTAAAAACCAGCGAGCTCGCGGTGGGCGACGTGCTGCGCACCGAGGCCGGTTCGCTGGCGCGGGTATCTCGGCTCGTCCGCAACGGCGAGCGCACCACGGTGTACAACCTCGAGGTCGCCACGCACCACACCTACTACGTGGGCAAGAGCAACGTCTTGTCGCGCTCCGCCTGCGAGCGCGTGCCGCCTACGGATGCGGTTCGCAACCGGGCCAAGCGCGGCGAGCTGTGGGAGACGTCGCGCTTCAACGCCGTGCATCGTTTGGCGGGCTGCAAGGACCTCGAGCCCTCGGACTACGCCATCTTGGCCGATGCCGTTCGCGGCGAAGCCGACGCGAAGCGCGCCTATCTGTCTAGCAAAGACCTGCTCGGGCAATCGCCCGAGGCACAAGCCCAGGTGCGCGAGGCCGCGGAACGTCCGTGGTTCGACCGCGCCCTCCAGGCCATTCGTGCCGGCGTCGCCGAAGGCCGCCCGGGGGCCGCCGAGGCCTTGGCAAGCACAGGCGCCAAGTAAGGCGGCTCCGGGGAAGCTTGTACGGGGGACCGACGTAAGACGGACCTGCGCGGCGCGCGTGTCGTGCGCCGCCCCAGCCAAGGTTCCATCATGCGCCGCTCTGCCTCTGCCTCTGCCCTGTTGCTGCTTCTGCTCCCCGTGCTCGGGTCCACTGTCGCGTGCAAGAAGCGCGACCCCAAAGAGGTCGAGGCCGAGAAGGCGCGAGACCAGAGCGACTATGCCGACTACGTGGCCAAGCTTGGGCGCGCGCACACGACACTGTCGGCGCTGGACCTCGAAAGCATTGACGACAAGCCTTGCGACGCGGCGGCCATGATGGCCAAAGCGCCGCCGGCCCGAAGCGACAACGGGCGTCGTACGCTGCCGCGGGTGAGCGCAGAGTTCCTTGCGCGCTTTGCGTCGAAAGACGACCCAAGCGCCTGGACCGCGAACAAGAGCGAGTGGGCCTTCCTGACCGACGGCAACTTCTCGTCGCACTTCCGCGATCACCAAAGCAAGGTCAAGTACGGGCTCTCGAGCACGGCCAAAATGATTCGCGAGACGTGGGCTCCGGGGCGCTACGTCGTGGTGCTGTGGCCCACGGCGTCGGCATCGAATCAGGTGCCCGTCTTCGACAAAGCTCGCAAGACGTTCTCTGGAGGCGCGCTCGAGGGGTTCGCCTTTGTGTACGACCTCACCGACAACAAGGTCGAGTGCCAGAGCTACTTGTCGGTGCAGAGCAGCGGCACGGTGAAGTACCGCACCGGCGGGCGCGGCATGGGACGTCTGCTCAACAAAGACCCAGACAAGGCCCTGCGGCACGACTTCGAAGACAACCTCGAGGGGCAAATCAATGCGCTCTTGCCGCCCAAGATGAGCGTCAACCCCATGGGCAGCTTGTTCAAGTAGTCCACCGGGCGTGGCGCCTATTGCCCCATCGTCTCCATGGCCCGGAGGGCGCTCTGCCACGCGCGCACGGCCTCGGGGAACTCGGGCGACGGGAACCTGTGTGGCCCCGAGTCGACGATGCGCTGCGTGGGCACCACCTTGCCTTGGCCCAGGAAGATGGCCTTGACCAGCGCTTGTGCTCTCTGTTCGCCATTCTGCAGGAACGTTTGCTCCAGAAAGAAGTTCCGTTCGTCCCAACACAAGAGCCGTGTGGACAGATCGAAGTTGGTGCCCACGCGCAACGACTTGCGATAGCGGATGGATACGCCAAGGACGAGCGGATACCAGCGGTTCTTTACAAACGCGGGCAGGTACCCGCAGCGCACGATCAGCGCGTAGCGCCCGATGTCCATGAGCGTCAGATAGCGTCCGTTGTTGAGGCGCGTGGCCTCGACGTCGATGCGCTTGACCGGCAAGGTAACGGTGACGGTATCGAGCGGGTGCACTGCGCCCGCGCGGTAGGCGCCGACCAGAGATTTCGCGAG
>JBIKNA010000699.1:0-2742 GCA_044358965.1 Polyangiaceae bacterium
CCCGAGGTTGAGGCCGCGGTTGATGCCAGACATCACGAGGTCCGGCCGTCGCGGCAAGAACCGATCGCCTGCGTGCAATGCAATGTAGACGCAGTCCGCCGGAGTCCCGTCGATACTGAAGGCCGCATCGCCAAGGGCCACCGCGCGCAGCGGACGATGCAGGCTCAGGGAGTGGCTGGTGGCGCTCTGTTCGGTGGCCGGGGCCACGAGCACCACGTCGAAGGCCGTGCGCAGGGCGCGCTCGAGCGCGCGGATCCCTGGCGCGTCGTGACCGTCGTCGTTGGACAAAAGAACGAGGGGGCGGGGGTGCGGCAGGGCCGACGATGTCGTGGAAGCAGACATGGACCGCCCAAGGCGTAGCACTGCTTGGGCGCGATGGGGGACCGCGCGCGCCGACGCTCTGGAAATCGCCGGTGCCCGGGCGCCCGGAGCGCTTGCACTTGCCCAGCTTCCGCCTCGACAAAGCCCATGGGCCTTGGAAAGATGCGGCGCATTCCCATGAGCACCGTGCCCTTCTCCCGTCTGTTGCCGATCGCGCTCGGTCTCCTGTTGCCGGCCCTTTCCTCGTGCAAAGAGCCCAAGTCTCCAACCGTTCCGCCGCTGACGCTGGCCCCCCGGGCATCGGCGTCGGCGGGGGCCCCGCATGTGGCCAAGGGTGAAATGCACAAGAAGAGCGATGTCGTCGACGTGTTGCACGGTGTCTCCGTCCCGGACCCGTACCGCTGGCTCGAAGACGGGGATAGCAAGGACGTCAAGACGTTCACCACCGAGCAGAACGAAGCCACGCAGCGCATGATCCAAGGCATCGAGGGTCGGCAGGCGCTCGAGGGGCGCGTGCGCGCCTTGCTGCAGGTGGGCTTCGTCGGCGCACCCAGTGTCCGCACGGGTGCCAAAGGTGTACGTCGCTACTTCCACAACAAGCGCGAAGGGACGCAGAACCAGCCTGTTTTGTACGTGCGCGAGGGGGTCAATGGCACCGATCGCGTGCTCATCGACGCCCAGACACTTTCGACGGACGGCACCACAGCGCTCGACTGGTGGTACCCGTCCGAAGACGGCGCCCTGGTGGCTTGGGGCAAGAGCGAAAGTGGCAGCGAAGAGAGCACCCTGCACGTCCGCGACGTGGCCACCGGCGCCGATCTTTCGGACCACATTCCACACACGCGGCACGCCTCGGTCGCGTTTACCCCCGACCGCAAAGGGTTCTACTACTCGCGCTACCCCGAGCCCGGCAGCGTGCCCAAGGGTGACGAGAAGTACGGCCGCAAGATCTTCTTCCACAAGCTCGGCGAAGACCCGAAACAAGACGCGCTTGTCTGGGGAGACGCCAAAGACAAGACCGACACGCCGAGCGCCATGCTGTCGCCCGATGGGCGCTACCTCGTGGTGCGCGTGCACCAGGGCTGGGACAAGAGCGAGGTCTATCTGAAAGATCTCAAGAAGCCCGACGCTGCCTTCGTTGCCGTGGCCACGGGACCTCGGGCGCTATTCGAGCCCATTCCTCGCAACGACCGCCTCTACATCCTGACCAACGATGGTGCGCCTCGCTACGAGCTGCACGCTGTCAGCTACGACAAGCCCGAACGCAAGGCCTGGAAGAAGGTCATTGCCGAGGGGGCCGACGTGCTCGACCACGTGCTGATCACCGATGCGGGCATCGTGGCGTCGTTCATGCACGAGGCCAGCACGCGCATCGAGCGGTTCTCCAAAGACGGAAAGTCCCTCGGCCCCGTTGCGCTGCCGCAGATTGGTAGCGCAGGCATTTCTGCGCCCGATCAGGGGGACGAACTCTTCGTGGGCTTTACGTCGTACGTGGTTCCCTACGAAGTGCTGCGGGCGGACCTCAAGTCCCTTGGAGCCAAGGCCGCTCCTTCGCAAGCCGTCAGCCTCAAGAGCTGGGATCGGTTGAACACCAGCTTCTCGTCCGCGGACATCGAGGTCTCGCAGATCTTTGCCACCTCCAAAGACGGCACACGGGTGCCCATGTTCGTGATTGCCAAGAAGGGGTTGGCCAAGACGGGCAAGAACCCGACGGTGCTCTACGGCTACGGCGGATTCAACGTGAACCAGACGCCAGCGTTCAGCGCGCGGGTCCTTGCCACGGTCGAACACGGTGGCGTGTGGGTCAGCGCCATCCTGCGGGGCGGCGGTGAGTTCGGTGAAGCTTGGCACCGCGCAGGCATGCTCGAGAGCAAGCAGAACGTCTTCGATGACTTCATCGCCTGCGCCGAGACGCTGATCTCCGAGAAAATCACGAGCCCGGACCACCTGGGCATCGCGGGCGGATCCAACGGGGGCCTACTGGTGTCTGCGGCCATCACCCAGCGCCCGGAGTTGTTCCGCGCCGGGCTCTCACTGGTCCCGCTCACGGACATGCTTCGCTATCACCTGTTCCGCATCGGGCGCCTGTGGGTGCCCGAGTACGGCTCCGCCGAAGACGACAAGGCCTTCGCGTGGCTGTACGCGTATTCGCCCTACCATCGCGTCAAAGACGGCGTGCGGTATCCGTCGATGCTCTACACGACGGCGGAGAGCGACTCGCGGGTGGACCCGCTACACGCGCGAAAAATGGCGGCGCGGCTCCAAGAGGCCCAGGGCGACAAGACCCGGCCCATCTTGCTGCGCGTCGAAACCAAGGCCGGGCATGGCGCCGGCAAGCCCGTGTCCAAGCTCACCGAAGAGCTCGCGGACGAGCTTGCGTTCATGTTCCGGGAGCTCGGCATTCCGCTGAACAAGTGACAC
>JBIKNA010000281.1:0-9414 GCA_044358965.1 Polyangiaceae bacterium
CGTCGGGCGACGGGACCTGGACCTCGTGGGCGAAGAGATCGCGCGTGATCTCTTCGTCGGTCAGCGACAAGCCCGACTTGGCGACCAGCAAGCTGATGGCAACCAAAACCGTGGCGGCCGCGCCCAAACGCCCGCCGCGCAAGAAACGCGAGGCCACGAAAATGGCTCCGGCGCACAACAGTGCTACGAGGGCCAGGACGAACGCCGGGGCCGAGACGAACCAAAGGCCCATGGTGGCCACCGCCCCAAGGGCGCGGGTCTTGCGCGTGCGGAAGCCCCCTAGGGCCGCCAGCGCGCCAATCAACAGCGCCGCGCCGTCGGTCTTGGTGAAGAACCACTTGGTCTTGTCGCCGCCGAACACCGCGAGGGGGTGCACGTCCGACGGCATGCCCACGGTCACCGTGGACGCACTGGTGGCAATGGGCAAGGCGTGCATGGGCACCGAGAGCAGGCCCAGGGCGGCGCGCAAGCGCACCTGCGTCACCGATTGCGTCCGCAGGCTGTGCGCCCCGGGCACCATGGGCACGAAGATCTCCGGCTTGCCCAACTCGGTCCGGTAGATGGGCTCCGCGGCGCCATCGGTTGCAACATACATGGGTTCACCAGCGGGGGTGAACACCAGGTTGTCTTGGCCGTTGTTCTCGTAGGCGAGCACGTCGTCGATGATGGTCTCTCCGCTGGGCGTCACCGCGCAGAAGCGGCGCTCGGCCCGGGCCACGGCCGACAGCGCCCCGGCACGAATCAGGGGCTTGGCCTCGATGTCGAAGCGCTGGCCCCTCTGCACCAGCACCGTCTTGGCCGTGGGCAGCGTCGCGGGGATGGGCGATTGACCGTTGTCGACGAACTTACCCTCGCCGGCAAACGTCACCCGCCGATCGGGCTCGTGCTCCACCATCCACCACTCGTACGCCGAGCGCTCGCTGGTGGTAAACGGGACCAACTTGGGCAGGGTGCCCGTCACGGTGAGGTCCGCGTCTTTGCCGGCCACCACCGCTCGAAGCTGATTGCCTTCCTGCACCCAGCTCGTGGCCCCGCTTACCTCTCGAACCTTCTCATCGTAGGCGAGTGGCAACGTCACGCTCCCGAGATCTACGCCCTGCGACACGGTCACGCGGTAGGTGAACTGGATCTCTTTGCCGATGCGCAGGGCCCGAGAGAGCCGGAAGGTTTGGGGGATCTTGGCCGGTGCGTCCTGCGCATCGGGCTTCATGGGGTCAAAGTGTAGGGTTTGGTCTGCAAGCCCAGACAGCGCTTCGCCCTCGACCAGACGACCGTGAGAAAGCTTGGCGCTCAAGCTGTTCATCGGCCCTTTGACCGTCAGCGTGGCGTCTTCGGAGAGCTTCATCTCGCCCCGAAGGGTGAACGGCCCCGGAGGCAAGAACGCCACGTAGGCGCCATCGGCAAAGCCGAGCTGGAGCGGCTGGCCATTGCGTGTGGTCTGCGTGAGCTGCACCTGCGAGGCCGGCCCAAACAGAGGCACTTTGGTCTCTTCTTTGGCCCGCACGACCCCCGTCACCGTGAACCGCAAAGCAGCGCCCTGTCCGAAGCCGCCCTCGATGGTCATGTGGTCGAGCAAAAAACAATGTTCGGTGCAGGGCGCCGGGGCTTCTTTTTGGCTTTGGGCCATGGCGCTCGAAAGGTGCGCACACATCTCCCGCCCCTCGGCAGTGTGCATGTCCATGCAGTCGGCCCGGGCTACCCCCGCGCCAGAAACCGTCGCTGCGAAGGCGAGCGCTGCAACAAACTGACGGGTCCAAGGGCTTCCAACGCTTACACGTGATGAGTGCATGTCCTGTGTTCGACGCCGAGACGCCGCGAAGGTTCCCCAAAGCGCCCCCCACGGGTGCGCTTTTCCGATCTCCTTTGCGGCGATTGACTCCACGCGGCTTTGCCGGGGCCCAAGGCCCCCGGGGACCGGCCGCAAAGGAGACGCCCCTGCCCCGCCCCTCGTGGCATAGTCGCGCCCACCCATGTCACAGCTCCTGACGCTCTACCCCGACCTTGTCCCCTATCGCGAAGGCCGCCTGGATGTCGGCGATGGCCACTCGATGTACTTCGAGGAGAGCGGCAACCCCCAAGGCAAGCCCGTGGTCTTCTTGCACGGCGGGCCTGGCGGCGGCACCGAGCCCAAGCACCGGCGCTTCTTCGACCCCGCGCTCTACCGGATTGTGCTCTTCGACCAACGCGGCTGCGGCAAGAGCACGCCGCACGCATCGCTCGAGCACAACACCACGTGGCACTTGGTGGCCGACATCGAGCGCCTGCGCGAGCACCTAGGCATCGACAAGTGGCAAGTCTTTGGCGGTTCGTGGGGCAGCACGCTGGCGCTGGCCTACGCGCAAACGCACCCCACCCGGGTCACCGAGCTCGTGCTTCGGGGCATCTTTTTGTTGCGAAAAAGCGAGATCGATTGGTTCTACCAAGGTGGGGCGAGCGCGCTCTTCCCCGACGCCTGGGAGGACTACCAGGCGCAAATCCCCGAGGCCGAGCGTGGGGACTTCTTGTCCGCTTACTACCGTCGGCTCACCGGCGGCGACGAGGCCGTGCGCCAAGCCGCGGCCCGCGCGTGGAGCGTGTGGGAGGGGCGCACGAGCTGCCTCATGCCCAACGAAGACTTGATCCAGCGCACCTCCGGGGACGCGTTCTCGTTGGCCTTCGCCCGCATCGAGTGCCACTACTTCAAGCACAATGGCTGGCTCACCGAAGACCGGAGCCTGCTTTCGAACGTGGGCAAGATCCGCCACATCCCCAGCGTCATCGTGCAAGGGCGCTACGACGTGGTCTGCCCGGCGGTCAGCGCCTGGGACCTCCACAAGGCCTGGCCCGAAGCCGATCTGCGCATCGTGCGCGACGCCGGGCACTCGGCCATGGAGCCTGGCAACGTGCACGAGCTCGTGAGCGCGACCAACCGGTTTGCCAAAGAACGCAAGACGGAAACTCAGCTTTAAGCGCCCCGGGCCGCGCCGGAGGCGATTGCGGCGCCCGTCCGGCGTAAGAGCGTGAAAGCAGCCGTAGGTTCTGCTAGTTCCAGCCCTCGCCATGACGGCCACGCCCCCTACGGAAACCCCTGCCAACAACGCGCCTTCGGCCTCTGCCGAGCAGACCATCATCCAGGGCCGCAAAGACAAGGCCGCGCGGGTGCGGGCCCGGGGCGAAAACCCCTTCGCCAACGACATTCGGGCCCAAGGCCAAGCAGCGCTGACCCTCGACATCGCGGCGTTGCGCGAGCGCGTGGCCGCGGCCAAAGACGACGCCGGCAAATACGCCGAAGACAAGGTCAAAGAGGCCGCCAGCGGCCAGACCATGCACGTGCGCGGTCGGCTCATCGCCCACAGGTCCACCGGCGGCCTCAGCTTCTTGCGCCTACGCGATCGCACCGGCGAGCTTCAGCTCCTGGTCAGCGAGCAGGTGCTCGGCGCGGCTTACGAGCGCCTTTCCGACTTGGACGTGGGCGACATCATCGAGGCTGAGGGGCAGCTCACCGCGTCCAAGCGGGGCGAGCTGTCCATCGAGCCCACCCGCGTGCGCCTGGTCACCAAGTCCTATCGTCCCCTGCCCGAGAAGTGGCATGGCCTGACCGACGTCGAAGTCCGCTACCGCCAGCGCTACGTCGATCTCATCGCCAACCCCGAGGTGGCTCAGGTGTTCCGTGCGCGCTCGGTCATCGTGCGTGCCACGCGCCGGGCGCTCGACGATCAAGACTTCATGGAAGTCGAGACGCCCACCATGCACACGCTCATCGGTGGCGCCGCGGCGCGTCCCTTCAACACGCACCACAACGCGCTCGACATGAACCTGTTCATGCGCATCGCGCCGGAGCTGTACCTCAAGCGCTGCGTGGTGGGTGGCTTCGAGCGCGTCTACGAGATCGGCCGTTGCTACCGCAACGAGGGGCTGTCCACGCGGCACAACCCCGAGTTCACCATGCTCGAGTTCTACCAGGCCTACGCCACCTACGAAGACCTGATGAACTTCACCGAGGTGCTGCTGCGGCAGGTCGACGCCGATCTGCAAAAGGCCATGCCCCAGGCGCACACCGGCTGGAAGGCCGGGCGCCCCTTCACCTTCGACGAGCCCTTCGCCCGGGTACCCATGGCCGACGCCGTCAAGGCCGGCGCCAGCAAAGCAGGCATCGCCGCATGGATCAGCGCCTGCGAGAGCAAAGGCGGCACGGGCCTCGTCGACTTGCTACGCACGGACTTCGTCGAGCACATCAAAGAGTGGTCCAAGTCGTCACCGCGGGCCAAGTCCATCGACTGGGGCAACTTCCGCAAGGGCATGCAAAAGTGCGACAACGACGGCGAACGTTTGTTCTGCCTCTACGAGTACGTCTGCGAGCCGTACCTGCCCGAGGACTACCGTTCCAGCGACGGCAGCAAGAGCCTGCCTGTGTTCATCAAGGACTACCCCTTCGAGACATCCCCCTTGGCCCGCAAGAACGACGCGCGCCCAGATTTGGTCGACCGCTTCGAGCTCTTCGTGCACGGCCGCGAGCTGTGCAACGCATTTAGCGAGCTCAACGATCCCGAAGACCAAGCGGCCCGGTTCCTGGAGCAGGTCAGCAAAAAGGCCGCCGGCGCCGAAGAGACCATGGACTACGACGAAGACTACGTGCGGGCGCTCGAGCATGGCATGCCGCCGGCCGCCGGCTTCGGCATGGGAATGGATCGCCTGACCATGATGCTTACCAACGCGTCGTCCATTCGCGACGTGATCTTGTTTCCGCTCCTGCGCCCGGAATAACCACCAGTGCTGTTCGCCGTCGTCCTCGCTGCCCTCGCCTTCTCGCCCAAGTTCCGGGCGTGGTACGGCCGCATGGCGCCGGTGCTTTTCACGGTCACCAAGCTCCTGTTCGTGATCGTGACCGGGTGCTGGTTCTTTGGCGCGGCCTACGTGGCCTACTCGTCGCCCTACACGCTGCGCACCCCGGGCTTCTGGGGCATGGTCGGCGGCACCTACGGGGCGCTCACCTCGCTCATTTGGATCGACGGTCCGGTGTTCATCGGCGGCGTTGGCCTGGCCTTTCGTTTCTTGCGCGGCGTATGGCCCTTGGTCAGCAAGGTGCTGGTCGCCGTCACGGGCCTCACCTTCCTCGGGCTCACGGTGTGGGCCCGCAGTCTGCCTGTGCTGCGGGGCTCCCAATGGAGCCTCAAAGACATGGTCATCCGCGCCGGGGCCATCGTCAGCGGTGTGGTGTTCGTATTGGTGCTGCTGGGCATGTTGCTGCCGCCGATCTTGAACCGCCTGGAGCGCACGGGGTTCGCGTCCTTCGTGGCGGCGCGCCATGTCCGCAGCGAGAAGAGCAACTTCCTCACGGTCATCAGCATCCTGGCCATCTGCGGTGTGTCCATCTCGTCGTGTTCGCTGTCCAGCGTGGTCAGCGTCATGGGCGGCTTCAGCCAAGACCTCAAGCGCAAGATCTTGGGCAACAACGCCCACGTCATCGTCGACCAGGCCAGCCAAGCCGGCTGGGCGGACTACGAGCAGACCTTGGCCAAGGTTCGCAAAGCGCCGCACGTGGTGGCCGCAACCCCCATCGTCCAAGGCGAAGTGATGATGTCGAGCCCCGCCAACATGGCCGGGGTCATCGTCAAGGGCATCGAGCCCGGCAGCATCCGCCAGGTCATCGATCTGGGCGTCAACATCGACGTGGGTCGCTTCGAATACCTCGAGTCGCCCGACAAGCTCCTGCACATGGCGCCTACGGAGATCATCGGCACGGGCCCCGGCGGCGAGCAGTACATGAAGGGCCCAGACCTACTGGGCCACGACGACGACCGGGAGCCCGCCATCCGCGCCTTCTTGCCTCCGAAGGTGCCGCGGCCCGGCATCATCGTCGGCCGCGAGCTCGCCAAGACGCTTCACGTCTACGTGGGCGACGAGATCACGCTGGTGTCGCCGCTCGGCGATCTCGGTCCCATGGGTGTCATGCCCCGCACCAAGAAGTTCCGCGTGGCGGCCATCTTCTTCTCGGGCATGTACGAGTACGACGCGTCGCACGCGTACACGGTACTGGGCGAGGCCCAAGACTACTTCTCGCAACAAGGCAAAATCACGCGCATCGACGTGAAAGTAGACGACGCGGACAAGGCGGACCAAATCGCCCCGACGCTGGCCCCGGTCATTGGCCGAGGCGAGCTTCGCATCCGCGATTGGCGCGAGATGAACCGCAACCTGTTCTCGGCCCTCAAGCTCGAGCGCTTTGCCACCTTCATCATCTTGTCCATCGCCATCATGGTGGCGAGCTTCTGCATCATCTGCACGTTGCTCTTGATGGTCACCGAGAAGGGCAAAGAGATCGCCATCCTCAAGGCCGTCGGGGCCAGCGATGCATCCATCCTCAAGACCTTCATGCTCGAGGGCATCGTCATCGGGGGCATCGGCACGACGTTTGGTGTGGCCGCGGGGCTCGCCGTCTGCATGGGCCTGTCGTGGTTCGGCCTGCGCCTCGACCCAGATGTATATTACATTGATCGACTCCCCATCGCCGTCAACGGCTGGGACTTCTTGGCTGTCGCCGGCAGCGCCTTGGCCATCTGCACGCTGGCCACGGTGTATCCGGCGCTCGTCGCGGCGCGCCTGCGCCCCGTCGATGGCCTACGGTACGAGTAACGTGCACCCGAGTCCGTCATGACAAAAGCCCTGGTCGCAGCCCAAGACGTTCGCAAATCGTTCCAGCACATGGGGCGCACCCTCGAGGTGCTCCGGGGTATCGATCTCACCATCAACGAAGGCGAGATCCTGTGTGTGGTGGGGCAGTCGGGCGCGGGCAAGTCCACCTTCCTGCACTGCATCGGCACCCTCGACATTCCCACGTCGGGCTCTTTGCGCATTGGCGACGAAGAGCTCACCACCATGCCCAACGCCAAGCTCGCGGCGCTGCGCAACAAGAGCATCGGCTTCGTGTTCCAGTTCCACCACTTGCTGCCCGAGTTCACGGCGCTCGAGAACGTGGTCATGCCGGGGCTCATCCAAGGCCGCTCGCGAAAAGACATGGAGGGCCCCGCCAAGAAGCTGCTCGACGAGGTGGGCCTCTCTCATCGCCTGGATCACCGACCCGGCGAGCTGTCCGGCGGCGAGCAGCAGCGTGTGGCACTGGCCCGGGCGCTGGTACTCGAGCCCAAGCTCATTTTGGCCGACGAGCCCACGGGCAACCTCGACTCTGCCACCAGCGATCAGATCCACGAGTTGTTCTTCAAGGTGAACCAGACCCGAGGAACCACCATCGTCATCGTGACGCACAATATGCAGTTCGCGGGCACCATGCCCCGCGTGGTCTCCCTCCGCGACGGGCGCGTCGAGCGCGACGATCGCAACAGCAACTCGGCCTACGGCAAGCCCAAGGTCAAAGCGGAGCCGGCGCCGGAGCCCACCACCGAAGCCACGAGCTGACACAACGGCCGGGCCCGAGGCCAAGCTGCAAGCAGCTGCGTCGAAACACGTGGCACAGAACTACCGAGGGCACGGCGCGCGGCGCCAAGCTCTAGCTGCGTGCCGCGCCCACGATCGGCTCCTTGGACGGCTCCCGGCGGACCCGCGCCAACGTGAGTTCGAAGGCCTCGCGATCGCGATACACGTGGATCGCATCGCCGTACCACACCCGCGCGGCCTCGAGCGCAAGCTGCACCAACGTAGACGACACAAGCAAGTGAAAGCCACGGAAGGCCTTGGCGTTCTTGGCGCGCCGCTCGGCAGACTGCTGCAGAAACAGGCGACGGGCCTCCGGGTCGAAGCTGCGCAGTTCGGACCAGTCGTGGAATACGTCCATGCGGTGCGTCGCAGCATCGCTGAAGAGCATCAGCTCCCGCAGATACGCAGCGACCATGGGCTCGCGGGCATGCCCTTTGGCGAGCGTACGCACGAGCTGTGTGGACTCGACAACGATCAGCACGGAGCCCGTGGCATCGTCGTACCTGCGCTCGCGGAGAGGCCGCATGAACTACCAGCGCACGACGACCGTCGAGGGCGTGACGTGCGCCTGACAGTTGCCGAGAGACACGATCACCGGATGCACCTCGCTGCCTTGACCCTCTTTGGAGACCACCTCCACCCGGGGCACGACTTGCTCGGCGCGCAGGCCACGCAGCACCTCTGGCGGGCAGATCAGTCGAACGTCCACCTCGGCGGGCAACACCTTGGACTTGGCCAAGCCAACGACGGCGACGGGCAACTTGGCAAAGGGGCGCTCGGCGAGCTCGCGGGTGATGTCCGTGGTGACAACAACGCGCCGCGGTTCCACGCGGAGCCGAGACGACAGCCCGTCGAGCGCAAGCTCCCGGGGATAGGAGCCGTCGGACAGCCCCGTCACGTCGAAGCCTGCGGCACGCACGAACTGGAGCACGCTGACCTCGCTCAGGGGACCGCGCACGTTGACCTTGCTGGGCTCCGGCACCGGTGCCCCCTTGACCACGTAGCCCGGCGCCGGGGTGCCAACCACGGCCACCTGCACCGGTACGCTGCGAACGATGCGATCTTCCCAACTGAGATCGATGCCCGCGGGGTCGAACTGCTGGACTTCGAGGCGCGCGCCCGGCGGCAGGCCGTGCACCATCCGAGGCTCGAAGCTGACGTGGGTCTCCCGGCCCGACTGCAAGTCGACGGTGATGTTGACGTTGCCGGCGTGCAGCTGGTCGATGGCCTGGTTGCTCCCGCGCACAGTGATGCGAACGGACCTGGGGATGCTCCCCTGCAGCACGCGGTTTGCATCTTCGCGCGGCAGATTGGCCTCGAGATCCACGACGATGCTTCGGGTGGCGTCTTGACCGCCGTGCACGAACGAATAGAGCACCAACGCAAACGCAAAGCTTGCGAGCTTTAGGTTCCAGTTGTGGAGCACCAGATCGCGAAGGCGCCGCAACATGGCTTAGGACTCCTCGGGGCCGCCAGCGGGCGGCGGACGATCGCTGTGTCCGGGCACATGGGCGGGGGCCATGGGCCTCGTGATGACGGGTTCGAGGGATGCCCGAGGCATGGACTCCGGCGCCGGCGGAATGCTGAGCCGCGGCGTGGGCAGCGGTGTAGGCGCGAGCTTGGGCGGCGCCAGTGACGGACGCTTGTCTTTGGATTTCTTCTTGCTGGGGCCCTTTTGGCCGAAGAGCCCCAAGAGCGCTTCTTTGAGCGAAGCGCCATCGAGCCCCGACACGATGTTGCCGTTGAAGCAGAAGCTGATCTGCCCACGCTCTTCGGACACGACCACCACCACCGCGTCGGTCTCTTCGCTGATACCGAGCGCCGCGCGATGCCTGGAACCAAACGACTTGTCCACCGGGCGCGTATCGGGCATCGGGAAAAACGCCCCAGCTTTTGCCACGCGATAGTTGCGAATGATCACCGCGCCGTCGTGAAGGCGGTTGACGCTCTCGGGGATGAACAGGCTCACGAGCAAATCACGCTGCACCTGCGCATCGAGGGCCG
>JBIKNA010000041.1:0-30267 GCA_044358965.1 Polyangiaceae bacterium
TCCTATGCGGGGAGAGCACCCGTGGCGGCGGCCTTTGCCGCAGCGGTCTTCGCGGTGGTGTTCACGTTGTTTGAAATTTCTCCAGCAGCCCGGGCGACCATCGAAGCGAAGGGTCGCGGCGCTGCGCTGCCAGAAGACGCGGCCATTCTTCTACGTCACCTTGCTCGTCTCGCCGGGGCCCACGGCACGACCATCGAGGTGGCACCCATCGCTTCGTCGCTGGCGCTCTGCGCGCTTGCGATGGTGCTCATTGTCACGCGGGGTCGCTGGGCGCGCCCATCCTCCGCCAAAGGTGTGTCATGAACGTTCGCGCTTGTTTTGCCGTTACTTTGCTGTTGGTGGCCGCTCTGACCGGCAGCGCAACCAACGCCCAGGCCGAGGTCGACCACCAGGGCAGCTGGCCCAAAGACGAGACGAAAGTCAGCCTACGCTTCGCCGGGCCACGGACACTTGCGCTGCAGAAGTTTGCCGACGCAAGCGGCTGGAGCCTGGTGCTGCCGTCGCAGCTTGCTGGTGCACCGGACGTACGTCTCGAGATCAAAGACCAAGACCCCAAAGACGTGCTCGATGCCGTGCTCGACGAGGGCAACTACGTCGCCACGCGCAAAGGAAACATCGTGACGGTTCGTCCGGTGGTCGACAAGGCGCTGGTCGACAAGGCGCAGGCAGACAAAGCGCAGGCAGACAAAACGGCACCGGGCGGCGATACAAAAGAGTCAAGCCCGGCCGTGTCGGCCCCGGGCAAATCCGATGGCCCGGCCGAAGACCGCAGCGTCGTCGGCGGGAACTTCGTGCTCGAGCGCGGCGAGCGTGCGCACCACCTGCAGGTCATTGGGGGCAAAGCCGAGATCTATGGCGAAGTGACCGGTGACGTCACGGTGACCGGCGGCAAAGCCGTTCTTCACGACGGGGCACGCGTGCTTGGGGATGCAACGGTGGTGGGCGGCAAGCTCGAGGTCGAGCGCGGCGCCCGGGTGGATGGGCATGCCGGGATCGTGGGCGGGATTCTCAAGCGACATCCCGGGTCCGTGGTCGGCGGCAAGAGCGTCGCCGGGTCCACCGATGAGGTCACCAAGGAAGGTGGCGAGCGCGCCTCGAGCGTGCACGACGCGCCCAAACCCACCGAGGGCCGCGTGACCGCAGCCCTGCATCGCGTGGGAGGTGCACTCCGAAGCGCCGCCATCATGTTCGTGATCGGCGTGCTGCTTTTCGGCCTGGCCGGTGGCCGCATGGAGCGCCTGCAGAGCGAGATCGCCGCGCGACCGCTGCAGAGCGTAGGGCTCGGCGTCGCGTCGTCGATGCTCGCGACACTTGGCCTGGGGCTCTTGTGTGTAACCGTGGTGGGCATCCCTGTGGCATTGCTTTTGGGGCTCGGCCTTGGCCTTGGCCTGTACACGAGCATGATTGCCGTCGTCAGCACGTTGGGTCGTGGGCTCATCGGTCATCGCAGCAAGAGCCCCTACGCGCACCTTGCCCTTGGATGCACACTGCTGTTCGCGCTGTCCGTGCTTCCCTACGTTGGCCCGTTGGCGATGTGCGCCGTGGTCTTCTTGGGCATGGGCAGCTTCATCGCCACGCGGGGCGCGGGCCTCTTTGGCGCGCCTTCCGCGAGCTAAGGGGGGGGCTGGCGCATGGCGGGACTGAGCGCCTGGCGCGTCGGTGGCGACGGTCGTGCGGGCACTGGGGTGTTGCGGGTGCGGGTGCGGGTGCGGGTGCGGGGCTGGGGTGCCGGGGGCTGGGCTCTATGGTGCACACGCTCGGGGGGCGTGCCCCTTGCTACAGCGACTCGAAAGGCTTGGGACCGCTGGTGGGCACCGGCGCCGCGTCTTGGCGCGGCAACACGCCTGCCGGGCGGGCGGTTGGCTGCGCGGGTTTTGGGGCGGTGGGCGAAGGCGCTGGCGTCGTCGGAGGCATCTTGGGGGCCGGGGCCGAGACGGTGAGGTCCGGCGCGGCGGATACGGGGGGTGCGACGAGGACGGGTTGTGGGCTGGACGACGCAGGGGGTGCGGGGGTTGCGCTGCCAGTGTCGACGGTGCGGCGCCCGGCAAAAACGAGCCCGGCGGCGACAAGCCCGACGAGCACGGCGCCCACCCCAACGCGACGAAGGCTGGAGCTGCGCTCTGGCGCGCTGTTCTCTGCAGACATCCCGAGGGTGGTACCGGTGCCGGCGTGCACCTCGGGCGTGAGGCGGCCAAGGCGGTCGAGCAAAGGCTGCCCGAGGTCCGGAAAGTCTTCACGGATCAGCTGCGCAACGTCTTCTTCGTCGGCGCGGCTCGGGTGCTCGCGCATGGCCTCGCGCACCGCCTCTTCGAACTCGCGTGCCGTCGCGTAGCGCGCATCGACGTCTTTGCGCAGGCACGACATGAGCACGCGGCTCACGGCCTTGGGGATCCCGGGCACGAGGTCTTCGGGTGGCGGCGGATCGTGCGACACCACACGGAGCAGCGTTCGCGCAGCATTCTCTGCAGAGAACGGACGCTCCAACGTCAACATCTCGTAGAACACCGAGCCCAGCGCAAAAAGGTCGCTGCGACGATCGACGGGCGCCGCCGAGGCTTGCTCTGGCGACATGTACGAAACCTTGCCCTTGACCACACCTTCACTGGTGGCGTCGGCGCCCTCGAACTTGGCGATGCCGAAATCACTCACGAGCACGCGGCCGTCGGCGGCCACAAGAATGTTGTGCGGTGAGACGTCTCGGTGAACGAGCCCCAGCGGCCGCCCGTCGTCTCCGCGGAGTTCGTGCGCTGCGTGAAGCCCCGTGGCCACCTGTTGGGCGATGCGGCACGCAATGGCCACGGGCAGAGGCGCCTTCTTGGCGCGGCGCGCGCGGAGCAAACGCGTAAGGGGAACGCCGTCGATGAGCTCCATGACGACGAAGGGAAGCCCCTCGGCCTCGCCGGCCTCGAGCGTCGAGACGATGTTCTTGTGGTGCAGCTTGGCCGTGAGCCGCGCCTCGGCAACGAGCCCCTTGCGGTCCTGCGCATTGGGGATGCCCTTGAGCATCTTCAGCGCCACGAGACGATCGACGCCGGCGTAGCCGTGGGCGCGCGCCACCCAGACGGATCCCATGCCGCCCTCGCCAAGGGGGGCCAAGAGCTCGTAGCGCCCAAAGCGCCGAGACTTGGGCATGGTCAGAAACGCAGGCGTGTCCTTGCGCTCATCAATGCCCGCGGGCTTGCGAGGCGCGGTTTTGGTGTGAGGCTCGTCCACCGGTCTGTTGCCGTCAAGCGTAGGCCCCCACGCTCGACGCGCGCAAGCCCGGGCGGCCCAGCGCTCGGGCTGGCACACATCTGTGCCAAGTCGCGCCATCGAGACACACGAGGCGCGCACAAGGGAGCTCAGGAGGGGAGCAGTTTACAATGGTTACGGCCACATAGAGTCATGGACCGGAACATGCTTTACGACTCGCCATGCTGACTGCACGCAACTCCCTCCTTGTCCTCTCCCTCCTCTCCCTCCTCGGCGCGGTCTCCGCCTTTGGCTGTTCGACCACCCCCGGGGAAAAGGTAGCGACGTCCCGCGCCGCACTTCATCGTGCGAAGAGCTGCGGCGATCTCCTTGGGGACCTGAAGGCCGACGCCCTCGCCAAGCTCAACAGCGGCATCGATCGCCAAATCGCGTCGATCCAGCAATGTGTCACCACCTACGGCGACGACAGCTGCGCGGGCTACGGGTACGGCTACGGCGGGGATGGCCCCATGCGGGCCGGCGGTTTCGCCGAGGACTCGGCCACAGGCGCGGCTGCACCGCCGCCCAGCTCCGCCTCCAACAGCTCGTCCTCGGGCAGCTCGTCTTCGGGTTCTTCGGGCACCGCCAAGGCTGCGGACCACTCCGAGACCAACACGCAGGTGTCCGGCGTGGACGAGGCCGACATCGTCAAGACCGACGGAAGCAACCTCTACGTGCTGCACGGCAACGCCTTCAAGGTGGTCAAGGCCTGGCCGGCGACGGACCTCGGGGAGCTGTCTACGTTCAACATCGAAGGGCAGCCCACGGAGATGTTCGTGGCCGACGGCAAGGCGGTCATCTATTCGCAGGTCAACGGCGCCGAGATCTACAAGGCCGCGGGCGTCACGCCCAAGTCGACGTACCAAGACTACAGTTACAATGCCGTGCCTGGCGTCGCCGCGACCGATGTCGCCGCCCCGGACTACCCCGGGAACTACAGCCCGGTGGCCTACGTGCCGCTCACCAAGATCACGGTACTCACGCTGAACGGCGCGTCTGCTCAGGTGGCCCGCGAGCTGTACTTCGAGGGGAGCTACCTCTCCGCCCGACGCGTCGGGTCCCACGTGCGCACCGTGCTTCAGGGCCAAGCACACGGGCCGCAGCTCAAGTACAGCATGTATGACGGCAGCCAGACTTCGTACCCGACGACGGGCACCGAGAGCATCGCGCAGCTCGAGCAACTCCGCGCAGAGAACACCGCGAAGATCAACGCGAGCCAACTCTCGGACTGGATCCCGAACTCGTTCAGCAAGTCCGGGCCCACGGTGACGGCCTCGCAGGTGGCCTGCCAAGACTTCTACGTGCCCACCGCAGGTAGCACCGAGAGCGGCTTCACGGAGATCGCGTCCATCGATCTCGCGAACCCTGCGGCGGCGGCCAAAGAGACGGCGATTTTGGGTCGCACGGACACCGTCTACGGCAACGAGGGCAACTTGGTGCTTGCGGCGCACGCCTGGGTCGAGTCACCCATGATCGCCATCGGTGGCGTCAGCAGCGGCAGCGTCAGCGCCGGCGGCGGCGCGGTTCCCCCGAGCTCCGGCACCGAGGCCTCGGCGCCCGCGCCCACGCCGGCACCGCGGCAGCCCTCATCCAACGTCGGCGCACGCAACATCAAGCTCAAGACCTCGCCCGTGCCGGTGGACGAGAGCACCGCCATCGCGTACCCGACCAACAAGACCCACCTGCACACCTTCGAGTTCGCGACGGACCCGACGTCGCCGAACTACCAGGCGTCGGCCACCATCGACGGCGAGATCAAGAACCAGTTCTCTCTCGACGAGAAAGACGGAGTGCTGCGCGTGGCCACCACCGAGCGACGCATCTACGTCACCCCGAACGGCTCCTGGGTGTCCGCGTCTCCCTTCGGCGAGACCCAAACGCGCCCGAGCAC
This sequence comes from Polyangiaceae bacterium, assembly GCA_044358965.1. GTDB lineage: Bacteria > Myxococcota_A > Polyangia > Polyangiales > Polyangiaceae > SXNL01. The sequence continues at coordinate 5,123 of JBIKNA010000041.1, forward strand.
GGTCAGCCATGTCTACGCGCTCTCGCAGAGCGGCGCCAATCTGTCGGTCATCGGCAAGACGCCAGACTTGGCCCCCGGCGAGCAGATCTACAGCGTTCGCTTCGTCGGACATCGCGCCTACGTGGTCACGTTCCGGCAAGTCGACCCGCTCTTCGTCATCGATCTCTCGGCGCCCAGCACCCCGACGGTTCTCGCGGCGCTCAAGATCCCCGGGTTTAGCACCTACATGCACCCGCTCGACGACAACCACCTGCTGACCATCGGCCGCATTGCCACCGACACCGGGCGCGTGGAGGCCCTACAGCTTCAGATCTTCGACGTGACCAATGGGGCGGCGCCGGTGCTCAAGCACAAGTTCACCTACACGGGCAGCGAGTACGGGCACTCCGAAGCCGAGTCCCAGCACAAGGCCTTCACGTTCTTCGCCGAGCGCGGACTACTCGCCTTCCCCTACTACGCCTACGGTCAAGGCGGCATGCGCAGCTCTCTCGAACTCTTCTCTGTGACGGCGGCTTCGGGCTTCAGCAAGCTGGGCAGCGTGGACCACACGCCGTTGTTCACCAAGGCGCAGCAGGGCTACTGCGGCGGCTACTACGACCCGCAGGTCCGCCGCGGCGTGTTCCTCGAGGACTGGGTGCTCAGCGTGTCCTACGGCGGTATCGTCGCCAAACAGGTTGGCAACCTGGCGGGTACGGGCGCCCAGCTCCCACTCTCTGCGCCGGTGGTGAACCAAGGCTACGGCCCCAGCTGCGGGTCCGGCAGCTTCGGCGAATAGAGAACCCATGCCCTCGCGGGCAATCCCGCGAGTCCACGCGAGAGGGCGACGGGACTACCCGGTCGCCCTCTTGGCGTTTGTCCACCTCCGGGTGCAGGCCTGCCACGGTGCCCACGGTGAGGGCGCGTGTGGGTGCGCATCGAGCATGACTCCGCCATTTCCTTCGACGAATCCCTGGGATTGCGTACGATTGACGTGGCTCGGGCATCGCGCCGTCGTCCGCGGCGCCGCCCCACCAAAAGAGGCTCATGAACCGATCGTCGTTTGTGCTTAAGGCCCTCGTGCTGGGCGTGGTGTCTGCGTGCTCTCTGGCTGCTTGCTCCGGAGACAACGCGTCGTCGTCTTCGAGTTCGAGCACCTCGGGTACCCCCGGGACATCCGGCGCCTCGGGCAATGTGCCGGTGGTGCCTGGAGCCAAGTGCACCAGCGACGACGCATGTGGCAACAACGGCCGCTGCGTCTCGGGCTCGTGCGTTCCGGGCTCCAAGTGCACCAGCGACGATGCGTGCAGCGCAACCGGAGGCCGCTGCGTCAACGGGGGCTGCGTGCCCGTCTCGGCCACCGACGGCGTCAAGAACAGCGACGAAACAGACGTGGACTGCGGCGGAAGCGTGGCCCCGCGCTGCGCCGACGGCAAGACGTGCGGCGCCGGCACTGACTGCACCAGCAAAGTCTGCACCGACGGAACCTGCCAAGCCCCCACGCACACCGACGGCCAACAGAACGGCGCCGAGACGGCTGTCGATTGCGGCGGCGCGGGAGCCCCCAAGTGCGCAAATGGCCTTGGCTGCGCGGCAGCAACAGATTGCGAAAGCTCCGTGTGCGCCGAAGACAAAATGTGCGCGGTGCCCACGGCCACGGACAAGGTCAAGAACGGCACCGAAACCGACGTGGACTGCGGCGGTGCCGATGCGCCCAAGTGCAAGCTGGCCGCAGCCTGCGTCGCTGGCAGTGACTGCGTCGAGGGTGTCTGCGGCGCCGACAACAAGTGCGCCGCCCCCACCAAGACCGACGGCGTCAAGAACGGCACCGAAACCGACGTAGACTGCGGCGGCGGCGCCCCGACGAGCGCCCCCAAGTGCGCCGTGGGCCTTTCTTGCGTAGCGGCGGGCGATTGCACCGAGGGCGTCTGCGGCGCCGACAGCAAGTGCGCGGCCCCCACCAAGACCGACGGCGTCAAGAACGGCACCGAGAGTGACGTCGATTGCGGCGGCGGCGCCCCGAGCAACGCGCCCAAGTGCTTCAAGGACAAGGACTGCAGCACCGACACCGATTGCTTCTGGGGCACCTGCGGCGCCAACAAGAAGTGCGGCGGCGACAAGCCAGGCGTCAAGGACGGCGACCAGACGGACATCGACTGCGGTGGCAAGCTGTCCCCGGCCTGCGATTGGTTCAAGAGCTGTCTCGTCGACGACGACTGCACGAGCAAGATGTGCGACCCCACCAAGAAGTGCACGCCGGCCAAGAGTTGCAAGGCGAAGGTCTTCGGTGGCACCACCTGCGGCGCTGGCGAGAGCAGCGAACTCGGCAAGAACCACGAGACCTGCTGCAAGTCGCTGCCGGTGACTGGCTACGCGGACGCAAGCTACGCCGGCAAGACTGTGTATCTAGACAAGTATGAGATCACGGCCGGTCGCATGCGCGCGTTCCTGGAGAGCCTCGGCGGCGGCGTCGACGCCACCGGGAACGCACTGCCGGCAAACGTCAAAGGCTGGGCCGCGGCCAACCGCCCCGCGCGCTGGCAGCCCAAGTGGGAAGAGGTGCTGCCGGACAACAACGTCGGCGTCGTCTTCAACTACACGACGGCGAACCCGACCCCCGCCGACAACCTCATGTATCCGGGCCAAGACCAGTACGCCGCAAACGCGCCCACGCAGGGCAGCTGGAGCGTTCGCTCGGGAACCTGGGGCATCAACACCGGCGTCTTTGCCAACCTCAGCGGCGGCGGCAACAACTTCCCCGAAATGAACACGGAGTACGCCGCCACGCACGCGTTCAACTGCTACAACGGCTCCGGGTCCTACGGCTGGGCCACGTACTGGATCGATGCGGCCACCAACGCGGCCTACAACGGCGGCGCCATGCCCAAGGCCAATGGCAAAGACGGCATGGACGAAAAGTCGCTGAACTGCGCCCCCAATGCCTTGTTCGCGGCATTCTGCGCGTGGGACGGCGGTGTCTTGGCCACGGCCGAGGTCATGGACTTCATCACGGGCAACACCGCCCAGCCCGCATTCCTTGGGGGCACCCCGAACGGGAGGTACACCACCCCCAGTGCAGGGCTCAGCCCCGGTGGAGGCAACTCCCAGTGCCAGGGCTACGACCCGAACAACTTCGAGAACGACGTCACCCACATCACCACGTACGGCGATGGGGCGAACCGTTGCGGCTACTATTACGGCGCGACGAACGCCGGCGACGACTCGGCACGCATCGCTGCTCCGGGCCGCACCATCGTCGACACCATGCGCCTCAGCGCCGGTGACGAGCCGTGGATGGACATGATCGGAAACTTGGTCGAGATCGTTACCAAGAAGGGCGAGACCAACCGTTTCGACTACCGTGGCTACGGCCACCAGTGGGGCAGCATCACGCACCACCGCAACCAGATCACCACCTCGCGCTATCGCAGCGGCGCCATGGGCGCCCGCTGCATGCGCTTCAAGTAGTCGAGCGTAGGACTCGGCAATCCAACAGGGCTCGACGGAAACTCGTGCACTGTCACTTAGCGAAGCCCACGCCACCAAGGTGTGGGCTTTTCTGTACGTGACGGCTCGAAGGAACCGCCAGGCGGCGGCATGGCCACGCGCAGACCATCACGCTCCGCACGCTCGAAGACAACCTCGGCGGGCTCTTGCCATGGATGCAACGCAAGGTTGAAGGTGCCCCAGTGCACGGGCAACAGAAGGCCGCCCCCGAGCATGTGGAACGCATCGACGGCGTTGTCGGGGCCGAGGTGGATGCTGCCCCAGCTGCGATGAAACGCGCCGACCTCGAGCATGGTCACATCGAAGGGGCCACACTTGGCGCCGATTTCCCGAAACACCGGGGTGAGTCCGGTATCGCCACTAAAGAACACCCGGTGCTTGTCGGAGCTCAGCACCCACGACGACCAAAGGGTCCGGTTGCGGTCGAGCAAACTGCGCCCGGAGAAATGCTGCGCCGGTGTGGCGGTGAAGCACAGACGCCCGTCAGGAATGTTTGCGGACTCCCACCAATCGAGCTCGCGCAGTCGTTCGTGGGCCACGCCCAAGGCCTCGAGGCGTGCCCCAACCCCCAAAGACGTGACGAACCACGCGGAGGTGCGGGCGAGCGTGCGAATGCTCTCGTCGCAAAGGTGATCGAAGTGGTCGTGCGACAGGAGCACCACATCGATGGGCCCCAAGGACGCAAGGGGCACGGGCGGCGGATGGAAACGCTTGGGACCGGCGAAGGACACCGGCGATGCGCGCATTCCGAACACCGGATCCGTGAGCACCCGAAGCCCGGCCAGCTCCACCAGCACGGTGCTGTGCCCGAGCCACGTGATCCGCAGGCCGCTCTCCGGCGCCTGGCCCCAGGCATCTCGCGGGTCTTGCACCGGAAGCGCGACCCGTGGCTCCCGCGCCGCCTGATCGCGGAAGTACTCGCCCACGAGCTTGAGCTTGGGGCCTTGGAGGTCGGGCGTGACGCCGCCGGGGTTCTGGAACCGTCCCTCGGCGAACTGTTGCGACGCTCGAACGCGCTCGCCCCGGAGCCCATGGAAAAGCGTGCTGAGCATGGTGCGCCTCAACCTAACCCGTGAAGCGTGAGCACGGCGCGGGACGCGCGCAAACGTTTGTAAAGACCCAGCGCCGCGGCGCCAGGGTCTCAGGGGAATTTGGACAGGAACACGAAGCCCGCGAGGCACATCTCGTCGAGGGTGCCCTCGCCCATGCCGATGGGCTGCGGCGCACTCATGCCCGACTCGCGTAGCAGCCGGCTCATCTTGGGGTTCTTGGTCGAGTTGTCGTAGGTGCACTTGATGTACAGCTCGTCGTCGCCGCTGACCGTGGGCAGCTGTTCCACGGAAGCCGTGTCGTAAGAGAACCCCTGCTGCCAGTCGAAGTCCCAGCGAGGAATGTTGAGCAAACACTCATCGGCGGGCTCGCCATTCTGCGGGGCTGCGCGCTTGAGTCGCACCTCTTCGCGAACGCCCACGTAGTGCATGTGGCCCCCAAGGCCACCGATGTACACGCCGCCGGCCGCCGACAGGATCTTCGGCAGGGTGAACTTCATCACCTCTTGGTGCTCGGTGGCCCCGGGCGGAATCAGGAACTCGACCTTGCCATCGGCGCCGGGCTGGAGACCATCGGTGACCACATCGTTGGGTGCCCGGCCGGTGAAGTTGCCGATGAGCTGGCTGCGGGCGTAGTACTCGGGTTTGTCGGCCAAGAACCGCATTTGGATCTTGGTCTTGTCGACCCGCGGGCCCTTGCCGTCGGCGTGATAGTGAACCTGCATCACGATGGACGTGCCGGCCTCGAGCACCGTGCCAATGTTCGACGGGAACTCGTAGGGCACCGCGCCGGGCACCCATGTGCCGATCATGCGCGGATTGTCGATCTGCGGCCCACCGAAACAATCGTACTGATCGGCAGTGCCGGCAGCCTTCGCGCGCTTGAGCCCCTCGCCCTTGGGGTCGGCGAAGATAAGTGCATGATGCACAATACCTAGCTCTCCGGGGATTACCCCGAGGCCGTTGAGGTACTTGCGCTCGGTGAGCTTTGGGTCCAAGACGAAGCAGCGCATCTGGTCGGAGCCGGCGCCGGTCATGGTGTAGCCGCTGGTCTCCAGCGTCATTTGTGGGTCTTGCAGGTTGAGCGTGCGCGCGGCCATCGGCGGCGGAGCATCTTTCGGATCGCCCTCGACGGCGCCCTCTTTGTGCCAGGTGGCCAGTGTCGCAATCTGTTGTTCGCTCAGGCTGTTGTCGTACTTGAACGGACGAAGCGGTTTGCAAGACTCACTGGGTGCCGCGCCCCAGGGCGGCATGATGCGGTCGTGCGTTTGCGCGGCGATGGGGCCGCTCATGGCCTTGGCACCTGCGTAGCTCGTCAACGCGAACGGCGCGATGCCCCCCTCGGCGTGGCACCCGTAGCAGTGCTTCTGCAGAATGGGCACGACGTCGCGGTGGAAGGTCACCGTGGCCGTGCGCGCCGTCGCGTCTGCGGGCACCGCATTCGCATCGCCGCTGCTCTGGGTGCCGCCGCAGTGCGCGAGCGCAAGGGCCGCGCCGAATGCCAACGTCGTCCGCTTTGCCCACAAAGAAATCATCAGTGTTTGCTCCCGCTCGAACGCAGCACCAAGCACAAAGGGTACGCGCCGGCCCCGGGTGGGGCCACGAACTTTGCGCGGGTTCGGTCACGCAACGGGGTGCACCGGCGTCGATGTGGGAGGCGCGAGGTCCGTGGAACGCCGGGCCCTTTTGGCCGCCCCCCGGCCGCCCCGCCAAGCGCCCAGAGCCCAAAACGGCCCAATTCTGTGGAGCTGGACCGAGACCGGGGGGCGCGGGGCCCCCGGTCTCGCGAGGAGCAAATGCCGCGGGGGGCTTGACGATGGACCACCCGAGGGTGAAAAAGGGAGGGATCTCTCGAAAGGAACGTTCGTCCCATGCTCAGCGACACAACCCGCGCGCAAATCGATGGCCTCATCAAGAAGAGCAAGGTCGTGCTCTTCATGAAGGGCAACAAGCACTTCCCGCAGTGCGGGTTCTCGGCGCAAGTGGTTCAGATCCTGGGCGGCCTCGGCGTGCAATACGACACCGTCAACGTTCTTTCGGACCCGGCGCTGCGCGATGGCATCAAAGAGTTCAGCGACTGGCCGACCATCCCGCAGCTCTACGTGGGCGGCGAGTTCGTCGGCGGCTGCGACATCGTCAAAGACATGTTCGCCCAGGGCGAGCTGCAAAAGTTGCTTGGGGTCACGCCGGCGGCTCCGGCGGCCCCGCCCAGCATCACCATCACCGACGCGGCGGCCAAGGCGTTCAAAGATGCCGACGACGGCAGCGGCGACAAGCTCCGCCTCGAGATCTCCCCGGGGTTCCAATACGACCTTCATTTTGGCCCCAAACGGCCCGGCGACGTCGAGGTGCAGGCCATCGGCGTGGCCGTGCTCTTCGACGCAGGCAGCGCGTCGCGGGCCAACGGTCTCCGCATCGACTTCATCGACTCTAAAGACGGCGGCGCCTTCCGCATGGACAACCCCAACGAGCCGGCAGCGGTCAAGCCCCTGTCCGTGGTCGAGCTCAAAGCCTGGATGGACCGCGGCACCAGCTTCCACATGTTCGATGTCCGCCCCGACGGCGAGCGCGCCAAGGCCAAAATCGACGTGGCTGTGCAGCTCGACGAGGCCGGCGAGGCTGCGCTGCGCAAGCTGCCCAAAGACGCCACCATCGTGTTCCAGTGCCATCACGGTGGCCGCAGCCGGGCCGCGGCCGAGCGGTTTCTCGCCGAGGGCTACAAGCGCGTGTACAACCTAGAGGGCGGCATCGATGCGTGGAGTCAGCAAATCGACCCGAGCATCGCGCGGTACTAGGAGCGGGGAAGACCGACCGCGACGGAAGACGGAAAGACCGAAAAGGTTAGAAGATCGAGCACGGGCACGGGCACGGGTGAGAGTAGGAGCGCGAGTGACATGAGTAGCTGCGGGGATACAGACTTTCAGGGGGATATCCTTGGGGCGATTCGGGGCGCGATCACGGGGCAGATCTCCGATGCCGTGGTCGAGGTCGACGGGGGCGGCGGCCACTTCACCATCAAGGTCACGTCGCAGGTGTTTGCGGGCAAGAACATGCTCCAGAGCCAGCGTCTGGTGCTCTCGGCCATCTCGCACCTCATGAAGGGCGACCGGGCGCCGGTGCACGCCGTCGACAAGCTGGTCACCGGCACGCCGTAGGCGTCCGGGCGCCGTTGTCGGGCGTTCGCGGCACAACTGCAGCGACGGAGCAGTTTTCTTCTTTACGGCCGGGGTGCGTCTAAAGGTACGCTTGGGGCATGGCGTCTATCAAGCCCCAGTCAATGGTCGAACGCATCGGCTCGATGCAGGACTACAAGCAGTACCGCGACCTGCATTGGGAGGGCACTTTCGAGGAGTACCTGCAGCTCGTGCGCGAGCGGCCGCAGATCACCCGCAATGCGTACCAACGCATTTACGACATGGTGATCAGCTACGGCACCGAAGAGTACATCGACAACAAGAAGAAGCTTGTACGATACAACTTCTTCAAAGACGAACAGAACAACGGCAAGAACGCCATCTTCGGCTTGGACATCCCGCTCATGCGCCTGGTGCATGTGCTCAAGGCGGCGTCCGAGGGCTACGGCCCGGAGAAGCGCGTCATCCTGCTGCACGGCCCCGTCGGCTCGTCCAAGAGCACCATCGCGCGGCTCCTCAAGCAAGGCGTCGAAGAGTACTCGCGCACGCCGGACGGCGCGCTGTACTCGTTCACCTGGGTCAACCTGGGCGGCACCGGCTTGGCCGGCAAAGAGGCCACCGAGTTCCCCAGCGCCATGAACGAAGACCCGCTGCGGCTCATCCCCATGGAGTGGCGCGACAAGGCCATCGCCGAGCTTGGTCTCTCCAACGAGAAGTTCAAGGTGAAGGTCGACGGCGATCTGGACCCGGCCAGCCGCTTCATCATCAAGCACCTGCTCACCAAGTACGAGGGCGACTGGACCAAGATGGTCGCCAACCACATCAAGGTGCGCAGGCTCGTGCTCAGCGAGAAAGACCGCGTGGGCATCGGCACCTTCCAGCCCAAAGACGAGAAGAACCAAGACTCCACGGAGCTCACCGGCGACATCAATTACCGAAAGATCGCCGAATACGGCTCCGACTCGGACCCCCGGGCCTTCAACTTCGACGGCGAGTTCAACATCGCCAACCGTGGCATCGTCGAGTTCATCGAGGTGCTCAAGCTCGACGTGGCGTTCTTGTACGACCTGCTGGGCGCGTCCCAAGAGCACAAGATCAAGCCCAAGAAGTTCGCGCAGACGGACATCGACGAGGTCATCCTCGGCCACACCAACGAGGCCGAATACAAGAAGCTCCTGAACAACGAGTTCATGGAAGCCTTGCGCGACCGCACCATCAAGATCGACATCCCGTACATCACCAAGCTCAGCGAAGAGGTGAAGATCTACGAGAAAGACTTCAGCGCGCTGCGCATCAAGGGCAAACACATTGCCCCGCACACGCTCGAGGTGGCCGCCATGTGGGCCGTGCTCACGCGCCTCGAAGACCCCAAGAAGCACAACTTGTCGCTCTTGCAGAAGATGAAGCTGTACGACGGCAAAGTGTTGCCGGGGTACACCCAAGACACGGTCAAAGAGCTTCGCAAAGAGACCAAGCGCGAGGGCATGGAGGGCATCAGCCCCCGGTACGTGCAAGACAAGATCTCGAACGCCCTGGTCAACGATGCCGGCGAAGGCACCATCAACCCCTTCATGGTGCTCAACGAGCTCGAGAAGGGCCTGCGGCACCACTCGCTCATCACCAACGAAGAGCAAAAGAAGCGCTTCCAAGAGTCCATCGGCCTCGTCAAACGCGAGTACGAAGAGATCGTCAAAAACGAAGTGCAGCGCGCCATCAGCGCCGACGAAGACGCCATCGGCAAGCTCGCGGCCAACTACATCGACAACATCAAGGCCTTCACCCTCAAAGAGCGCGTCAAGAACCGGTACACCGGCCAAGACGAGGAGCCCGATGAGCGCTTGATGCGCAGCATCGAAGAGAAGATCGACATCGCCGAGAACCGGAAAGAAGACTTCCGGCGCGAGATCATGAACTTCATCGGTGCGTTGGCTGTAGACGGCAAGCGCTTCGAGTGGAGCACCAACGACCGGCTGCGCCGGGCGCTGGAGCTCAAGCTCTTCGAAGACCAGAAAGACCACATCAAGCTCAAGACGCTGGTGGCCGCCGTGGTCGACAAAGACACGCAAGAGAAGATCGACATCATCAAGACGCGGCTCATCAAGAACTTTGGCTACAACGAGGTGAGCGCCACGGATGTGCTCAACTACGTTGCATCCATCTTCGCCCGCGGCGACGCCAAAGACTGACCGCGCGCCCATTCGTCGATCGAAGCCACGCCCAGAGGGGGCAGCAGCCATGGCCAAGGGGTTCTTCCCGTTCTCAAGCTTCTCCGACGTCGTCGACTACGCCCGCGAACATCACGCGGTCGAGGCCGACGACGAGGAGAGCTTTGCCATTCGTACCCCCAACGGCGAAGAAGCCGTCGAGGTGGTCACCTTCGAGAGCTGGGGCGAACCCTGGCTCGTGTTTTGGTGCACGCTATGCGACGCCGATGAGCTCGACGCCGAGCGGGCCGTCTCCGAAAACGTAGACCTGACCTTTGCCATGTTGGCCAAAGACGGCGAGGTCTTCCGCCTGGCCTGGTCGTGCCCCATGTGGTGGCTCAACGCCGAACGCTTCGACGAGGTCGTTGCCCGCATCGTGGGCGAGACCCGCGAGCTCGCCGAGCGCCTCGAGCTGCCACCCGCGTAGCCGCAGGTACGAACTTTGCCCACACGTCGGAGCGACCCGGCGATCCGCTGCAGGCCGTCATCCGTTTGGATGAGGTGCCCGGCGCCACGACGCTGGGTACTATGCTTCGTCAGCGCGAGCCTTAGCGGCCGCAGCTGCATTCCCCCGGGAGCTTCATGCAATCTGCACATCGCGTCGGTCGTACGGGCACCACTGTCTCGGTCTTGGCCACATTGTTTGGCGCATCCGTGGCGCTTGTTGGGTGCCCCGACACAACAGACTCGAGCTCCGGACAGACCTCGAGCGGTGCCAACGCCTCGTCGTCGGGCACGGGCGCCAGCGGCAGCAGCTCCAGTTCGTCGAGCGGCGCAACGTCCAGCAGCAGTGGCAACGGCAGCTCCAGTTCGGGTACCTCCAACGGCGGAACCGACGCCGGTGCAGACACGGCACCGCCGCTGCCCGACAAAGACCGCCCGGCAGGCACCGTCTGCGATGCGCCAGCGCAGTGTGCCTCGCTGGTCTGCGACTTTGGCAAGTGTGTCGACCCGGCGCCCAGCGACGGCGTCAAGAATGGCGACGAAACGGACATCGACTGCGGCGGCAGCAAGGCCACCCCCTGCGGCCCGAGCAAGGGCTGCGCTGTAGCCAAAGACTGCGCAAGCTTGGTGTGCGCCAGCAACGTGTGTGCGGCACCAAGCCCTACGGACACCGTCAAGAACGGCACCGAGACCGACGTCGACTGCGGCGGCGACGGTGTAGCGGTGCCTCGCTGCGCCGACACCAAGACGTGCAACCAGGCGTCGGACTGCGTGAGCCTGGTGTGCGATCCGGTCGCAAAAACCTGCACCGCGCCGACGGACACCGACACGGTGAAGAACGGCACCGAGACCGACGTGGACTGCGGCGGTGGTGTGGCCAAGAAGTGCGCCGTGGGCAAGGTCTGCGCCCAGGGCAATCGCGACTGCACGAGTCTTGTGTGCGGCGGCAACGTCTGCGTGGCTGCGTCTGCCAACGACAACGTCAAGAACGGCAACGAGACGGACATCGATTGCGGCGGACCCGACGCGGGAACCCCGCGCTGCGCCACATCCAAAGCGTGTCTCGTGGGGACCGACTGCCTGAACAAGGTCTGCAACGCTGGCACCAAGACCTGTTCGGCCCCCACGGGCACCGACGGCGTCAAGAACGGCGATGAGTCGGACGTCGACTGCGGCGGCGTACAAACGGGGGCGCCCAAGTGCGCGGCCACGAAATCATGCAATGCACACACGGACTGCCTGTCCGACGGGTGCAATGCAGCAGGCAAGTGCGCCGTCGGCCGGAGCTGTACCCAGGTCAACGGCGGTGAGACCTGCGGCACCCGCGAGGTGGGGCAGGCCGGAACTCAGCACGAGAGCTGTTGTGTGGCGCTGCAGGTTCCCGGCCTCGCCAGCAAGCTCGACAAGTACAAGGTCACTGCCGGGCGCATGCGCGCCATGGTCACCCGCGAGGGCGGCAACATCAAAGCCTGGTACGCGAACAACAAGAACTCGCTCTCGCAGGCCGCCCGCGATCAGATCGAGCCCTACAAAGACTTCTTGCCGGACACACTCAACGGCTTCCCCATGGGCGCGAACTACCAGCTGGGCGCCACGATTTACCTGCCCACGCGCCCGTCTAGCTCGCAAGGCTGCTACGTGGGCAACGCCCAGAACGTGGCCAATGGCTCGCACACCTATTGGGCAGGCAACCTCGAGGGCGAAGACCTGGGCTTCGACCAATCGTTCCGCGATCGCCTGCCGCTCAACTGCGTGCCCTACCCGCTCATGGCCGCGTTCTGCGCCTGGGACGGCGGACGCCTCGAGACCTACGCCGAGCACCTGGCGGCCTACGGCGCCTCGACCTACCCGTGGGGCAACGCCCCCGAGGGCGGCGGCGGCTTTGGCGCTACCCCCATTGGCCCCGCCACCAGTGGCTTCACCAACAACCTTTGCCCGGCTTGTAGCCGTACACACCTGAACTGGCGCAACGGCTACCAGTTTCCTGCGGGCGGCAACGCCGCCAAGCCCTGGGACTACGCCTACTGGATGAGCCCGCCCGGGCGCTTCCCGCTCGACTCCGGCGTCAACGGCCACAAGGACATGGCCGGCGTCATGATGGAGCTCACCGCCACGCTCAATGGCACCGAGACCATGCTCGATCGCAACGGTGTCTCGGTCACGCAGCCCCGCGTGCGTTGGTCAAAGAACGGGTCTTGGGAAGGTCACCAGGTCAACGCCGGCTACTCCTTTGCCATCATGACCAAGTACGGCAAGGTCGGCGGGCGCTGCGCCCGCGACTAGAACGCCCCCTGTCACCATTGCGGGCCTCCAGGACCAAGGCGACAGCAAGTCTCCTTGGGCCAAGTGGGGCCCCGTTGCTGTTCAAGCCAGCCTTTCGTCTTGGTACATTTGGGTCCCATGGCGCTTCGTCAAGACGACCCCTTGGTCATCGAGTGTGCACGCCATCACATGCATGGCCATTCGGTCTTTGCAGGTGGTGCCGCCGTTGCCGGGACCGTGTTCTGTCTGCTGGTTGCCTTTGCGCCGTTCCAGCCCGCGGAACACAACGCGCGGATCGGCATTGGGGTCTTTGGTGCCTTCTGCCTAGGCTCCAGCTTCGCCTTTTGGCTCTCTAGCAAGAAGCGCCTGATGCACATGATCGGCATGCTCACGGACCGTGCACAAGACGTGTCGAAGCGGAGCCTGGTGCAGCTCCGCGTCAATGGCGTCGTCGCGCGCTACGCCATCGACCTGACGGACAAAGACGGCAAGGTGTACCGACTGAGCACCCCCTCGGAACGAGCGGCCAAAGAGCTGCTCGAGCGCGCGTTCTCGTCGCCTTGACGCGTGCGATGGCGGGCGTGCGATGGCGGGCGTGCGATGGTGGGCGTGCAAGGGCGGGCTCGCCCATGTAGGCCCGAGCCCCAAACGCCTCGTCACCCCGCGGGGCGGCTTTAGGCTTTCTTGTTCATCCGGCGCATCTCGTCTTCGAGACGACGGATGGTGCGGCGGAGCTCTTTGACTTCTTCTTCGGTGGCCAGGTTCATGCTTTTGGCGATCTTGTCGATCTGCTCTTGGGTGAAGGTCTGCACCTTACCCGGCACGGCCATCATGCCCATCATGGCCTTCATGACGCGTTCGTCGGACATCAGCTTCATGAGCCGAGGGTCCGTCATCAGCTTCATGCCCTGCTTCATGAGTTTCTTCTTGAGCTCGCTCATGCGCTCTTGAGTGTACCGGCTCGGGCCCGGCGTTCCCACAACCATCTTTGCACTTCGTGCCAAAGTGTGGCCGGGGCGTCGCGCCCCACCAGCAGGTCGATGTGCCCAAACGGGAATGTTCGGTAGGTCTTGTCGGTGGAGGCGCTTCGCTGGTACGCGGGCTCCACGCTGGCCGGGGGCGCCAGATCGTCGTTGAGGCCAGCCACCACCAGCAGGGGCAAGTCCAGGGCCTCGAAGCGGGCAGCGTGGTCTTCGTGCTGCCCAACGAAGCGCTTCTTGGTGGCCCAAGAGAACATGTTCCGCATTTCGGACAAACCCGCGCGGTCGAAGGCCATGCGCAGATGTTCGTTGAGCACCTCGGGCTCGAGGGCGCCCTTGTGCCAGCCGCGCAGGGGCAACGGGTACAGCTTGCTCTCGGCCAGGGGCCTGATTTGCCTCATTACCTCGCCCACCGGGCGCAAGATCAAGGGCGCGTTGATGGCCGGCACTCGCCCCCACTCGAGCATCCGGAACAAGAACGCGATGGCCCCCAGCGAGAACGATCCCTTGGTGAAGTGGTAGGGGCTGCCAATGGACACGATGCCGGCGAGTTGATCGGCGATGGAGGGCGCAGCAGCGTAGCTGACGAGACCACCAAGGGAGTGCCCGAGCAAGAACACGCGGCGCTCGCCGCTGAGCTTGCGGACCTCATCGACGGCGATGGGCAGGTCGTAGGTGACGTAGTCGTCGACGTGCCCCGCCCGAGGCCCGCCGAAGTGGCGACTGCGGCCATGCCCCCGTAAGTCCACGTTGAACACGTCGAACCCGGCGTCGGCCAGGTAGTTCACGAAGCTGCGCGATGGCAGGTGCCACGCGTAGCGGTTTTGCCCGAAACCGTGCACCAGCAGCACCGGGGCCACGGTGGTGAACTCGTGTTTCACCGCGCGTTTTCGCACGATGGAAAGCGGCACGCGACCACGGGTGACCGCGAGTTCCTTGACGAAGGTGCCAAAGCGACCGCGGTCGATGCGCTGCTCGGTCAAGGTCCGGTAGAGGATCACCGCGGGAGTGCCATCGTATTCTGGGCGAAAGCCCGTGCGCTAGTTTAGCATGTGCCAGGTAATGCCGATGGCACAACGACGACCCTGGAACCTTGGATTTCTTGCGCTGGCGGCGTGGCTGCCCAGCGTGGCACACGCCGACGACACCAAGGCACAACCCGAGGCCAAGCCAGCGAGCGCAACCCCTTCGGCCATGGACACGACGGCAACGGCCCCGCCATCGAGCGCCGATCCCCACGACCCGTACGAAGAGCCCGGCAAGCGGTACCTGTTCATCGGCGCGCGATACCGCGGCGTGGTCGTGCCGCAGTTCTTGCTCAATGCGTTCGTGAACGAGGGCAAGACCATCTACTCGAACACCGTGGGCATCGAGATGGACATCCGCAAAGATGGCTTCTCGCTTGTTCCGGCCCTGTCGTACTCGGAGCTGGGCACCGGCGGCTACGTGCTCTTCCATCAGAAGGGGTCGCCCACCAACGTGCCCGGCAACTACTCCGTGGTGTCCAGCGAGCTCAAGACGGTGTTCGCGTCGCTCGACATCTTGTGGTCGGCGCGCCTGAACCGGGTGCTCGACTTCGAGTACGGGCTCGGCGTGGGCTTGGGCGCTCTCTTTGGCGATCTGTACACCAACTGGGTGTACCCCGACGCCAACGGCAACATCCCGTCGCAAGACACGAACCAGAAGTTCTCCATCTGTACCGCAGAAGACCCAAGCAAGCCCGGCTGCAACAAGCGGGACCACCAGAACACCGACACCGCACGGGTCAACAACTACTCCGAACCAGGTTGGTTCTCCGGCGGCTCCAAGCCCAGCATGTACCTGTGGCTGACGCCGCAGGTTGGTTTGCGCATCAAGCCCGCCAAAGAGTTCGAGGCGCGGCTGGGCTTGGGTTTCTCGGTGACCGGGCCATGGTTTGGTTTGAGCGGCGCCTACGGCCTTGGGCCCACGGGAAAAAAGTGAGCGGGCCGCAAGCGTCGGAGGCAGCCATGGGCCAGCATCGAGCGGCGCGAGCAGGGCGCGCGGCCAGAGCACAAAGGTGCACACATGAGTGAGGAGCGAGTGCTCGAATTTCCGGAGCGGTACAACCCGGTAAAGGTGCTTGGCAAGGGCGGCGGCGGAGAGGTCTGGGTGGTCCGCGACGCCATGAGCGGCGTCGAGTTCGCGCTCAAGGTGCTGTCCGAAGGCGCACAAAGCGAAGAGCACGAAGCGCTTGTGCGCGAGGCCACCGCGCTCGCAGGTCTCGAAGGCCTGGGTGTTCCTCGCATCGTGGCCTTCGGTACCCTCGACGACGACCGCAGGTACATGGTGCGGGAGTTCGTGCCCGGCGACAGCCTCGAGGACGTACTCGAGCAGGGCCGGGCGGCATGGCTCGAATCGCTGGCCGCAGCGGCAGACCAGATCACCATTTTGCACCGCACGGGGCTCCTGCACGGCGACATCAAACCCGGCAACATCATCGTGGGCGACGACGGTCGTGGCACATTGGTAGACCTCGGCCTTGCCACACCGTGGACGGACGTAGGCTCCACGCCACCAGGCTTCACCCCCAAGTACGCTGCGCCGGAGCTGTTCATGGGTGGGGGCTTCACCGTTCGTACCGAGGTGTACGCCTTGGGCATGACACTCGGTGACGCACTTGCGCGAAGCCCTGGCAGCTTGCCCGGCGACGTGCGCGCGGCGCTGACGAAGGTGGCCGAGCGCGCCACGCAAGAAGACCCGCAGCGACGATTCCCCAGCGTCGACGAGCTCAACATCGCCCTACGCACCGCGGCAGCAGATTCGACGCGACGGCCCCCGCTGGCGTTGGCCTGGCCCATCGTGGGCCTCGATGTCGTCGCGTCGGACCTGCTCACCGAGGTCGCGATGCTCGAGAGCGCCGACGTGCTTTGCATCCAGGGGCCGGCGGGCTCTGGGCGAAGCACGCTGGCGCGGCGGGCCTCCTGGAACCTGGGGCTGGCCGGTGCGCACGTCCATCTCATCGAGCCCGCGCTGCGCGGAGAGGCCTCCGAGGCCGTGGTGCAGGCCACGCTACGCTCCACACGCGGGCGGTCGGTGCTCATCGTGGACGACCTGGACCTGCTCAACACCGAGGGCCGCGATCTGTTGGCCCAGGCCAAGTCCCGCGGCGCACGCATCGTTGTCGTCGGCGAGCGTGAGCTTACCAACAAGGTGCTCAGCACCAACGCCCGGGCATTCACCGTGCCGCCCCTCAACGATGCGCTGGCCGAGGAGCTGCTTCGCCGAGCGGTCCCCTCGTTGCCCAAGGCACTGGCCCAAGAGGTGGCCAAGCGTGTTGGCTCGTGGCCAGGCGGGCTTCGGGGCTTCGTCGGGCACTTGGGCGCCCGGGCGCTGGTCTCTGCGGCGGACATCGACGAGGTTCTCCAAGGACACCTCGAGGCCGACGAGAGTTCTACGCGGGCCGAGCGCTTCGTGCGCCTCGAAGACCTCGTGGACCGAGGACGTTTTGGCGAAGCCGAGCGCCTGGCCTCGCGTCTGGGCGCTGGCGAGAGCGCCGCCGAACGCACGCGGCTTGCGGTAGCTACGGCACGCATCGCGCTTGCGCGCGGCCTCACCCAAGAGGCGGCCCAGGAGCTCGACGCTGCCCGTGGCAGTGCCACGGCCGCCGGCATGGCGCGAGCGTGGGGTGCCGCGCGCGCCCGGGCCTACACCCGGGCCGGCGCCTTCGCCGAAGCCGCATCAATGGCAGGCGTTGTCATCGAGAGCCCCGAACGCGACGCCATCCGCTGCGACGCGCTCTGCGTCAAAGGCGTCGCCCTTTCGTACACGGGGCTCGACACCGAGGGCACCGCGCTGGTCACCGAAGCCGTGGCCCTCGCCACGCAGCTACGCGCGCAGCGGGCCATGGGAGTGGCCATGGGCTCCTTGGCCGTCGTGCACCAGCGCGCCGGCCGCACCGCCGAGGCGCGGACGGCCTACGAAAGTGGTCTGCGCGCGGCGGAAGCCGCCAACGATGCCTGGACCGTGGCCAGCACGCGCCTCAACCTTGCCGCCGTCGCCCATGGCGACGGTGACTTGGCCGCAGCACTCTCGCATCTGGAGGCCGCACTCGATATGGCCCGGCGCGCCGAAGCCGGCGTGGCCGTGGAGCAGGCGCTGCTCAACCTGGCCAACTTGGATCTCTACCTCGGTCGCTACGAGCGGGCCGATGCGTCGCTGCGAGCACTGTCGCAAGAGCGCGGCCGTCTTTCCGGGAGCGTCCGGGCACAGCTGCTGGGGCTCGAAGCGGAGCACGCCCTGCGCACCGGCGACAACGCCCGCGCCGCCGCACTCTACGAGGAGTGCGCCGAAGGTTACCGTACGGTGCACCGCGCCCAAGACGCCGCGGAAGCGCAACTCGAAGCGCTGCTGGTGCGCGCCAACACAGATGGCGCTGATGCGCGCTCGTTGGACATGAGCCTTCAGGCGTTGGGTACCACGCTCGGGACCGGTGGCTTTGGCGAACATCAAGCGCTGGCGAGCTTGGCCGAAGCCTCGGTGGCCGTGGCCCTCAAAGACGAGCCCCGGGCCAAAGTTGCCCTCGACCGCGCGCACGACGAGGCCGCGCGGTCCGGGCGACGGGAATGGCAGTGGCGAGCCCTCGAAGCCCGGGCCAAGCTGTTCGGGCAACAGGGCTCCGTTTCGTTGGCCAAGCGCGACATCGAGACAGCGTTGGGGCTGCTCGAAGAGACCGCCGCGAGGTTGCCCCGAGACCTACGCGAGGTCTTTTGGAACGATCCGCGACGCCGGACCCTGCGGCAGTCGCTCTCGGTCACCATGCCCGTGGCCGCGGCCTTCGGTAGGGGCTCCGTCACCGTCACCACCCGGCACGGGTCCAGCACACAAATGGTGCGCCTCGCCGACGACCGCCTGACACGCATCCTGGAGATCACCCAAGAGCTGGCCCGTGAGCACGACATGCAGCGCTTGCTGTCCAAGGTCATCGACCACGCGGTGGCCCTGGCCTCGGCGGAGCGGGGCATGGTGATCCTGGTGGGCGACGACGGCGGCCTGTACGTGCACACTGCACGCGATCAGAAGGGCGACGAGGGTCATGCCTCGTTCTCGCGCTCCGTGGCCGAGCGCGTGCTCGAGACCCAGGCGCCGGTGATAGCCATGCACGCGCAAGACGACGCGGACCTGGGCCGCGCGGTCAGCGTGCACAAGCTGTCCATCCAATCCGTCGCTTGTGTCCCGGTAAGGGGCGCGCCACCGGTGTGCCCGGTGATCGGCGCGCTGTATCTCGAGACAAAGCTCAAGCCTGGCGTTCGGTTCAAAGAAGAACTCCCCACGCTGCAGGCCTTTGCGGATCAGGCCGCCATCGCCATCGAGAACGCGCGACTCTTGGCCGAAAACCGCGCCCGGGCCGAAGAGCTTGCGCAAGCCAATTTCGAGCTACGACAGGCCAAAGACAAACTCGCGGGCACCTTGGGCCGGCGCACCGAGCAGCTCGCCACCACGAGGCTCCACCTGAAGCAGGCGCGGGCGCAGCTACGCAGCCACTTTGGCTATGGCGGGCTCATCGGCACCAGCGCACCCATGCGCAAGCTCTACTCCGTCATCGAGCGCGTCAAAGACACGGACATTCCGGTACTCATCACCGGCGAGAGCGGCACGGGCAAAGAGATGGTCACCCGGGCCATTCACGGCGCCAGCGAGCGCCGCGGTGCGCCGCTCCTGGGCATCAACTGCGGGGCCATTCCCGAGAACCTGCTCGAAAGCGAGCTCTTCGGACACGTGCGCGGCGCATTCACTGGCGCCGACCGCGATCGCCGGGGCCTGTTCCGCGAGGCCGAGGGCGGCACCATCTTGTTGGACGAAATCGGCGAGATGCCCCTGAAGATGCAAGCGGGGCTCTTGCGCGTGCTGCAAGAAAAGAAGGTTCGCGCGGTGGGTGCCACCCACGAAGAGGCCATCGACACGCGCGTGGTGGCCGCCACCAACCGTGACCTCGGTGCCATGGTGGCCCAAGGGCTATTCCGCGAAGACTTGTTCTACAGGCTCAACGTGGTGGAGGTCTGTGTACCTGCGCTGCGTGATCGCCCCGAAGACATTCCTCCGCTCATCGATCACTTCTTGTCGCTCTTTGCGGCGCGTTACGACCGCCCCAAAAAGGCCGTCGAGCGCGTGGCACTACGCAAGCTGTGCGCCTACGAGTGGCCCGGCAACGTGCGACAGTTGGAGCACGTGCTGCTGAACGCTTGGCTCATGGGCGAAGGCGAAGAGATCGTATTGGACGACCTGCAGCTGGGCCCCGGAAGCGGCACGGGCAAGGTGCTGCCGCGGGCATCGCAGCCGCCACCGACCGGTCCGGCACCCAAAAACAAAGAAGAGTTCAAGGGTACCGAGAAAGAGCGCATCCTCGCCGCGCTCGCATCGTGCAACTGGAACAGGGTGCAAGCGGCCAAGCTGTCTGGTGTGCCCCGGCGCACGTTCTACCGACGCCTCAAAGAGTACGGCATCGTCTAGCCGCGCTCGCGCCAAGAGCCCTCGTCGCCGCAAGAGCACTTGCGCGGGGCCTTCTCGAGGATCTCGCGCGCGCCGCGACTACTTGCGACCGAAGGTGGCCGTGCGCTTGGGCAGGACGCCCAGGATCGGAACTCTCGGTGTCTGAAGGTACGCCGGTCTTGGCGAGCGCTCGGTGTGGGCGGCGCGCTCGAGCAAGTCTTGGTATCGGCGCGCTACGCTCGGGTCCGGCGTCTGGAAGTAGGCGTGGCCCCGCATGGTGACAGAGCCCTCTTCTTCCTCGTAGGAGCTACGGTCCACCTCGTGGGCCTCGAGATCCTCGATCTCGGGTGCAGACGTCAGCACCGCAGAACTGGGGCGCAGATCCCTTGCGAAGGGGTCGGTCTCCATCTCATCGTCGTCCATCGCGGGGTAGCCCCCGGACAGCTCGAAGCCCGACTCCAGGACCTGCCCTCGAGGCTCGGTGCCGAGGTCCAGGGTCTCCGTAAGGTCGTCCTCGGCCACAACAGCGTACGCGTCGTCGTCCTCGTCATAGGTCTCGAAGTGCTCGAGTTCGGCGGTCTTGACGAGCGAAACCCGCCCGTTCTCGGTGCGGGCGAACAACAAATGCGCGCCAAGCTCCGGTCGCTCCACAAGCCCCTGATCGGACACCATGGAGAGCGAGGCCACGTATTGGGCGCCGAGGCAGCGCCGCGCGATCTCGGCGGGTCGGCTGCCGTGCACGCGCATGACCACGCGCCTACAGATGCCCTCGCCGTCGAGCAAGAACGTGCAGGTCGTGGTCGCGGCGGCATAGACGATCTGCGGAAAGGAACTCACGGGCCAGAGCGCTGCAACCTCCGTACCGTACTCTGTACGAGGTTTCCCTACCCCGTGAGCACAAATTCACCAATCATTCCGCAAGCCGCACAACTGCTGCGCGCGGCGATATGGTTCCTGGTTGATCCAGGTTGCCGCGCGCAGGCTTCAAGTTCGCGCTCACCCCGGCGGCGGGGCCGGAGGTGTCATGCCTTCGACATCGCGCAAGATCTCGGCAGCGTGGTTTGCGACGTTCACCGTGCGGTAGAGCTTCTTGATGTTGCCATCGGGCCCGATGACGATGGTGTGCCGGGAGATGAACCCGTTGTTGAACGGCACGCCGTAGGCCTTGGACAGGTCTCCTTTGGCGTCGCTCACGAGCTGGAAGGGCAACTTGTGGCTCGTGGCAAAGTTGCGATGCGACTCGTCCGTATCGGCAGACACACCGATGAGCACGACGCCTCGCTTGGTGAGCTCCGCAAAGCCATCGCGGAAGGCGCAGGCCTCGGTGGTGCAGCCCGGGGTCTCGTCTTTCGGGTAGAAATAGAGCACAACCGGTCGGCCTTTGAGCGACGCAAGGCGCAGCGGCGCGCCGGTGTGCCCCTTGAGGTCGAAGGCCGGCGCAGGAGACCCCACGGCCAGCTCGCCCGCGCTTGCGGGGCTGGCGTTGGCGGCCGCCGGCGCCGCCGGGGCACCGGACGTGACCGTGGCGGGCTGCGCTGTGGACGGTGCGGGCCCTTGGGCTTCTTTCTCGCACCCGGCGGCCAGAGCCAAGACCAAGAGAGCAGAGCTTCGTTGAACGATGGAAGAAGTCATGTTGCAGGGGCCTTCTTGTGCACGGAGCACGGTGATGGAGCAGGAACGCGAAAGTCTAGGCCCGACGATAGCGCAAACGGAACACCGGCAAGCCATCGGTGATGGCGCGATGCTCCCGGGGGCTTCGGGCGTTGTACGGGTTTTCGGCCACGCGGGGCGACCCCGGCGCATCGCCCAGGGGCACAAACGCGGGCACCGTGGCGATTTGCGCCTCGTACTGGTCCACGCGCTCGGCCACGTCGCTCTGCACGAACAGCTCGCCGCCGGGCATGAGCAGTCTCGCGATCTGCTCCAAGAAGGCATCGCCCATGACCAGGCGCTTGGTGTGGCGCTTCTTCCACCAGGGGTCGGGGAAATGCAGGTAGGCCACGCGAAACGCGCCCGCGGGCATCATGCGGGGCATGGCGTCGAGGGCGTTCTCGGCAAAAACGCGCGTGCGCGCCCCTAGGCCCGCCTTGCGCAGGCGACCGTCGACGATGGCCGCCCACTTGCGTCGAATCTCGAGGCCAATGAGCCCTGCTTCCGGGGCCGCCGCCGCCCGCTCGAACATGAATCCGCCGCGCCCCGGGCCCACCTCGAGTTCGTAGGCTTCGCCGGTGACGATGCTTCGAACGTCGACTTGCTCGCCTTCGGGCAGCCGAGGAGCATCGTGGTACGGGCGCAGGCGTTCCGTCATGGGCGGGCCTTTCTTTCATGCATGGGCACGCCGGGTCAAATGCAACGGCCCAAGAGGCGCCCGCCGGGGCGCAAACTGACGGCAATTTCCGCTCTATGGCGCCGGCACCTCGGGTCCGCCCGCCCCCCCTGCCTGCCGAGGGTTTTCCAGAATGTCACCCGAGGGTCACGGCCCTGCGTTGCGTGCATTGTACCTGTTTTGTCCATGCGAGTGCTCTACGGCGTGGTGGGCGAAGGCATGGGTCACGCAACCCGAAGCCGCGTGGTCATGGAGTACCTGGCCGACCGCGGCCAGGACGTGTTGGCCGTGGCGAGTCACCGGGCCTTCGGCTACCTGGAGCGCAGTTTTGCCGGCTACGAAGACCGGGCCCGCGGACGGGTGCGGGTGCGCGAGATCCGAGGTCTACGCCTGCGCTACAGCGACAGTGGCGCCCTCGATCGAACGGGGACGCTCACCGACAACTTGCTGGCGGCGCCGGGCCTCTTGCGCATGAACTACCGGGCCTACGCCGATACCGTCGGAGCCTTCCGCCCGGACTTGGTCATCAGCGACTTCGATTCGTTCTCGTACCTCTTTGGCCGGACACACGATGTACCGGTGATCTCCATCGACAACATCCAGTTCTTGGCGCGCTGCAAGCACCCCGACGCGGTCAAGAAAGGCCTCAAGCTCGACCATCAGCTCACCAAGGCCTTCGTCAAAGCCAAGCTGCCCAAGTGCCATCGATACCTGGTGAGCACGTTCGTGCCTGCCAAGGTTCGCAACAAGTGTGCGGGCAACACGGAGCTCGTTCCGCCGATCTTGCGCGCTTCGGTGATCGATGCCGAGCGGCAAAAGCGCATTGGCGATCACGTGCTCGTGTACCAGACGTCGTCCGCCGGCGAAGATCTCCTGCGTGAGCTCGCCACGCACAGCAAGACCAAGTTCATCGTCTACGGCTTCGGGCGCGACGAGCGCGTGGGGAATCTCACACTCAAGTCCTTTCGGGACGCCGAGTTCGTCGAAGACCTTGCCGCAGCGCGCGCCGTGGTGGCCAACGGCGGGTACTCCCTGCTGTCCGAAGCGGTGTACCTGCACAAGCCCATCTACTCGGTGCCCGTTCGGCACCAGTACGAACAGGAGCAGAACGCTCGCTACGTGGAGCATTTGGGCTACGGCGTTGCCGCCAAAGACCTAGGCCGCTTCGGAGAGTTCTTGGCGCAGGAGCGCGGCTTCCGAGAGCGCCTGGGCGCATACCGACAGGAAGGCAACCAGATGCTCTACCGCACCTTGGACCGCACCATGGCGTGGATATCCCAAGGGCGCCATGCGCCGAGAACCGAAGTCTCGGCGCAGGCCCCAGCACAGCTTAACTGACCGACGGCGTTGGTCAGTAGCCCGGCGGCAGAATCACTTCGTTCAGCGGCGTGGCGTCCCGATTGCAACCACGCTCGGCCAGGGGCTTCAGGTTGTCGGTCTCCGTGCAGCTCTTGATGGGACCATTCAGGTAGTCCATGTACAAATCGTGGTAGCCGCCGAAGCCGCGCACGAAGCCGCGGTCGTCACGGGCGGTACCCCACGAGTTCTTCACGCGCATCTTGATGATCGTCGCACGCGGGTCGAGCGCAGCGTCGAGCTTGGCCTTGTGCTCGGGGTTCGCCGGGTCGAGCGTGGTGCCTGCGGCCAGCACCTCGCCGGAGGCGAGCTTGATCTCGTAGTCGTGGAAGACCGTCATGTGACCGCCTTGGCGGCCAGGCTTGTTGCGGTCGAGCAAGGTCTTGGTGAAGGAGCCCTGCGGAGCCCCGGGCTGATCGCTGTTGGACAGGGCGTTGAAGTCCACCATCCAGGAGACCACCACCGGTTGCGCGTCGTGCAAGGCACGCTGCACGCGAATCTGCGTGGCGCGTCCGTTCCACGTCGAATAGTAGGCGCTGCGCCACTCGCTCATGGCCTTGTCGAGTGTGCCCGTGACGACCTCACTCTTGCCCGCGGCCGCGTCCCAACGCGTGTACTTGACCGCAAATTCTGAGGGGCGCACCACGAAGGTGCCGCGGGTGTCGGCGGTGAACTTGCCCGTGGTACGGCTCTTGGACGTGAGGTTGCGGGTGGCCGTGGCGCCAAACACCTTGCGCATCTGCGCCCGCACTTCGGGGGAGAGGGCAAAGGCCTCGTCCAACACGGTGCGAACGAGCGAGCGATTGCGTCGGGCATTGGGCGTCGCCAAGCGGCCGGACTTCATCTCGAGGTTGATCTTGTCGAGGGCGGCTTTTTGCCGGGCTGACATCTCGCTGCCGACGTCTTCGGGGACAAATGCAGCTTCCGGGGCCACGCCGTAACGCTCGGTCAGGTAGTTCGACGTGCGAAACCAGCCTCCGGTTTGGATTTCGCTGTCGCCTTCGGTCTCGCCGTTGACCAGCTGTTCGAACCAGTGCCAGTAGGTCTGGTAGCTCTGCGACGAGTCGTAGGTCTGCCCGGTGGCGCTCTTGTTCATCGACTCGAGCCAGCTCGCGTGGGCGTAGATCCAACAGTTGCCGATGGACTGACGCTCGACGACGGATTGAGGAACCGCGGTGACCTCATCTTCGTTGCTGCCCACTTCCTCGGCCTCATCGGCGTCGACAGGAGCGGCGCAGCCCGACGCGAGCGGGGCGGCGAGCAAGAGGGAGAGGAATCCGAGGCGACGAATGGACGAAGCAAACATGGGACCTCCTGCACCCACAATGTGGGTGTGTGTGCCGATACGTAGCATCACATGACGGCCACGCAAGGGTTGCTACGCGATTTGGTGCAGCGTTCTTCCCGACTCCGCGCAACGAGCCTCCAAGTCTTTGTGTTTTTGAGGGCTTGGACGCTGG